>JANYIH010000203.1 GCA_025358745.1 Hyphomicrobiales bacterium | reverse complement strand
CGGCTCCTCGATCATGCCGGGCAAGGTCAACCCGACGCAATGCGAGGCGTTGACGATGGTCTGCGTGCAGGTCTTCGGCAACGACGCGGCGGTGGCTTTCGCGGGATCACAAGGCAATTTCCAGCTCAATGTCTACAAGCCGGTGATGGCGCACAATGTGCTGGAAAGCCTTGCTCTGCTCGGCGACGCGATGGCGGCGTTCAATCGCTTCTGCGCCGCCGGGATCGAGCCGAACCGGGCGGCCATTGCGCGGCATCTGGAGAGCAATCTGATGCTCGTTACCGCGCTCAACCCGCATGTCGGCTACGACAATGCGGGTAAAATCGCGAAAAAGGCGCTGGCGGAGAACACGACCTTGCGCGAGGCGGCGATTTCGCTCGGGCTCGTCAGCGCGCAGGATTTCGACGCCTGGGTCGATCCGGCCGCCATGACGCGGCCGGGCTAGGCTCAGCGATTGCCCACCGGCAAATAGTCGCGCTGCGGCGCGCCGGTGTAGAGCTGGCGCGGGCGGCCAATTTTTTGCGCGGGATCGTCGATCATCTCTTTCCACTGCGCGATCCAGCCGACGGTGCGCGCGACCGCGAACAGCACGGTGAACATCGAGGTCGGGAAACCCATCGCCTTCAGCGTGATGCCGGAATAGAAGTCGATGTTGGGATAGAGCTTCTTCTCGATGAAATAATCGTCGTGCAGCGCGATCCGCTCCAACTCCATCGCCACATCGAGCAGCGGATCGTCCTTGATGCCGAGTTCGCTCAGCACCTCGTGCGTCGTGCGCTGCATGATCTTGGCGCGCGGGTCGTAGTTCTTGTAGACGCGGTGGCCGAAGCCCATCAGGCGGAACGGGTCGTTCTTGTCCTTGGCGCGCTTGATGAATTCGGGGATGCGGTCGACGGTGCCGATCTCGCCCAGCATTTTCAACGCCGCCTCGTTGGCGCCGCCATGGGCGGGGCCCCACAGGCAGGCGATGCCGGCGGCGATGCAGGCGAACGGGTTGGCGCCCGAGGAGCCGGCCAGTCGCACGGTCGAGGTCGAGGCGTTCTGCTCGTGATCGGCGTGCAGGATGAAGATGCGGTCGAGCGCGCGCGCCAACACCGGATTGACCTCGTAATCCTCGCACGGGACGGCGAAGCACATGCGCAGGAAATTGGCGGAATAATCGAGCGAATTCTTCGGATAGACGAACGGCTGGCCGATCGAATATTTGAACGCCATCGCGGCCAGCGTCGGCACCTTGGCGATCATGCGGATCGAGGCGATCTCACGTTGCAAGGGATCGTTGATGTCGGTGGAATCATGGTAGAACGCCGCCATCGCGCCGACGGAAGCGACCATCACCGACATCGGATGCGCGTCGCGGCGGAAGCCCGTGAAGAACCGCGCCATCTGCTCATGCACCATGGTGTGGCGAGTCACCCGGTTGTCGAAATCGGCCTTCTGCGCGGCGGTCGGCAGTTCCCCGTACAGCAACAGATGGCAGGTTTCGAGGAAATCGCCGTGCTCGGCCAGCTGCTCGATGGGATAGCCGCGATAGAGCAGCACGCCCTGGTCGCCATCGATATAGGTGATCTTCGATTCCGTTGATGCGGTCGAGGTGAAGCCGGGATCGAACGTGAACAAGCCGGTCTGGCCGTAGAGCTTGCCGATATCGACGACATCGGGACCGATCGAGCCGGACTTGATCGGCAACTCGACCTTTTTATCGCCAATTGTGAGAATCGCGGGGGCTTTGACCATCGGCTCGCTCCTTGGGGCCCTCGCAAGGACGGCCCGGACGATTGTGCGCTGCAATAAGGTATCGGATCGGCGAAAGCGAAACAAGCCGATATTAAGGCCAATGCGGCGCCGGGCTTGCGCGGGCCTCAGGTCGGATTTTCGTAGGAAAACGTCTGCGCGTCCTCGTCATAGGCGAACAATTCGCCGTAGCGGCCGAGGTTGATGATCGAACGCAGCGTCCGCTCGGCGTAATCCTCGGACATGAAGTCTTCCAACTCCTCGCGAAAGCGTGTCGCGGGGGCGCGGTGGCTCGGGCGTTCGTCGAGCACCCGCTTGATATGGGCGGCGATCGGGATATTGGCCAGAAGCTGCTCGCCCATCACCTTCTTGCGCTGGTCGACGTCCATGTCGGCGAAGCGTCGGCCGAGCGGGGTCAGCTTGATGTCGGCGTCGGCGAATTCGGCGAGTTTCAGCAGTTGCAGCGTCTCGCCGAGGGGGAACAGGTCGTCGATCTCCAGTTGCAGCGAATCGGCGAGATGCGGCAGGTCGGCGACGCCGTGGTACGGCGGCGCGGCGATCTCCTCGATCATGCCGGCGATCGAGTTCGTGCTGACGCGCGGTAGCGCGACGCCGAGATAGGGGGACGACGCCGTGCCGGTCTGCAACGGCTTGGGTTCGGGCCGCTGCGTCATCAGCGCGTAGATTTTTTCCACCAAATTGCGGAAGTCCGGATCGAGCCGGTCGCGCGGATGCGGCAGCGGATTGGCGATCTCGGCGGAGATGCGGCCGGGATGGGAGGCCAGCACCAGAATGCGGTCGCACATCAGCACCGCCTCCTCGATGTTGTGCGTCACCATCAGGATCGACTTTATGTTGAGCCGCCCGTCGTGCCAGAGGTCGAGCAGGTCGGTGCGGAGCGTTTCCGCCGTCAGCACGTCGAGCGCGGAGAACGGCTCGTCCATCAACAGGACTTTGGGCTGCACCACCAGCGCGCGGGCGAAGCCGACGCGCTGGCGCATCCCGCCGGAAAGCTCCTTCGGGTATGCGCTTTCGAAGCCGTCGAGGCCGATAGTGTCGATCGCTTTCAGCGCGCGCTTGCGCGTCTCGATCTCGCCGACCCCTATCGCGCGCGGGCCGATCTCCACATTGTCGAGCACGGTCAGCCAGGGAAACAGCGCAAAGCTCTGGAACACCATGGCGACGCCCTCGGCCGGGCCGTCAACTGTCCGGCCGTCGAGTGTGACCGAGCCTTCGGTCGGCCGCGTCAGACCGGAGATCAGCCGCAGTAGAGTCGACTTGCCACAGCCGGAACGGCCGAGCAGGCACACGATCTCGCCCGAACGCAGGGTGAGCGACACGTCCTTCAGGATCGGCGCCCCCATCTCGCCCGAGCCTTTGGAGAAGCTCTGGCTGACGTGCAGGACATCGAGCAGCGGCGGAGAGGTGAGATCGAGCATGGGCGGTCTCATAGGCTGAAGCGGCGTTCGGCATAGGCGTAAAGCCGGCGCCAGAACAGGCGGTTGAACAGAGTGACGACGATGGCCATGACGGCGATGCCGAGCACGATGCGCGGGAAATCGCCCTTCTCGGTGGCCTGCGCAATATAGGCGCCGACGCCATGCGCCGCCACGGTCTTGTCCTTCCAGCGCACATATTCGGCGACGATCGAGGCGTTCCACGAGCCGCCGGAGGCGGTGATCGCGCCGGTGAGATAATAGGGCGCAATGCCCGGCAGCATCACGTCGCGCCACCACGCCCAGCCGCGCACGCGCAAATTCGCCGCCGCCTCGCGCAGATCGTTGGGGAACGCCGCCGCGCCGCCGATGGTGTTGAACACGATGTACCATTGCGTGCCGAACACGATGAGGAAGCTCAGCCAGATGTCGGGGTTGAGGTTGAAGGTCAGCACCAGGCTGACCGCCGCGCCGAACAGCAAGTTGACGGGGAAGGCGGCGAGGAACTGCGCCAGCGGCTGGATCGCCTCCGCCAGTCGGGGCCGCAGGCCGATGAACACGCTGAGCGGCACCCATATCAGGCTCGCCAGCGCCATCAGGACGACCACGCGGGTCAGCGTATAGAAGGTCAGAACGAACACTTGGCCCACGTCGGCCCAACCAAGCTCGGTCGCGATGAAGGCGATCACGCTGTAGAGCCCGTACAGCGCCACCGCCGCGATGCCGGCGTACCAGACCACGTCGAACCCGCGCCGCGCCGCGGGCGTGCTGACGAACGCCTTGACCTTTTGCACGGGCGGCATTCCGATCCGCAGCAGCGACACGGCGCGCAGAAAGTGAAACACCGGCTGCGCCGCGCCCCGCACCCAGCGCGTACGCTGCAACAGGCGCAGCACCCAGGATTCCTCGACCTCCTGCGCCGAAGACAGTTCAACGCGGAATTTCACCGCCCAGGCGATCACCGGCCGGAACAGCAACTGATCGTAAAGCAGGATGACGACGGCCATCGTCAGGACCGCCATGCCGACCGCCGGCCAGTCGCCCGCGTCATTGGCCTTGGCGATGAAGGAGCCGACGCCGGGCAGCGTCACGGTGGTGTCGCCGACCGTGATCGCCTCGGAGGCGACGACGAAGAACCAGCCGCCCGACATCGACATCATCGTGTTCCAGATCAGGCTTGGCACCGCATAAGGCGCCTCCAGCGCCCAGAATTTCTGCCAGCCGGTGAAGCGATAGCCGCGCGCGACCTCGTCGAGGTCCTTTGGCACCGTCCGCAGCGACTGGTAGAACGAAAACGCCATGTTCCAGGCCTGGCTGGTGAAGATGGCGAACACCGCCGCGCATTCCGCGCCCAGCACGTTGCCAGGAAACAGGCCCATGAAAAACGTGACGGTGAAGGAGAGGAAGCCCAGAATCGGCACCGACTGCAGAATGTCGAGCACGGGAATCAGCACCATCTCCCAGCGCCGGCTCTTGGCGGCGAGCGTGGCGTAGGTGAAGGTGAAGATCAGCGAGAAGAACAGCGCGGCGAACATGCGCAAAGTCGTGCGCAGCGCGTAGTAGGGCAATTGCCAATAATCGAGCGAAACGGCGGCCAGGTGCGCGTCGCCCAGCGGCGCGGAAATGCCGTGATAGGCGCGCGCCACCGCCGCGAACACGGCCAGGATGGAGGCCAGCGCGACCACGTCCCAATGGTTCGGCAGCGCGCGCCGCCCATAGGCGGCCACCGCGTGAAGTGGCGACATTGACGGACCCCCGACACCCTTGATCTGGCTTACGGCGCGGGACTCCGGCGACCAGAACGGCAGGTCCATCGGGAAACACACTGAAAGAGGGTTGGCAACGAAAAAGCGAGGCGTACGCCGGCTTTTCGCCCATGCGCCCGCAATGCGACGCAGAGGCGAAAGTTTTGTGACGGACGCGCGTCAGACCGCGGCGGCCGACATTAACGCACGCGACGTTTCGCGCCCCGCCCGCGCTCGGCTATGGTGTCGCCCAGGCGGAAGACATGCTCGATACGGTTGCAACAATTTCCAACGTGGAGCCATCCGCGCGCAGCCAGCGGTTGCGCCGGCTGCGCGCGCGCCTGTCCTATTGGATCGTCGTCGGGCTCGCCATTTTCGTCGCCGCGCCCTGGGCGCTGGTCAACTCGACCGAGCGGGTCGCCGTGCAGAACCTGCTGTTCGACGAGTTCCAACGCTGGCGGCCGCGCGTCAGCGACGAGCCGCCGCCGATTCGGGTCGTCGAGGTCGACGACGCGTCGATCGCCAAGCTCGGCCGCTGGCCGTGGCCGCGCGCCCGGCTCGCCGAGATGATCGAGAAGATCGCCAACGCGGGCGCCGCCGTGGTCGCGCTCGACATTCTGCTCTACGACCCCGGCGACGCGGAGGACGACGCGCGACTGGCGCAGGCGATCCAGGGCCGCCCGGTCGTGCTCGGCCAGTTCTTCACCAACGACGGCAATGCGCCGCGGCTGGCGGAAAAGGCGGGCTTCGCTTTCGCCGGCGACGACCCCACCCGCTACGCCTACGGCTTTCGCGGCGCCATGACGCCGCTGCCGATGTTCGCCCAGGCCGCCGCCGGAATCGGCTTTCTCAACTGGCTGCCCGACAACGACCGCGTCGTGCGCCGCGTCCCGCTGGTGTTGGACGTCAACGGCCGGCTGACGCCGAGCTTCGCGCTCGAAGCCTTGCGCGTCGCGCAGGGCGCGTCGAGCTACACCGTCAAATCGTCCAACGCGAGCGGGGAATTCAGTTTCGGCGCGCATACCGGCATGGTGGCGATCCGCGACGGCGACGCGGTGGTGGAGACCGGGCCGCGCGGCGATTTCCGCATCCATTTCGCCGGCGAGGATCCGCGCATCCGCGTCTCCGCCGCCAGCCTGTTCGAGCCCAACGCCGATCTCTCCGGTTTTGCGGGCAAGATCGTGTTCATCGGCGTCAGCGCGCAGTTGCTTTACGACATCGTCGCCACGCCGCTCGCGCCGGCCGCCCCCGGCGTGGTGCAACATGCCGAAATCGCCGGCCAGATCCTGATGAACGACCGGCTGACCCGACCCGATTGGGCGCCGGGCGCGGAGTTCCTCTACACTGTGACGCTGTCGGTCGTGCTGGCGCTCTCGCTGCCGCTGCTGTCGACGCTCGGCGGCACGCTGATCGGGCTGGTCGCGGCGGCGGGCTCGGTGGCGGGCTCCTGGTGGGCGTTCAGCCGCAGCGGCCTGTTGCTCGATCCGATCATGCCGACGCTCGCCTCCGGCGTCGTCTATTTCTGCGGCGTGCTGGCGCTGTTCGCGCGCAAGCAGGGCGAGGCGCGCGAGATCCGCTCCGCATTCGGGCGCTACGTTTCGCCGACCGTGGTGGCGAAACTGGCCGCCGATCCCACGGTGTTGCGGCTCGGCGGCGAGGAGCGGCGCGTCACGCTGATGTTCTCCGACCTGCGCGGCTTCACCACCCTGTCGGAAGGCAAGACGGCGACCGAATTGACGCGATTCCTCAATGAATATCTGACGCCGATGACCGACATCGTGCTGCAACAGCGCGGCACCGTCGACAAATATATTGGCGACGCGATCATGGCGTTCTGGAACGCGCCGCTCGACGACGAGCGCCACGCCGCCCATGCGGTCGAGGCCGCGCTGGGGATGCGCGAGTCGCTGGCCGCGCTCAACGCGCAATGGGCGCGCGAGGCGCAGGCGGCGGGGCGGCCGTTCTCCCCCGTCAAGTTCGGCGTCGGGCTCAACACCGGGGAAGCCTGCGTCGGCAATCTGGGCTCGTTGCGCCGGTTCGACTATTCCGTGATCGGCGACGAAGTGAATGTCGCCTCGCGGCTGGAGAGCGCGAGCAAGATGTTCGGCGTCGACATCGTCGCCAGCGAGGCGACGCGGACGGAGGCCTCGGGCTTCGCCTGGCTGGAGGTCGATGCGGTTGTGTTCAAGAACAAGACGCGCCCCGTCGGCGTTTTTGCGCTGGTCGGCGGCGCCGATGTCGCGATCTCACGCGAATTCGCGGTCCTGGCGGGCGCCCATGCCCGCATGATGGCGCTCTACCGCAACCGCGATTTCGCCGCCGCGCGCGAACTGGCGTCCGAGTTGGAGACGCACGCGCCCGCCTCCGTGCGCGGCCTCTACGGCTACCACCTGCGCCGGTTCAATACGCTGGAAGCCGCGGCCCTGCCGGAAAGCTGGGACGCGGTGATGGTGCTGGACGAGAAGTGAGGGGGGCTTACTTCGGCTTGTAGCCCCAGGTGACGACCCACAAGTCCCATTGGCGCTGTTGGAGATTTTCGTAACCAGCCCGCTTGAAATAGGTGCGCAGTTCGTCCGGAGTGGAGGTTTTGCTCACGTTCGGCGGCCGTTCCGCTGGCGGAATTTTGCAATGATTCTCGAAGAACGCCCACCCTGCGTCGGAGGTCAGATCAACATTGTCGACAATCATGCGGCCGCCGGGTCGCAACACCCGAAAGCCTTCCTTGATGTAATTGTAGCGTTCCCACTCGTCGAGATGCATGAAAACGACGGTGCAATACACCAAATCAACCGCGGCGCTGTCGATCCCGGCAAGATCGTATCCATTGGAAGCGACCGTACGGAAATTCGTCACCTGCCCCAGACGCTTGCGAGTATGCGCGAGCATGTTCTCAGATACGTCGACGCCGATCCATTCCTTGCAGACCGGGGCGACATACACGCCGGAGCGGCCGACGCCGCAACCGATTTCCAGCACCACGTCGTCGGCCTTTAGGCCGACGTGATTCTTCAACATAGTGCGGGTGCCTTCGCCGGTGCTCTGGTAAAGCGTCTCGTCGACGTAGCCGCTGACTGCCATCTTAGCGTCGTCTTCCGACTTGGAGACGCTGTTCCAGACTTCCTTGTACTGGCTTCGAGCAAATTTTGCGTCGCTCACAGGGCCTCTCCTAAATTTTGCGTATCGCTGCGATCCGGCACTTCGCCATCCCGAGCCGATTCTAACCGGCGGAACCTTGAGACCCCCCTGCTAGAGCGCCTTAAGGTGAGGCGCAAGTCCAACACCAGCGACGCGCCCTTGTTGGCGGGGTTCTCAGGACCATGCAGTCGGTAAAAACTACGAGGTCGCAAGCACTGTCCGACGCGCATACACCGAATAAGTCGCAGGCGATCCGTCTTCTCCCTTGGGTCGATCGTGCGCGACCTCGATATAGTCAAACCCTAGCCGGGACAGCGCTCCAAGAATATCGGATTTGTTCATCCAATTTATCATTTCAGGTGCGCCGCCGGTAAACCCACCATCCTTGGGTCCGTAGGCCACGCCGTACGTCCTGACGCCCAAGTCGCCGAGATTTTGCACCTTGGAAGGCGCCAATTCCGCTTCATCGACGTAGACGGTCCAAAGATAGAGATCGTCAGTTAGTTCGGAGAGCGCCCTCAGGAGACGCAACGGATCCTCCATGTGGTAGAGGACCCCGCAAGCGACTACGAGGTCATAGCGTTGCGAGACCCTCTCGGCCCATTGGACGCAATCGCCGAGATGAAAGCGGGCGTTTTGGATATTCAGTATCTCTTTGGTTATCAGGCACTTTACATAGGCGGTCCGGCTAGCTTCGACCGCATCGACGATAGCTCCCCGTTGGGTTAGAAATGCCGTGTGAGCCCCCTCCAGTGGCCCCAATTCGAGCACTTTCTTTCCTTCTATCCCCTGGCCGAACTTATCCAGCGCCCACTTGATACGAACATCGTTGAAAAGATCCATGGCGCCCGCGCTGACGCCAGCAGCGTCAGGGAATCGCGAAGTCCATTGCGGGACGAGGTCGATTGCGTTTTGCGCGACGGGAAATCCAAGTTCAAAACCCGTTTTCATCTGCGATAGCTCTCTTAACGAAACAGAAGTGACCAGCGTCAAGCAATGGTCTCGTCCCGGCCGCCCCGTCCCAGGTCGTAGCTTAGCCGGCCCCAACTTCGGGTTTGTCGACTCCGACCTGGGCTCGAACGAGATGTCGTAATGCCCGGCGTATCGCAACTGATTTTTCTTCACCTCTTCGACCTGTTCGTTTCGCGCCGGCGGTTGCTTCACCTGTCTCGGGCGGCTAGGCCCGCACACGCCCATGCCCCCCACCCCCTCCCGCCCCCTCCTCCTGTTCCTCGCCGCCACCCTCTTCGCGCGCCTCGTTGCGATCTTCGCCACCGGGTTCTGCGATGACGAGGCCTATGTCGTCGCGATCTCGCGCGCGCCGGCGCTGTCCTATTTCGACCATCCGCCGCTGCATCAATGGATTCTCATCGGCTGGACGGCGCTGTTGGGCGAAGGCCGGGCGGCGAGGCTGCCGTTTTTCGGGTTCAGCCTCGTCACCGCCTTGGCGCTGTTCGGGCTGACGCGGCGGCTGTTTTCCTCGGCGGCGGCGGGGTGGTGCGTGTTCGCCTTCTCGGGCTCCGCCTATTTTCTGGTCTATCCCGACGGCTACATCATGCCCGACCCGCCGCTGCTCGCCTTCTCCGCGCTCGGGGTCTGGGCGACAGCGGAAATCCTCTTTGGCCCGCCGCAGCGCGAAACGCGGCTCTGGCTCGCCGCCGGGCTGGCGCTGGGGTTGGCGGGGCTGTCGAAATATGCGGCGATCTTTGTGCCGCTGGGGCTCGCCGGCTTCTTCCTCACCTGGCCGCCCGCGAGGCGCTGGCTCTCCGATCCCCGGCCCTATCTCGCCGCTGCGCTTGGGCTGGCTTGCCTGACGCCGGCGTTATTGTGGAACGCCGAACACGGCTGGGTGTCGCTCGCCTTCCAGTCCGGCCGGGCGCTCCGCACGCTCAGCCTGAACTGGCGGGCTTCACGCGAAATCGCGGAGGGCCTGGGCGCGCAGATCGCCGGGATGACGCCGTGGATGCTGATTCCGCTGCTCAGCGGCCTTGCCCGCGCATGTCGACGCGGCGCCGACCCACGCGAGCGCTTCCTGCTATGGCAGGCCGCGCCCGCGCTCGCGCTGTTTACGATGATGCCGCTGTTCGGGCAGCGGCCGATCTCGCATTGGTTCAATTCCGGCTGGCTGTTCGCCTTTCCGCTCGCGGGGGCGTGGCTGGCCGAACGGACGCCCGCCTTCCTCGACCGGTTCCGGCTCGCCGCCGCCGCGCTGGCCGGGGTCGTATTCGCGCTCTATCTCGCCGGCGTGGGGCTCGGGCCGATCGCCTTCAAGGGTCTGCGCGATCCAACGCAGGGCATGTACGACTGGCCCGAGAGCGAATTGCGCGAGGCCTATGCACGCTCGGGCGCGCGTTTCGTGCTGATCGAGAACTGGCGGCTGGGCGGGCGCGTCGGCGTGGCGCTTGGCCCCGATGTTCCGATCTGCGCGATGGGGGATGACCCGCGCGGCTTCGCCTTCGCCTGCGACGCCGCGCGCCGGCTCGGCCAGAGCGCGCTCATCATTCGTGCGCTGAACAATGGCCGGGCCGCCGACGAGTCCACTTTTTTTCGCGCGGTGGAACCGGCCGGCGAAGTCGCCGTGGGCCGGCGCGGAATCGTCGAGCGGCGGCTTATCATGGAAATCGGGCGCGACCTGACGCAAGCGCCGCCCCTGCCCTACGGCCCTTGATCAGGCGGCGTCGCCGAGTTTCAGCGCCCGCAGATTGGCGTCGAGCACGGCCTGGTTGAAGTCGGCGAAATCGCGCGCGGCCTCGCGCAGCATCGAGAACGGCGTCGGCCGGCGCGCGGTCAGCTTGCCCAGCAGCTGATTGTTGTCGAACACGAATTCCGTCTCGAACTTGGCCGCCAGCCGCCGCATCGCGACATTCTCGGGCAGGCACACGATGTCGATCACCTCGACGCCGTGGTTGCGCGCCGCTTCGGTGATTCGGCTGAACAGCTTTTCGCCTAAGCCCCGCTTGCGATAGGCGTTCTCGACGCTGAAGGCGGCCTCGGCGTGGATGTGGCGGTTGAACGGCGCCTGCTCGGTCCAGATGGCGGCGTTTGAACGCAATTCCGCGCCGCCATGCAAGCCGCCGTCGAGAAAGGCGCCGAACACGAGATCGCCCTTGCCGAAACAATGCTCGGCATATTGGACGAGAAAGGAGTCGGAAACGCCGCCGCCGAATCGCAGATGGCGCGACGTCTCGTCCAGCCGCAACAGATGGTCGCGGAAGGCCGGCAGGTCGGAGCGCCACAGCCGCCGAATATCGGCGTCAGGCGGGGGCTTGGTCGAGGTCTCGGTCATCTTGCAGTCCCGGTTCGCTCCCGTGCGCTTCCCCCCCGGCGGCATATTGTGCGCCGCAACATAATTCACAAGCCTAAATCAAGCGCATCAAGGATTGATGAAGCCGGGCAAGCTTCTCGCTATGGGACCAAAACAGCGCCTGCGTTCACCGATTTTACTCAATATTCATTAACCTATCGCAACATATCGGCCGGTCGCGCGCGGGAAAATCCGCGCCGTTCCGATTTTCGCCCGCTTCTCGTCGCATGGGTCGGGCGAGACGTCACTTCGGGAGTCCGCCTATGAAACTGGCTGCATCGTTGCTCGCCTGCGTCGTTCTGCTCGCCGGCGCAGTCGATGCGTCGGCGGCGAAAAAGGAGAAGGAGAAGGAAAAGCCGAAAGAAAAGGAAGCTTCCTCCAAACCCGCGCTGATCGGAACCTACGGCGACTGGAAAGTCTACCACGCCGCCAGCGGCAAGGCGCGCATCTGCTATATCTCGGCCGAGCCCAAGAGCCGCGACCCCAGCGCCGCCAAAACCGAAAAGGCGTACGCCTTCATATCGGAGCGCCCGTCCGAGCGCGTGCGCAATGAGGTGTCCTTCGTGATGGGCTTTGAACTGGCGACCGCCGACGATCTCAAGGAGGTCAAGAAGGCGAAGAAGCCCAAGAAACACGGCGACGACGCGCCCGCCGCGCCCGGCGCGCCCACGGCGACGATCGGCGAGGCGTCGTTCGATCTCACCCCCGTCGGCAGCGCGCTGTGGGTCAAGAACGCGGCCGAGGAGGGCAAGGTGATCGACGAAATGAAAAAGGGCTCGAACCTCGTCATCGGCGCGACCTCGAAGAAGGGGCGCAAGACGACCGACACCTATTCCCTCTCCGGATTCAGCCAGGCGGTCGACAAGGCGTTGAAGGACTGCCCCGGCGCTTGAGCCGCATGACGCCAATGTGAACTGCGAGGCGCTTGCGCTGGCCGCCCTGTTTCAGGCAATCTGATGTTGCGGCGCGGGATGCCCTCCTCGCACGGAGGGCGCCCAGGGCGCTCGGCCCCTCGCTTTCCTCCGGCGAGGGGCCCCCTTACCCCTTTACCGTCTCTTCGGCTGCGCCGACGATATGCGCCACCACGGCTTTCATGCTGGTGGCGGAGGTCGGGTCTTCGGCGATGACGGCGCCCTGACGCAGCACGACGATGCGGTCGCAGACCGCGAATACGTCGGTCAGCCGATGGCTGATGAGAATGACGGCGATGCCGCGGCTCTTGAGCGTGCGGATCAGATCGAGCACATGCTCGATCTCGCGCACCGCCAGCGCCGCCGTCGGTTCGTCCATGATGACCAGTTTCGGGTTGAAGGTCAGCGCGCGCGCGATGGCGACGCTCTGCTGCTGCCCGCCCGAGAGCTGGCCGGCGATCTGCGTCACCGATTTGACGCGCGCGCCGAGCTTTTCGATCATCGCTTCGGCCTGCGCGCGCATCGCCTTGGCGTCGATCAGTCTGAGCCCGAGAACGTTGCGCGTGATCTCGCGGCCGAGGAAGATGTTGGTGGCGACGTCGCGCTGCTTGGCCAGCGCCAGATCCTGATAGATCATCTCGATGCCGGCGGCGCGGATCGCGCCGGGCGCCATGCCGACCAGCGATTGGCCGTCGAATTCGATTCTGCCCGCATCGGGCGTGTGTACGCCGGTGATCGTCTTCATCAGCGTCGATTTGCCGGCGCCGTTGTCGCCCACCAGCGCCACCGCCGAGCCGGGTTCGACCGAGAACGTCACCCCGCGCAAAGCCTCGATCACGCCGAAGGATTTGCGCACGTCTTCAAGCCGCAGCAGGCTCATCGCTTGCGCTCCTGCCGGTTGAGCCGATCGAGCCAGACCGCCAGCACCAGCACCGAGCCGATGGCGATCTGCTGATAATAGGAGGAGACGGCGAGCAGGTTCAGCCCATTCTGCAACACGCCCATGATCAGCGCGCCGATCACCGTGCCGACCACGCTGCCGCGCCCGCCGAACAGATTGGTGCCGCCGATGATGGTCGCCGTCACGGCGGTGAGTTCATACGCGACGCCCGCGGTCGGATCGCCCGCGTTGACGCGGGCGCAGAACACCAGCCCCGCCAGTCCCGCCAGCCCGCCCGACAGCGCGTAGAGTTGGCCCTTCAGCCGCTCGACCCGCACGCCCATCGCCCGCGCCGCGCCCTCGTTGTCGCCCACCACCTGCGCGTAGAGGCCGAACCGCGTGTGCATCAGCAGCACGTGGGCGGCGATCGCCGCGCCGAGCAGGATCAGCACCGGCGCCGGCACGCCAAACGGGCGCCCCTGGCCGAGATAGACGATCGGGCTGGGGAGGCCATAGACCGGCACGCCATTGGTCAGCACAAGCGCCACGCCGCGCGCGACGCCGAGCATCCCCAGCGTGACGATAAACGGGGGAATGCCGGCGAACGTCACCAGCGCGCCGTTGACGGCGCCGGCGAACACGCCCGCGACGATGCAGGCGACGATGCAGACCGGCCACGGCGCGCCGAGATTGTTGACGGTGAGGCACCCCACCACGCCGGCGAAGGCCATGATCGAGCCGACCGAGAGATCGATTCCCGCCGAGGAGATCACGAAGGTCATGCCGATGGCGAGCAGGCCGAGCGTCGAACTCGCCAACAGGATGTTGAGCGCGTTGGAGACGGTGAAGAAATAGGGATAGGCCGCCACGCCCATGATCGCGATCAGCGCGGCCAGAACGAACAAGGATTCGAGGCGGAAGGCGACCCCTCTCAGGGGTTTTACGGCGTCGGCGAGGGAGGTCATCG
>JANYIH010000181.1 GCA_025358745.1 Hyphomicrobiales bacterium | reverse complement strand
GTTCCGCTTCTATGAGGCCAATTCGCTCGACCCCCAGGGCGGCTTTTTCACGCTCGACGCGGCCGGCGCGCCGCTGAGAGCCGAGACCGCGCGGCCGCTGCACCAGACCGCGCGCATGGCCCATTGCGCCGCCATCGGCGTATTGCTCGGCCGCCCCGGCGCCTATGACCTGCTCGACCACGCCATGGCCTCGTTGTGGGACAAGCATCGCGACGCCAAGCATGGCGGTTACTACTGGAGTTTCGACGCCGACGGACCGCGCGAGCGCGACAAGCTGGCTTACGGCAACGGCTTCGTGCTGCTGGCGGCGGCAAGCGCCAGATGCGCCGGCCATCCGCAAGCCGACCGGCTGATCGGCGACATCACGGAAGTGCTGAACACGCGCTTCTGGGAGGCGCGGCACGGCGCGAGCGCGGAGGAATTCCGCGAGGACTGGACCGCCTTCAGCGCCTATCGCGGCCAGAACGCCAACATGCATCTGACCGAAGCGCTGATGGCGGCGTTCGAGGCGACCGGCGAGGCCGAATATCTGGCGCGGGCGGAAAGCATCGCCGATCTGATCCTGCGCCGCCGCGCGGCTGAGGCCGACTGGCGCGTGCCCGAGCATTATCGCGAGGACTGGAGCGTCGACCGCGACTATCGCGGCTCCGACATGTTCAGGCCCTTCGGCTATACGCCGGGCCATGCGCTGGAATGGACGCGGCTGGCGCTGCAACTCTGGGCGCTGGGGGGAAAGCGGCTCGACTGGATTCCGCCGGCCGCCGGGCGCCTGTTCGCCCAGGCGGTGACGCAGGGCTGGAACGCCGAGCGCGGCGGGCTCTATTACACCTTGGAATACGACGGCTCGCCGCGCGTGCGCGACCGCCTGTGGTGGCCGGTCTGCGAGGGCGTCGGCGCGGCGCACTTTCTCGCGCCGCTCGACGCGGAGGGGACATGCGAGCTTTGGTACCGCCGCTTCTGGGATTTCGCGGCGCGGCGTCTGATCGACGCGCAGCACGGCGGCTGGAATTGCCAGCTCGACGACGAGTTGGCGCCGATATCAGGCTATTTCCCGGGCAAGCCGGATATATATCACGCGCTGCAAGCGTGCCTGATCCCGCTATACGGGATGGGCGGCAGTTTGACGCTGGAGATCGGCGGGGCGGCGTAACTTCGATTCTATTCCGCCGAAGTCGACGCTCGCTGAAGCCGAAACCGACGCGAATTACGGCGTTCCGTAGGTCACCTTCGGGCCGCTTACCTCGGGCTGATGGCCGATATAGATGATATGCGGGCCAGCAGGCCGCGCCGTCGCGGCGACGGGCGAGGGGCAACGGGGCGCGGGCTCAAACACGAGTTCCGGCGCCGGGGTTTCCGTCGCGGACGTGATGACGTCGGGCAGAACCCCCTGACTCAACACGCCGAGGCTGAGGCGATGAAAGCCGACGCCGGGATGGCGCCCGTGCATGTGGCCGTGGGTGAAGGCTTGCGCGGGCGCGGCCAGAACGAGGCAGCCCAACACGAGGGCGGACGCTTTCATGCGTTTATCCCTTAAACAGCGAGGCGGCCTCCTCGGCGTCAAGGTTAGCGAAACGTTAATGCGCGGCCAAGGACTATGTGCCAAAATGGTAAACGCGGTGCGCTTGTGAGGCGGCGCGCCCGCGGCCTATAAGCCTGACATGCCCACCGTCGATGTGAAGCCCAGCAGCAATCGCAAACCCGGCCAGAAGTCGGAAAGCGCCAACGAGCCGTTCAAGCGGGCGCTGACCGCCTGCGCGCGCGCGATGTCGCGCCATCCCGAGCTGGAGGTGGCGTTCTGCGCCGACAAGCCGGGTCTCGTCCAAGGCCCCGAGGGCGCCAAGGCGCGCCTGCCCGAGCCGCCGCGCAAGCCCAACGCGCGCGAGGCGGCGGTTCTGCGCGGCATGGCGGACGCCATGTCGCTGCGGCTTGCCTGCCACAACGAGGCGATCCACCGTCGCAATGCGCCGCAGAACGCGCCCGCCCGCGCCCTGTTCGACGCAGTCGAACAGGCGCGCGTCGAGGCGATCGGGGCGCGGCGGATGGAGGGGGTGGCGTCAAACCTGACCGCCATGCTCGACGACCGTTTCCACAAGAGCCCGGCGGCGGAAGCGCGCGACCGCGATGAAGCGCCGATGGAGGACGCCGTCGCGATGATGGTGCGCGAGCGGCTGACCGGGCTGGAGCCGCCGCCCGGTGCGCGCCGCATCGTCGAGCTGTGGCGCAAGGCGATCGAGGACAAGGCCGGGGCCGAACTCGACAAATTGACGGGCGCGATCGAAGACCAGCGCGCCTTCGCCAAGGGCGTTCACAAGCTGCTCGCCTCGCTCGACCTGACCAATGATTCGGAAGCCGAATCGGAGGAGGACGAGGAAGACAAAGACGAGGACAATGCGCCCGAACCGCCGGAGGAATCCGACGGCGAGGGCGAGGAGTCCGAATCCAAGGAATCGATGGAGATCGAATCGCTGCAGGACGCGGCCGACGATCTCGAAGAGGGCGCGATGGAGGCCGCCGACGCGCCTTCGGCCGAATATCCGGAAGAGAGCGACGCCGGCGAATCGGAGGAAGCGTCGGAGAACCGCCCCGCCCCGTCGGGCGGCCAGGACCGGCGCGGGCCCGACTACAAGGCGTTCACCACCAAATACGACGAGACGGTCGAGGCGCCCGATCTGTGCGAGCCCGAGGAATTGCAGCGGCTGCGCGACTATCTCGACAAGCAGCTCGCCAATCTCTCCAGCGTGGTGGCGCGGCTCGCCAACCGGCTGCAACGCCGGCTGATGGCGCAGCAGAACCGCTCGTGGGAATTCGACCTCGAAGAGGGGATACTCGACACCGCAAGACTGCCGCGCATCGTGATCGACGCGCAGCAGCCGTTGTCCTTCAAGCGGGAGAAGGACATGGAATTCCGCGACACCGTGGTGACGCTGCTGATCGACAATTCCGGTTCGATGCGCGGGCGCCCGATCACAGTGGCGGCCTCCTGCGCCGACATTCTCGCGCGCACGCTGGAGCGCTGCGGCGTCAAAGTCGAGATCCTCGGCTTCACCACGCGGGCGTGGAAGGGCGGCCAGGCGCGCGAGGCCTGGTTGCAGGCGGGCAAGCCCGCCAATCCCGGCCGGCTCAACGATCTGCGCCATCTCATCTACAAGAACGCCGACGCGCCGTGGCGGCGCGCGCGCAAGAATCTCGGGCTGATGATGCGCGAGGGCCTGCTGAAGGAGAACATCGACGGCGAGGCGCTCGACTGGGCGCATCAGCGGCTGCTGGGGCGGTCCGAGCAGCGCAAGATCCTGATGATGATCTCGGACGGTGCGCCGGTTGACGATTCGACGCTCTCGGTCAATTCCGGCAATTATCTGGAGCGCCACCTGCGCCATGTGATCGAGGAGATCGAGACCCGGTCGCCGGTCGAGTTGATCGCCATCGGCATCGGCCACGACGTGACGCGCTATTACCGCCGCGCCGTGACAATCGTCGACGCCGAGGAACTGGGCGGCGCGATGACGGAGAAACTGGCCGAACTTTTCGCGGAAGCGCCCTCGACCCGCAAGGTGAAGCCGCGACGCACGCGGGCGGCGTGAGTGACGTAGAGTAAGCTGATTTGACTTTGTACGGTTTTTGTTCTATCTCCGTTCATGTCCTGAGCCGGAGAACGAAATGCCAGCCGTGCAGATGAGCGAACGCATCGAGTCGCGCGGTTTTTGCGAGGACGCCAGCGACTATCTCGCGCACGAGGATTGGTTCAACCGGAAGTTTCGCCACTGGCGCGGCCGCTCCGGGCGGGCTTACGTGTTCTCGGTCTATCCGCCGCAGGAATGCCCGGCCTATGCGGACGCGGTGGTGATCGTCGCCGCGCGCGCGGGCTTGGCGCTCGCCTGCGTCGATCTGGGCGCCCTGCCGGATGTGCGGCTCTGCGAATTGCGGCGCCGGTTCGCGCATCTGCTCGACGAGGTCGAATTCCAGGTCCACGTCCTGGCCGAGCGTCAGGGCGACCGGTTGTCATTGATCGCCGACATCACGCCGCTCGCCGCCTGAGCGCGGCGGCGACGCGCTCGACCAGCGCGTCGTAGACGCCGATCGCGGCGAGATTGGCGGCGGTGTTGAGCGCGTATTCGGCGTTGGCGCCGGAGATGCCCGAGGCGCGCGCGATCGCCTCGACCACCGCCTCGTCGTCATCCTCAGCAACGAATTGCTCATGCGCGGGATCGGCGACATAGGTATAGGCGTCGCAGCGCTGGCCGTCGCGGGTCTCGATGGGCGCCAGCGTTTCAAGATAGACGTCGGTGATCAGTTCGCGCGCGCGCAGATATTGCATCGTCGGGTCTCTGAGCGCCCCGGAGACGCGATAGGCCACCCCCTCGCATTCGCCGCCACGCTGAAGGCCAAGCACCAGGCCGGGGATCTCCGGCGTGCCGCGATAGATTTGCGAGCGGATGCAATAACGCCTGTGATAGCCGCCGAGCCTGGCGGGCACGCGCGCGAGATAGGCAAAGCCCGGGTTCCAGATCAGCGAGCCATAGGCGAACACCCAGAAATCGACCTGGGTCTGGGCGCGACCGCCTTCTTCGCCGCGCGGCGAACCCAGAATCGTCGGGCAAGCGCCTTCGTCCGCAAACATGAGATGTCCTTACGTTCCTAAATGCCGCCTTTTCCCGTGAATCGGGGGATGAGATCAAAAAGCCGCTAGAATGGCAAATTTTTGGTTAGCAAAATCCGGATCGCGCTTATTCGCCGTCTGTTTCCTGCGCCCGTCGGCCGAAATCGGGCGCGGCGGTTTCCTGGCCCTGCTGCAAGATGCTGCGTCGGATCGCGCGGGTGCGGGTGAACAGATCGAACAGGCCCTGCCCGTCGCCGCGCCGAATCATGCGCTGAAGCGCGGTCAGGTCCTCGTTGAAGCGGCCGAGCATCTCCAGCACCGCCTCCTTGTTATGCAGGAACACGTCGCGCCACATCGTAGGGTCGGACGCCGCGATGCGGGTGAAATCGCGAAAGCCGCCGGCGGAGAATTTCAGCACCTCCGAGCGCAGCGATTCCTCCAGTTCCGCCGCCGTGCCGACGATGTTGTAGGCGATGAGGTGCGGCAGATGGCTGGTGATGGCGAGCACGAGATCGTGATGCTCGGGCGACATGACCTCGACATAGGCGCCGAAGGCCTCCCAGAACGCACGCACCTTGGCCACAGCGGCCTCGTCGGTTCCCGGCGGCGGGGTGAGGATGTGCCAGCGGTTCCGGAATAAGGTCGCGAAGCCGGCGTCGGGGCCGGAATATTCTGTGCCGGCGACAGGGTGGCCGGGGACGAAATGCACCCCCTCGGGCAGATGCGGCGCGACATCGGCGACCACGGCCGTCTTGACTGAACCGACATCGGAGACGATGGCGCCGGCGCGCAGCGCCGGCGCCATCGCCGCCGCGAGTTTCCCATAGGCGCCGACGGGAACGCAGATGATCACGAGATCGGCCTGCGCAGCCGCCACAGTCACGTCGCTGGTGTAGCTTTGGCCGAGGCCCAAGGCCTGCGCCCGGGCGAGCGCGGCTTCGTCGTGGTCGCAGATGACGATTGTCGCGGCGGCGCCGGATTGGGCGGCCGCACGCGCGATCGAGGAGCCGATCAGGCCGACGCCGACCAGGGCGAGACTCTTGAACAGGGGCGCGGGCAGGCGCGGCAGCGGCATCAGGCTCGCGCCAGAAATTGTTGCAGCGCCGCGATCACGCCCTGGTTGGCGTCCTCGTCGCCGACCGTCACCCGCAAGCAATCGGGCAGGCCGTAGGCGTCCATGCCGCGCAGGACGTAGCCGGAGGCGGTCAGCGCGGCGTCGGCGTCCTTGGCTTGGGCGCCGTCGCGGAAGCGAATCAGCACGAAATTGCCGTGGCTCGGCGGCGCTTCCAGCCCGAGATCGAGAATCTGGCGGCGCAGCCACGGCAGCCAGCGCGCGTTATGGGCGACCGCCGCCGCGAGATGCTCGGGATCGCCGAGCGCGGCGACGCCGGCGGCCTGCGCCGGCGCGTTGACGTTGAACGGCCCCCGGATGCGGCTCAACGCGTCGATCACATAGGGCTTCGCATAGAGCCAGCCGAGCCGTGCGCCGGCCAGGCCATAGGCCTTCGAGAAGGTGCGCGTCATGACGACGTTCTCGTGCGCCTCGACCAGTTCGGCGCCGGACTCGTAGGCTTCGTCGGCGACATATTCGGCATAGGCCGCGTCGATCAGCAGCAGCGCGTCGCGCGGCAGACCCGCATGCAGGCGGCGCACTTCGCCGCGCGTAAGCATGGCGCCGGTGGGGTTGTTGGGATTGGCGAGGAACACGACGCGGGTCTTCTCGCTGACGCTGCCAAGCAAGGCGTCGACATCGGCGCTCCAGTCGCGCTCGGGCGCGGCGATCGGAGTCGCGCCGGCGGCGCGGATCGCGATGGGGTACGACAGGAAGCCGAACTGGCTGTAGAGCCCCTCGTCGCCGGGACGCAGGAAGGCTTGCGCGATCAGGCCGAGCAATTCGTCGGAGCCGTTGCCGCACAGAATGCGGTTGGGGTCGAGGCCGTGCAGCTCCGCGATCGCCTGCCTGAGCCTCGTCGCCGCGCCGTCGGGGTAGAGCGCGAGCGAGGCGGCGGCCTGTACGGAAGCCGCGACGGCCTTGGGGCTGGGCCCAAGCGGCGATTCGTTCGACGACAGTTTGACCGTCCTGGCCGCGCCGACGGCGGCGCTCTTGCCCGGGACATAGGCGTCGATCTGCATCAGTTCGGCGCGTGGGCGCGGGCGGGGGGCGGCTTGGGACATGGGACTCTCGCAGAAGACGCGCGGCGGCTACCGGCTTTTCGCGAAAGGCTCGTGGAAAGACAAGGGGCGCCGCGGCTGGATTTCAGCCCACGCGCTACCTCAATTTGCGTTTCCCGAAGGTCGGCTGCACTTCGGGGATCGGCGGCATCTGCCATGTCCCGGTGATGGGAATGCCGATGTCGCGGTTGATCATGACCTCGATCACGGTCGGCGTCGACGAACGTATCGCCTCGGCATAGGCGTCGCCGAACTGGTCGGGATGCTCGATGCGAATGCCGCGTCCGCCCATGGCGTCGGTCATCTTGGCGAAGTCTGGATTCCACAGCTTGCCGGTGCGCTGGTTGACGAAACTGGTGCCCAGCTCGCGGCCGTCGTGATAGGCGAGTTGCAGGTCGCGGATGGTGCCGATGGCGTAGTTGTTGTGCAGCACCCAGACGGCTGGAAGATTGTGTTCGACCGCGGTCGCCACCACATGCGGCATCATCGAGAAGCCGCCGTCGCCGCAAATCGTCACGCAAGGCGAATGGGGCCGCGCGAGCCGCGCGCCCAGCACGCCGGCGACGCCGAAGCCCATCGCCGCGAAACCGCCGGCGGTCATATGGTTGCCGGGAATTTTCGTCTGCCAGTATTGCTCCGACCAGACCTGACAATTGCCGACGTCGTCGACCATCACGGTGTCCGGCGGCGAGATGCGGTTCATGTCCGCCATCAGACGGCGGGGGTCGATCGGCACGGCGCTGGTGCGCTCGAACGGCTCGCAGAAATTGCGCCATTCCATGCGCCAGCCGTCGATCTCGCGCCGCCAGGCGTCCGCCGACATATGCCGCGCGCCTTTGGCCCGCGCGATGCGCGTCGCCTGACCCAGGAACGCCTTGGCGTCGCCCACCATGCCGATCTCGACGGGCAGATTGCGGCCGATCTCCTCGGGGTCGATGTCGACCTGGATGATCTTGGTCGGCGGCACGTTGTAGACGTAGCCCTTGAGCCACGATCCCGTGTGAAGATCGTTGAAACGCGCGCCGACCGCCAGAATCACATCCGCGTTGCGCGCCGCCTCCGTCGCGGGATAGTCGCCCCATACGCCCGCCACCCCCAGATGCAGGCGGTGATCGTAGGGCAGCGCGCCCTTGCCCATGAAGGACGTGTAGACGGGGATCTGCAACTGCTCGGCCAGCGCCTTCAGTTCGTCGAAGGCCTGACTGACGCGCACGCCGCCGCCCGCCAGAATCAGCGGTCTCTGCGCGCCGGTGAGGAGGCTCAGCGCCCGCTCGACCGTCTCGTCGCCGACTGAAGTGCGCCAGTTGAGCGGCTGGCCATGCACGGCGGGGTCGGGCGTCGCAACCGGCGCAGTGCGCATATAGAGATCGTAGGGCATGTCGAAATGCACCGGCCCCGGGCGCCCCGTTCGCATCATCGTGAAGGCGTCCGGCAGCGCCTTGACGAGATCCTCGACCTTGCGGATGCGCCAGGATTTCTTGACGATCGGAGTGAACATCGCCGACATGTCGCCGTGATAGCGATAGTCGTCCTGCAAGGCGCCGGTGTCCAGTTGGTTGGTCGGAACGTTGCCGGTGATGAGGAAGAAGGCGGAATTGTCGTAAAAGGCGTTCGCGACCGAGATCATCATATTCATCGGTCCCGGCCCCGTCGAGGCGTAGACCGCCAGCGGCTGGCCGGTCAGCCGGTAATACACGTCCGCCATGAAGCCCGCTGTTTGCTCGATGCGCGGCGAAATATGTTTGATGCGATCGGTGACCTTGTGGATGCCGTCGAGCAATCCGATCGCGCCGTGGCCGGCGTAGCCCAGAATATAGGGCACCTTCTCCTTGACCAGATATTCGGCGATGATGTCCGTGCCGCGCATCTCGTTGCTGGCGCCATACGGGCGCGGCGCCGGCGCGGGGCTCGCTCCATTGCCGTAGGACGAAGTCCCGCTGTAACTCGAAGGGGAGGGCGACCCGCCGCTCGTCGAATAAGAGGGCGAACGGAACGACAGGCTTTCGTAAGAGCGCGACTCGGCCATGGCGTCCCCCCTTTGGATAGATCTTGACCGCCCTTCGCCGGGCGATCCCTCGTTTTGCATGTCATGATACCGGAATCCTGCCTTCGGACAAGGCAGGTCGATCTGCAGGCGGGCGATGTTGGCGGACGAAGCCCTCGCCCGAAGCGCCTGCGGCTTAACGCGCCATCTCGAAGCGCGGCGCGTGCGAGCCGATTTCGCCGGCGCGCACGTCGCGCGCGCCGCCGTCGCGCAAAACCCTGGAAAGCGCGTCCGGCGCAGCGTCGCCGCCGCGCGCCACCAGCGCCGAAAAGCCGTGACCCCAGGCGGCCTCGCCGATGATCTCGCCGCCGGCCGCCGCGAGGCGGAAGGCGAAATCCGGGCGCCAGCGGTCCATCCACAGCGCCTCCAGCACAACCTGCCGCGCGCCGCCGTCGCTCAGCGGCTTGGCCACGACATAGACCGGCAGGCCGGCGGGATGGTCGGGGCGCTCGACGAAGGGCAGTCGCGCGATCACCTTGGGCGCGTCGGGCTCGATCAGCCGCATCCACCACGCGCCGGCCGCCGCGCCGCCGTCGAGCGCGAACATGCCGAGATCGCCGGCGCTCGCGCGCACCGAATCGATCACGCCGACGGCGCCGAAATGCGGTTGCACCGGCACGGTGAAGCCGAAATGGAATCGCTCGCTGTCGCGGATCGCCTGCTCGCCATGGCTGACGTCGATATGCACGCAATAGGGCGACTGCACATAGGTGAAGGTCGAAATGATGATGCGCCAGATGCCCTCGACCGTGTCGACCGGCAGCCGTCCCTCGTGCCGCTCGACGATGGCGCGCAGCATCGAGGCTTCGCGCGCCGGCCGAAACGCCGAGCCGCCGCCTTGGCGCTGCTTGATCGCGATCAGGCGTTCGATCACGCCCGACCGTTCGATCAGCAGCCTGTGCATTTCGGCGTCGATCCGGTCGATTTCGCGCCGGATGTCGTCAAGGGTCATGGGCGGGCTCTGGAATTCAGTTCAATTGCAACCACCGCCCTCGTCCTGAGGCGCCCGCGAAGCGGCCCTCGAAGGACGCTCGGCGAGCGCCGCAGCGCCCGCAGACAGCGCCTGAGGCGGCGCAAACTTGAGCGTGGTTCGAGGCTCGCTTCGCTCGCGCCTCACCACGAGGGCGGTGGGTGGCATAAACTTCGCCTCCATCACGTATTCATCGACTCGAAGAAGTTCGCGTTGGTCTTGGCGTCACGCAGCTTGCCGAGCAGGAACTCGATCGCATCGACCGTGCCCATCGGGTTGAGGATGCGGCGCAGCACGTACATCTTCTTGAGGATGTCGGCGGGAACCAGCAACTCCTCCTTGCGGGTGCCGGAGCGGGTGATGTCCATCGAGGGGAAGGTGCGCTTGTCGGAGACCTTGCGATCCAGAATAATCTCCGAATTGCCGGTGCCCTTGAACTCCTCGAAGATCACTTCGTCCATGCGCGAGCCGGTATCGATCAGGGCGGTGGCGATGATCGTCAGCGAACCGCCCTCTTCGATGTTGCGCGCCGCGCCGAAGAAGCGCTTCGGCCGCTGCAAGGCGTTGGCGTCGACGCCGCCGGTCAAGACCTTGCCCGAGGACGGGACGACAGTGTTGTAGGCGCGCCCGAGACGGGTGATCGAATCGAGCAGGATCACCACGTCGCGGCCGTGTTCGACCAGACGCTTGGCCTTCTCGATCACCATTTCCGCGACCTGGACGTGGCGGGCGGCGGGTTCGTCGAAGGTGGAGGAGACGACTTCGCCCTTCACCGACCGCTGCATGTCGGTCACTTCCTCCGGCCGCTCGTCGATCAGCAGCACGATGAGATAGCATTCGGGGTGATTGGCGGAGACCGATTGCGCGATGTTCTGCAACAACACGGTCTTGCCGGTGCGCGGCGGCGCGACAATCAGCGCGCGCTGGCCCTTGCCGATCGGCGAGACGATGTCGATCACGCGGCTCGACATGTCCTTGCGGGTGGGATCGTCGACTTCCAGCTTCAGGCGCTTGTTGGGATAGAGCGGCGTCAGATTGTCGAAATGCACCTTGTGGCGCGACTTCTCCGGGTCCTCGAAATTGATGCCGTTGACCTTCATCAGCGCGAAATAGCGCTCGCCCTCTTTGGGGGAGCGAATCACCCCCTCGACGGTGTCGCCGGTGCGCAGGCCCATGCGACGGATCTGCGTCGGCGAGACATAGATGTCGTCGGGACCGGGCAGATAATTGGCGTCGGCCGAGCGCAGGAAGCCGAACCCGTCCTGCAAAACCTCGACAACGCCTTCGCCGATGATCTCGACTTCGCGGCTCGCCAATTGCTTGAGGATGGCGAACATCAACTCCTGCTTGCGCATGATGGAGGCGTTCTCGACCTCCTGCTCCTCGGCGAAAGCCAGGAGTTCGGTCGGCGATTTTTTCTTGAGGTCTTTGAGTTTGACTTCCCGCATGGGGGTGTCTGTGGATGAGGCCAGGCTCATGTCATCTCGTTTGGGATGCGCGCGCGACTCCCGGAGGAGAAAGCCTTGGGGTGCGGCGCAGGGGGGCGTGCGGAACAGGTCCGCGACGCGGGGAGGAGGGACTTTTCCCATAGTGAGGTTTGCGGAATTTGGCAATGGCCGATTGCGAGCGGTTTTGACAGCCGGCTGGCGGGGAAGCGGGAAATTGCCGCTGGCGGCCGACTTTGCGCTTGAGTTTGCCGGGCGTCGCCTCGCAAGTTGCGCCCATCGCCCTGCGCTGAGAATCGCCATGTGGTCCCGCCTCATCGCCCTCGCAATGCTCCTCCTTCCCGCCCCTGCGCTGGCTGGCGTCAAGGAGAATGTGGCGGCGCTCGCGCCGTCCGCCACCGTGCTGGTGGTGGATGCTCGCGGCGTGGAACTGGTGGCGCAGAACGCGGACAAGCCGTTCGTCCCGGCCTCGGTCGCCAAGATCGTCACCGCGTGGCTGGCGATGGAGACGCTGGGCGGCGAGTACCGGTTCGAGACGCGGTTCTATCTCGACGACGCCCGCGTGCTTTATGTGCAGGGCGGCGGCGATCCGTTCCTGATCTCCGAGGAACTGGCGGTCCTCGCCGAAAATCTGGTCGCCGCCATCGGCAAGGCGCCGATCGCCCGCATCGTGCTCGACGCCAGCTATTATCCGCAAAACTTGCGCATCCCCGGCATCGAGGACGACGGCCAGCCCTACAATGCGCTGAACTCCGCGCTGGCGGTGAATTTCAACACGGTATTCGCCGCGCGCAGCGGCGACAAGGTGCGCTCGGCCGAGCCGCAGACCCCGATCACGCCGCTGGCGATTTCGCAATTCCGCGCGCGCGGGCCGCGCGGGAGCGGTCGCATCAGTCTGAGCCAGGACCCCGCGGTGAGCCTGCAATATGCGGGCGAGCTGATCGCCGCCTTCATCGAACGCGCCGGCGGCGTCGTCGGCGGCAAGATCGTGCAGGGGACCGCGCCCGAGGGGCTGAAGCCGGTCTATGTGCACAAACAATCGCGCCCCCTGTCGGAAATTCTCGTCGATCTCATGCGCGATTCTAACAATTACACCGCCAACCAGGTTTTTCTGGAGATCGGCGGCCGGAAACTGGGCGGCCCGGTCAGTCTGGAGAAGTCGCTCAAGGTCGCCGAAGAAAGCCTCGCCGCGCAAGACCTTGGGCCGGCGATCCACATCGAGGAGGGCTCGGGCATCAGCCGCGGCGATCGCTTCACCGCCCGGGGTCTGGCCAGGATGCTCGAATTGTTCGAGCCGCACGCCGACCTGCTGCGCGGCCATGACGGCGGCCTCAACAAGACCGGCACCATGGACGGCGTCCGCACGCTCGCCGGCTACGCCGACACGACGAGCCACGGGCGGGTCCGGTTCGTGATCTCGCTCACCGGCAACGACGGGGCGATGCGGTTCAAACTGCTGCGCGCGATCGAGGCGGGGCTGTAGTCAGGTAAGCTTCGATGCGTTCGGCCCCCGCTCGATCTCGACATTGCCGTCCGGGAACGGAAAGGGGATTCGCAAGGAGCCCGCCCACGCTCCAGACGCCGCCGACGTTTATGTCATATTGTCAGGTCGTCGATTTAGAAAAGTAGAGTTTGACGCCGATGGCGCCAATCAACAAGAGCGAGCTGATCAAGACCAACCAGATCGGATGAATCAACACGAGCGTCACCAGCGCCGCGACGACGGCCAAAATGAGGGCCACCAGCCCCACGCCCACGCCAGCGCCCGCGAGGTCGACTTGGTTCTTCGGGTCTAGCATTGACTACTCCCATATGGCCCACGCGGTCCCGACCAGCGCTATGCAATCACTCAGGACGATCAGAAATAGCTCGTGGTCGGTGAGCTTATATCTCAAAATAAGGTCCGTTAGAATGAGCGCCAATAGCACCATGCAAAAAATCGTAAATATCATTTTAGCCTTTTCTTGAGCGGTCTGAACAACGGCCGCTCCGACGATGGTGAATGCGCAGG
Organism: Hyphomicrobiales bacterium; assembly: GCA_025358745.1. Taxonomy (GTDB): domain Bacteria; phylum Pseudomonadota; class Alphaproteobacteria; order Rhizobiales; family Beijerinckiaceae; genus Roseiarcus. The sequence continues at coordinate 8,793 of JANYIH010000181.1, read as the reverse complement.
GCAGCGCAAAATCGTACGCGCTGTTTGGGATGTCCGCGCGCGCGCCGGATTTCAGCATTTCAATCAGCACGTTGAACAATACACTCGCAGCCGACGGTATAAGCAGTCCCGCCATCAAATTTACGATTTGTTTACGGGAAGGCAGCGACAAGGACTAGATTACCCCCAAACAAGGGCAGCTTTTTCGCTTGTTACGATGAAATCATGTAGTCCGCAAGTTCACGCCAGCTTCGATGCGTTCGGCCCGCGCTCGGCCTCCACGTTGCCGACCGGGAACGGATAGGGGATGCGCAAACCCGCCGCCCGCATCCGCGCCATGATGTCGAAATTCAGTTCCGATTTCACCCGCTCCGCCATCAGCGCGTCCTCGACATAGGCGATCAGCTGGAACTTCATCGACCAATCGCCGAATTCGCTGAACAGAGCCAGCGGCGCGGGGATCGACAGCACGGCGTCCTGCGCGCGCGCCGCCTCGATCAGCAGAGCGCGCACGGCCTCCGGGTCGCTCTCGAAGGCGGCGTTGACAGTGATCGTCACCCGCGCGACGCGGTCCGTGTGCATCCAGTTCTTCACCGAGCCTGTCACCAGCGAAAGATTGGGCACGATCAGCGTCGCGCGCTCGAAGGTTTCGATCTCGGTCGAGCGCGCGTTGATGCGGCGCACGAAGCCCTGCTCCTGGCCGACCACCACCCAGTCGCCGACCCGGATGCCGCGCTCCCACAACAGGATCAGGCCGGAGACGAAATTGTTGGCGATGCCTTGCAGGCCGAAGCCGATGCCGACCGAGAGACCGCCGGCGATCCAGGCGAGCCGGTCGGTGTCGACGCCCAGCCGCGAGCCCCCCGCCAGCAGCGCCGCCACCACGCCGGCATACCCGAAGATGGTGCGGATCGAGTTCTTCACGCCGGCGTCGAGCGAGGTGCGCGGCAAGTAGCGGTCGCCGAGCCAGGACTGGCCCGCCCGCGTCAGCGCCAGAGTGACGAGAAACACCAGCGCCGCCATCACCATCGACGACAGCGACAGCGTCACGCCGCCGACCTGCACGCCGAAATAGGCGGTGCGCAGCGTCGCCAGCAGATCCTGGCTCGGCATGCCGAACGGGCCGATGGCGACGATCAGCGCCGCCGCGGCGAAACCGACGCGCGCGGCGCCCTGCAACAGCACGACGATCTGCTCCAGCCCGGCGCGGCGCAGGCCCAGTGTCGCCATCAGGCTCTTGGCGAAGCTCGATTCCGGCCGCAGCAGACGCTCGCAGCTTTCCTGCAACAGGGCGTCGGTGAGATAGAGCGCGCCGGCGACGCTCGCGAATTGCAGCGCGTGGTCGATCAGATAGGTCGCCAGCGCGATATAGCCGGCGAGCGCGCAGGCGAAGATCGCAACGATGTAGATCCAGGCGAAGGTTCGCACCGGCCGGCCGGCGTCGCGCGGCGCCGCTTGCGCCTCGGCCGAGCGGTCAAGCTTGCGAAACGCCTCGGCCGCGAGCGCGGCGATGGCGAGGCAGGACAAGGCGCGCGTCAGCACCAGCAGATTGTAGGACAGGACCGATTCCGCGATCGCCTCGACGATGCGGGCGGCGGCCCAGGAACTGGCGACCGTCAACGCCAGCCAGGTAAGCCGCCGCGCCGCCGGGTCGCCCATCGGCGGCAAGCGCCACATCGCACGCCGGGGCGCGAACAGCGCTTGCGTGAAGGCGTTGGCGAGCGCGATCAGCCGCAGACCGTCGAGCAGCGCGCTGACCACGCCCTGAAGCCGGGGGTCGGAAATGTCGAATACGTCGAGCGCGTAGGAGACGATCCCGAGCGCGACCAGCGGCAAGGCGGCGAGCACGGCCAGCGTCCACAGCGCGGCCAGCGCCTTGCGCAGCCGGCCCGGCGCCGTTTCCCCGGGCGAGGGGGCGATGACGCGGCGCGCGACCCAACGCAACGGCGCCGCCACCAACAGCAGCGCCAGGCACAGCCCGAAAAAGCCGCCAAGCTGCGCCCAACTTGCGCGCTGGCCTAGATTGCGAATCGAATCGACGATCACGCGCTGGAACGAGGCGACATCGCCCGGCAATTCGCGCGCCACCGACAGCCACAGCAACGGGCTCAACACACTGGTGGAGCGGGCGAAGGTCTGCTTGGTGAAGATTTCGCGCCGGCGGCTGCTGATGCGCACGACATAGTCGTCGGTCTGCAACAGCGCGGCGCGCGCGGAGCGCAGGTCGGCGTCGAGCTTGTCGAACTTGCCCTGTTCGACCTTGAGTTCGGCCGCGACGGGGTCGGGCGGCGGCGCCGCGTCCTGGTTCTTGCCGTCCGGGGTTTTGGGCTTCAACTCCGCCAGCCGCTTGCGCGAGGCGTCGAGCCGGGGCGCGAGTTCGGAGATGACGGTCTGCAACTGGCCCGACAAAGGCTCGGCCCGGACGCGCAACTGCGCGAGCTGACCATCGGAGAGATTGTCGAGTTTCAGCTCGTCGTCGATCTCGCTCAGCGCCGATTTCACCGAATCGAGCGTGTCGCGCGCGCTGTCCTCGGCCGCATGCGCGAAGCCGGCGAAGGCCAGACACAGAAGGCACAGCGCCAGACGGATCAGCTTCAATCGATTCCCCTGATAAGCCGGATCGAACGAGGCCTGCCATAACGCGCGCAGCGTGGCGACCCCAAGGCGAAGCTAAACACATTTTAAGTCTGTTTCGCTCGCCATTCACCAAGGCGGCGAAATAGGCTGCGGCCGCCGTCGCGGTTTGTTAGAGATGCGGGCGAAAGAGGGGGAACCTCGTGGGTCAAGTCTCTAGCGCCGCGCGCGCGGCGCATCGCGCGGCGGGCGAACAGGCGTTGCGCTACTTCGAGAACGCGGGCTTTTCCCGCGTCGAGCCGGCGGTGCTGCAACCGACCGCGCCGTTCCTCGACATGTCGGGCGAGGACATTCGCGGCCGGCTGTTCCTGACCCAGGGGCCGGACGGCGAGGAACTGTGCCTGCGGCCCGATTACACCATTCCCGTCTGCCTGATGCACCTGGCGCAGACCGCCAAGTCGAAGGAGACCCGCGCCTGCTATCTCGGGCCGGTGTTTCGCGCCCGCGCCCATTCCGACGGCGAATTGTTGCAGACCGGGCTGGAAAGTTTTGGCCGGCGCGACATCGAGGCGGCGGACGCCGAAATCCTCAGCCTTGCGCTGGCGGGCGCGGAAGCGGCGGGCGCCGGCAGGCTGAAGGTCAGGATCGGCGACGCGCGCGTGTTCGACGGCGTGATCGGCGCGCTCGGCCTGCCCGAATATTGGCGCCGGCGCGTGCGGCGCGGCGCGGCGCGCGGGGCGCCGCTCGACAAATTGCTCAACCGCAGCGGGTTGACGCCGTTCTCCAAGGCCGGCGTGCTGGCCGCGCTGGAGCGGGCCGACCACGACGGAGCCAAGGCGCTGGTGCAGGATCTGCTCGCCATCGCCGGCATTTCTACGGTCGGCGGACGATCCCCGAGCGAGATCGCCGACCGCTTGCTGGAGCAGGCGGCCAGCCGCGCCGACGCGGGGCCGGGCGAGCCGCAGACCCAGGCGCTGGCGCGGTTTCTCGCCATTACCGGCCATCCCGACGCCGCTTCGCAAGCTTTGCGGGCGCTGGCGAAGGACGCTGGGCTCGACATCGGCAAGGCGCTGGCCTCTTTCGACGAGCGCGTCGGCTTTCTCGCCGCCAGCGGGCTGCCGATCGACGATTTCACCTATTCCGCCGGCTTCGTGCGCGATCTCGACTATTACACCGGCTTCGTGTTCGAGGCGTTCGATCCCGCACGGCCGGAAGCCGCGCCGGTGCTGGGCGGGGGACGCTACGACGGTCTGGCGCGAAAACTCGGCGCCGACGAGGAGACGCCGGCGGTGGGGGCGGCGATCTGGCTCGACCGCCTGAAGCCGGAGACGGCCCGATGACCCTGATCCTCGCCGTGCCCTCGAAAGGGCGCCTGCAAGAAAACACCTACGATTATTTCGCCCGCGCCGGACTCGACATCGCGCAGGGGCGTGGCGCGCGCGATTATCGCGGCGCGATCGCCGGCCTGCCCGGTGTCGAGGTCGCATTTCTCTCCACCTCGGAAATCGTCGGCCAAATCGCCACAGGCGCGGTTCACCTGGGCGTTGTCGGGGAAGATTTGGTGCGCGAGCAGATCAGCGACGTCGACAATCGGCTTGTGCTGCTTACGCCACTTGGCTTCGGCCACGCCAATGTCGTGGTGGCCGCGCCGCAATCCTGGATCGACGTGCGCAACATGGCCGATCTCGAAGACGTCGCCGCCCATTATCGCGCCCGGCGCGGCGAGCGGATGCGGGTGGCGACCAAATACGTCAATCTGACGCGCCGTTTCTTCAACGAACACGGCGTCGGCGATTACCGCATCGTCGAGAGCCTCGGCGCGACCGAGGGCGCGCCGGCCTCGGGGTCGGCGGAACTGATCGTCGACATTACGACGACAGGCGCGACGCTGACGGCCAACGCGCTGAAAACCATCGAGGACGGCGTGATCCTTCGCAGCGAGGCCAATCTGGCGGCCTCGATCAAGGCGGATTGGACGCAGGAGGCAAGGTCCGCCGCACGCGCGATCCTGTCGCGACTGGCGGCGTCGGAAAAGGCGCGCCGCTCGCGCGAGGTGCGGGCGTTCCTGCCCGAGCGGGGCCAGGCGATCCTCGCCGAGGCGGCGCAGAAATACGCCGCGACCGCCGAACCCGCCACTGGCGCCGGTGGCGAGATCGCCTTTCTGGCGCCGCGCGAGCAGGCGGCGGAACTGGCCGATTTCCTGCTGACGCGCGGGGCGAAGCGCGTCTGCGTGCGCGCGCTCGAACAGGTGTTCGAGACCGACAACCCGCTCTACAACCTGCTCGACGCCAAGGTTCTATCGCGGGCGGGATGAGCCCGCGGTTGGGAGAACAGACCGCCGTCATGGCCGGGCCATCTGCGCCGTCGCGCAAGGCGAAACTTGGTTGTTTGACAAACAAACAACCGCTTATTGCGCGCGCGCGGCGTCGCGTCCTGGCGTGGATGGCCGGGACAAGCCCGGCCAGGTCGCGCCAACGCGCAGGGCCGCGGGTGTCAGACCTTCGGGAATTCGAACGCGACGAAGCGCGACGACTTCTCGGTCTTGACCAGCATCAGCACGGCTTTCTTGCCGCCCTGCTTGGCCGCCTCGATCTCGGACTTCACCTGACCGGGCGTCGTCACCGGCTTGCCCGAGACTTCGAGGATCACGTCGCCCGCGGTCAGGCCCTTGGCGGCGGCTTCCCCGTTGGGATCGACATTGACGACCTGAACGCCCTTGCCCTTGTCCGAGGGGGCGAGTTGCAAGCCCAGCGATAGCGATTCCTTGGCCGGAGTCTCGTCGGTCGAGGCGATTTTGGCGCCGTCGAGCGAGGCGAGGGTCACGCTGGCGGTCTTTTCCTGACCGTCTCTGACATAGGTCAGTTGCGAGGTCTCGCCGGGCTTCACCGAGCCGACCTTGCGGGTGAGGTCGCCAGCCGACTTGACTGTCGCGTCGTTGAATTTGACGATCACATCGCCCGACTTGAGGCCCGCCGCCGCCGCCGGGGTATCGGGCTGGGTCTCCGCCACCAGCGCGCCCTCGGTGTTTTTCAGGCCGAGGCCTTCGGCGATCTCAGGCGTCACGGCCTGGATCTGCACGCCGAGATAGCCGCGCTTGACGCCGCCATGCTGCAACTCGCCCACGATCATGTTGACCGTTTCTGAGGGAATGGCGAAGCCCAAACCCACGCTGCCGCCGGTGGGCGAAAAGATCGCGGTGTTGACGCCCACGACCTCGCCCTTGAGGTTGAAGGTCGGCCCGCCGGAATTACCCTTGTTGATCGGCGCGTCGATCTGGATGAACTGATCGTAGGGCCCCGAGCCAATGTCGCGGCCTTCCGCCGAGACGATGCCGGCCGTGACCGTGCCGCCGAGGCCAAACGGGTTGCCGATCGCCAGCACCCAGTCGCCGATGCGGGGCAATTCCTTGGAAAATTTCACAAAGGGAAGGTCTGTCGCGCCCTTGATCTTGAGCAGCGCGAGATCGGTCTTCTGGTCGACGCCGATCACGTCGGCGTCCCGCTCCTTGCCGTCGTCGAGCGTCACTTTGACCGACTTGCCGCCGTGATCAACGACATGGTTGTTGGTGACGACATAACCGTCGGCGGAAATGATGAACCCGGAGCCGAGCGCGACCCCGTGGCGAACGATCGGCTTGCCCATGTTGGGGCCGGCGCCGCCGAAGCGCTTGAAGAATTCCCGCATCTGGGGCGGAATCTGGTCGAGACCGTCGCTCTCGTCGCCTTCAGCCGCCGCAGCGTCCTGAAGAGTGACGCGCACCGAGACCACGGCCGGCTTCACATGGGTGACGATATCAGCGAAGGAGGGGATTCCGGCCGAAGACGTTGCGGGCGCCTCCACGGCGCCAGCCAATGCGGCCGAGCCCGAGGGCGTCGAAAGGGCAAACACGCCGGAAGCGGCGATGGCGAGCGCGGCGGCGGAAGCCAGCAGCGGGCGACGGTTGGCGAAATTGGCTTTTTGATCAGTCATGACTTGGCTCCGAACAGGGGGATGGTTCCGTTCTTCGATGGAGCCAAGATAGTGAGCGGCGATGAGCGTCAGATGGCGCGGATATTAAGGTCTGTCCATGAAGCGGGGCGAGGATTGCTTTGTTCGACGTCTTCTCCCGGCGCCGCTCTTGACTTTATGACTTACTGACGAGCGCCGCGGCCTTGATAGACGGGGCCGGGCGGCAGTTCGGGCAGACACATATTGGGCGAAAGCGGCCCCTCGCCGCGCCGCTGCTTTTCGCAGATGGCGTTTCTCTCACGCGTCGACTTGCTGGAATCGCCCATGCCGCCCGCAAGCGCGGAACCCGCGCCCATCCCGCCGAACGTCGCGGCGAGCAAGGCGAATCTGAGGAAATTGCGCATATTTGGGTCCTCCTGCCGGGCGCCGCATCCTCGCGCCCTCGAAGCTCAATACGTATGCCCCCCTGATTGGTTTTATTTACAAAGCGACGGCCCCAAATCGGGCGCCTCACGGCGCCCGACGCATGTCCATCAGGCGCAGGATGAACCAGATCGGCACCACCACCATCGCCCCCGTCAGCAGAATGCGGCCGAAATGGCGCAGGTCCGTCAGCCCAAATTCGATCACGTGCTGGATAACTTCGGCGAGGCGCTGATAGATCGATTCCGGATCGAAACCGAACATCGCCAGCAGCAGGCCGACGACAAACGAAACCACCAGCAGCCGCACCGCGACCGCCGGCAGCGATCCGCCGAGAAACCCACTCATTGCGCGCCGCTCCACTGAAGATCAAACTTCGGTTAGCCCGCCGATCCGGCCATTTCATGGCCGGATCGGCGGCGCCTCACGCGCCCTTGGGGAAGTTGACCACCGTCGGCGATTTCGCCGCCGCGGCCTCCTGCGGCTCAGCGGCGCCGACCGGCTTGCCGTCGATGGTCAGACGGCCCTGGCCCGCGCTCACCTTGATCGTCTGCCCGTCGCGCACTTCGCCGGCCAGCAACGCCTGCGCGAGCGGGTCCTGCACCCATTTCTGGATCACCCGTTTGAGCGGACGCGCGCCATAGGCGGGATCGTAGCCCTTGTCGGCGAGCCACTGGCGGCCCTTAGGGTCAAGCGCCAGCTCGATCTTGCGATCCTCCAGCAGCTTCGCCAGCCGCTTGAACTGGATGTCGACGATCGCGCCCATGTCCTCGCGCCGCAGGCGGTGGAACAGGATGATCTCGTCCACCCGGTTGAGGAACTCGGGGCGGAAATGGCCGCGCACGACATTCATCACGTCGCGCTCGACCGCCTTCGTGTCCTCGCCCTCCGGCTGGTTGGCGAGGTAGTCGGAGCCGAGGTTGGAGGTCATCACGATCAGGACGTTGCGGAAATCGACCGTGCGGCCCTGTCCGTCGGTCAACCGGCCGTCGTCGAGCACCTGTAGCAGGACGTTGAACACGTCCGGGTGCGCCTTCTCGATCTCGTCGAACAGCAACACCTGATAGGGACGCCGGCGCACCGCTTCCGTTAGCGCGCCGCCTTCGTCGTAGCCGACATAGCCCGGAGGCGCGCCGATCAGACGGGAGACGGAGTGCTTCTCCATGTATTCGGACATGTCGATCCGCAGCAGCGCGGTGTCGTCGTCGAACAGGAACGACGCCAGCGCCTTGGTCAGTTCGGTCTTGCCGACGCCGGTGGGGCCTAAGAACATGAACGAGCCGATCGGCCGGTTGGGGTCCTGCAGGCCGGCCCGCGCGCGGCGCACGGCGGTCGAGACGGCGGTCACCGCTTCGGCCTGCCCGACGACGCGCTTGGCCAGTTTCACCTCCATCTTGAGCAGCTTGTCGCGCTCGCCCTCCATCATCTTGTCGACGGGAACGCCGGTCCAGCGCGACACGATCTGCGCCACGTTGTCGGGCGTCACCGCCTCGTTGACAAGGGCGACGGTGTGGCCGGATTCGGTCTCGGCGAGCTTGCGCTCCAACTCGGGGATCACGCCATAGGTCAGCTTGCCGGCCTCGGCGTAGTCGCCTTTGCGCTGCGCCTGCGCCAGCGCGTTGCGGGCGGCTTCCAGCTCCTCTTTCAACTTCTGCGCGGCGCCGACCTTGTCCTTCTCCGCCTTCCAGCGCGCCGTCAGCGCGTCGGATTTTTCCTGGAGATCGCCGAGTTCGGTCGAGAGCTTGACCAGCCGGTCGCGCGAGGCGGGGTCAGTCTCCTTGCGCAGCGCCTCCTGCTCGATCTTGAGCTGCATGATGCGGCGGTCGAGTTCGTCAAGCTCCTCGGGTTTCGAGTCGATCTGCATACGCT
>JANYIH010000170.1 GCA_025358745.1 Hyphomicrobiales bacterium | reverse complement strand
GCCCATAGGTCAGTTCGCCCGAGACGGGAGCGCATTCGAAGCCCGCGACCTGCTGGAAGTAGGTGAACTGCGACACTTCCATGCCGTCGCACCAGCATTCCCAGCCCAGGCCCCAGGCGCCGAGCGTCGGGCTTTCCCAGTCGTCCTCGACGAAGCGCACGTCATGCAGCGCCATATCGACGCCGATGGCGGCGAGGCTGTTGAGATAAAGCTGCTGCAAATTCTCGGGCGAAGGCTTCAGGATCACCTGGAACTGGTAGTAATGTTGCAGCCGGTTCGGGTTCTCGCCATAGCGCCCGTCCTTGGGCCGTCGCGAAGGCTGCACATAGGCCGCCTTCCAGGGTTTGGGCCCCAGCGAGCGCAGGGTCGTGGCGGGGTGGAACGTGCCCGCGCCCACCTCCATGTCATAGGGCTGCAAGACGACGCAGCCGTGGCCCGCCCAGAAATTCTGGAGCGTGAGGATGAGCGCCTGAAACGAGCGCGACGGATCGGCGTGTGGAAGCATGGCGCGCGAGCCTTAAGCGGACGTCGCCCGGGGGTCAACGATCCCACCCCACGCCGTCGCGGTCTCAAAATCCCGGCGGTGCGACCCTCGGCCCCTCGATCGTCGGCGCGCGCGGCGCCTGCGACCTCGGCGGCCATGCGAGCCCGGCATAGGGCGTGTCGAGACCCAGCATCGGGCTGTAGAACGGGTCGGCCGCCAGCACCTCGGCCCAGGCCATGCGCAGATGGTCGAGATCGCGCTGATGACGGTGACGGCCCTCGAACGCGCGCTCGCGCCCTCGGCTCGCGCCCGCCTTGTGCATCAGCCGCGCGTGCGGCGTCATCACCACCCGCCGTCCGCTCGCGCGCAGCCGCAGGCAATAATCGACGTCGTTGAACAGCACGGGAAAGCGCGTTCCATCGAACCCGCCGAGCGCCCGGAAAAGCCGGCGCGGCGTCAGGAGACACGCCGCCGTCACCGCGCTCGTCTCATGCGCGACCCGCATCAATTCGCCATAGCCGGGGTCGCTCTCCTGCCGTTCGTCGAAGGCGTGCGCGGCGGCGAGATTGGGACCGAGCACCACGCCGCCGTGCTGGATGCCGCCGCTGGGAAAGGTCAGCTTCGCGCCGACCGCGCCGACGTCGGGCTCGGCCAGGCGCGACAGCATCTCGTCGAGCCAGCCCTCGCGCAGCGCCTCGACGTCGTTATTGAGCAGCAGCAGAAATTCGCCGCTGGCGACGGAAGCGCCGGCATTGACGGCGCGGGCGAAATTGAACGGCCCGCCCACCCTGGCGATGCGGGCGCCCTCGTTCGCGATGGTCTCGAAATAGGCCAGCGTCTCGGGATCGGCGCTGTCGTTGTCGACGATCAACAATTCATGGGCGATGTCGCCCAGGGTGCGCTTCAGCGATTCGACGCAAGGGCGCAACAGATCGACGCGGTTGCGGGTGGGAATCACGATCGACACCTTGCCCGCGGGCGCGATCCGTTGCACGCGCGCGGCCGGCAACAGGTCCGACGCGCGCGGCTCGGCGAAAAAGTTGACCTGGCGCGCGTCGAGATGCGCGCGCGTCGCACGAAGCAGCGTCGCGCCCGCCCGCGTGCGGTCGGCCGGCGGCAGCCGCGCCAGGAAACCCGGCGCGTGGACGGCCGGGGCGGCGCCGGACGGTCCTGCCGCGTCGAAAGCGCAATTGAACAGACGGAACAGATCGGCGGCGCTGCGTTCGAGCGCATAGCGCACGTGGGCGGCCCGGGCGGCGAAGAAGAAAGCGCAATAGCCCTGCTCCAGCATCCGTTCGTAATCGAAGGCGGGGAAAGCCAGCGGCCATTCGCGCCCGTCGCCGTCGGCCAGCACGATATCGCTATAGGCCAGCGCGCTTGCGGGAAAAGCCGCCAGCGCCTCGGCCAGGCGCCCGAGCGCCTCCGCGTGCAGCCGCGCGCCCGCGGGCGCGAACACGACGATCTCCGCGCCCTCGGCCTCGGTGGCGAGAAAGGCCGCGAGATCGGCCGGCTCGAAGCTCATCGGCTCGGCCCCGGCGGGCAGGGCGGCGATCATCTGCGCCAGCGATGTCTGCCGATCCAGGCTTTCCAGCGTTTCGTCGAGCCCGTCCTCGCCGATCAGCGCCACCGCGACGCGGGCGGCGGGCGCGTGGAACGGGGGCGCGGGCGGAAACGCATGCGCCCAGGCGCCATAGTCGCTTGCCGGCAGCGATTGCGGCAGCAATCGGTCGAACAACCCCGCCCGCAGCCGCTCGCCGCCGAGTTCGGCGCGTCCTTCCAGAAACTTTTCCAGCCCGCGCGGAAACGCGACCACGGGGCAGGGGCTGCCCGGCAATTCGCGGTCGTTCTCGTCGAGCACGCGTACGCGACGCAGCCGCCCGTCGGCGAAGGCGGGGGGAAGCGACAGTTCGAACGCCCGCGCCACCCCGCCCGTGACGGCTTCGCCGACATGCGAGAAATATTGCGCCCGCGCTTCGGCGACCTGATCGCCGTCGACGAAAGCGCGCACGAGCCCCGCCGTGCGCGGGTCCCAGGCGATCCAGCCCTGAAGCCGCAGGCCGCCGACCCAGCGCGCCTCGCCCCGCTGGCCTGAGGGCGCGATGTCCGCTTCCGCCAAGGTTAGCGGCGCTCCGACCGGTTCGTCGCTGTTGGCGATCCGCACCTCGGCGACCCGCGCGCCCTCAAAACTCTCCGCGTCGAGCGCAAACACAAAGGAGTGGCAACCGTCGCCCTGTCCGGCGGCCAGCCGCTCGGGATCGAACAGTTCGGCCCGGGCGAGCCGCACGGGATAGCCGTCGAGCCACAATTCGACGACGAAGCGCCGCTCCGGCGCGGCCGGATCGTAGACGAAGCCCGCGATCTCGCGCTGCGAGACGAGGCGGGCCTCGCCCTCGCGGACCGTGGCGGCCTCGGGCGCAACTTTCAGCGTCGCTGCAATGCTCATGCCCCGCCAGCCCGCTCCCCGTTCATCCAGCGCACGATCCGCGCCGCCGCCTTGTCATCGCAAATCCTGGGATCGAGCGATAGATCGCCCCATTCCACCGCAAAGGCGCCGAACGACCAGTCGAAATAAGCCTTTGGGCTTCCCAGCGCGGCAGCTTCAAGAACGCCATAACCGCCGCCGCGATCGGGCGCGAGCCAGGCGTCAACGCCGTAGTGCTCGCCAAGCGCGATGTAATCTTCGGGGCTTACGCGGCCCGTCACGAAAATCCGCCCTGTCGCCATGGCGCCATTGTCGTCGAGCGTCGCGCCGAACACCACGATGTCGCGATCCTCGCCCGAGGCGGCGAGGCGGCGACCGAGCTGCAACAGCAGCCGGTCCGTCTCGGGCTTGCGGTGGGGGTAGAGCACGCCGAGCCGCAGGATCGGCCCCGCCCGCCCCGTCGAGGCCGCCCGCGCGCCCTCGAACGCCCCCGCGCGCGCCTTGAACACGCGCTGGGCGAAACTTTCCGCCAGCGGGTCGAGCGGGATCACGCGGTCGGCGCGCTCCAGCGCGCGGCCCAGTTTGAGCCGGCGCAGCCGTTGCCCCTGCGCAAGGTCAGACCGCAATCCCGCCTGGGCGCGGCAGGATTCGCACGGGTCCTCCCCGTCGAGCGCGCTGCATTGTCCCCGCGGCGGCGGCGCGGCGGTCGAGAACCAGCCGAAATCGCCGCACAGAAGGTCGATCTCGCCCTCGCGCGCCAGCAATTGCGACAGCGCCTCGTCCGGCAGGGCGGCGGGATCGAGCAGTTCGATGCGCCGCAGGTCGAGCTGGCCGAGATAATCGCGAAACCCTTGCGCGCCCGCCGCCGTCGCAAAATCGAACTCCAGCGACTGCGGCGCCATGTCGCCCACGGCCGCAACGGCGAGCGCGCGCCCCCGCGCGCAGGCGGTCAGAACTGTGCGCTCCGGCGTTTGCGCATGCAACATCCTCGCCCTCCGCGCGCCCCAGGCCGCCGCCGCGCCCGGCCCGGCGACGACCAGCGTCACCGGCCCGGCGGGCGGGCAGGCCGCGTCGAGCGCGGCGCGGTAGGGTTGCAGCGGGTCGAGCGCGACGAAGGCGGCCGTCTCCAGCCGATAGCCGGGAAAGCGCGCCTCGATCAGTTGCAGGTTTCGCGTCACCAGCGCGCGCTTGCGGGCGCCGAACGAGCGCGAGCCGGCGTGGCCGACATAGACGCCCGGCGCCGCGACGTTGCGGAACCCCTGTTCGCGCGCCGCCAGGCAAAACTCGACATCCTCATAATAGCCCTGCGCATAAAGCTCCGGCAGGCCGCCGACCGCGTCGAGGCAGGCTTCGCTCACATAGAGACAGAATCCGATTCCGTTGGGGATATCGACCAGCGCGTCGCCGTTCGCCGTCCGCGCCCGCGCGTCCAGCGCGGCGATCTCGGCGCTGCCGAGCATCGGATTGGCCTCGTTGCGCCGGGGGTAGCTCGTCAACTCGCCATTGTTGGAGAACGGCGTCACCGCGCCGATGTCGGGGCTCGACCGGCTCAGGTCGCGCAACCGGTCGACGGCGCCGGGCGGCAGCAGGGCGTCGGCGTTCAACAGCAGCGCGTCGCCGCGTTCGCGCCGCGCCAGCGCTTTGTTGACGGAAGCGGCGAAGCCGAGATTGGCGTCGTTGCGGATCAGTTCGAACGCGCCGCGCGCCGCCTGCGCGTCGAGATAGGCCGCCAGATCGGCGTTGGGCGAAGCGTCGTCGACGACGAGAATCCGGCTGCCGAACTTCGGCCGCGCGGGGCCGAGCGCCTCCAGGCAGGCGCGCGTCGCCTCATAATCCTCGTAGACCGGCACGACGATGGTGACGAACGGGGTTTGCGAAACCGCCGCCGTGCTGCGCGGCGCGGGCGGGCGGGGCCTGGGCCGCGCCGCGCGCGCCGGCGCGACGCGCTCGAAGGCGCCGTCGGGCCCGCTGAGCTCCAGCGTCAACCGCTCGACATCAGGCGCCTCGATCTCGATATTGGCGGCGCAAAGGGCCGTCGCCGCCAGCGGGTGATCGGGATCGGGATCGAGCAGGAACGTCTCCCGCCCGCCGGCGTGGCTCATTTCGATCTGCAAACCCGCCTCGCCGGCCCACGCGATCCAGCCCGAAACGCCGCGCTGCGTATGCTCCAGCCGATGCGCCAGAGCCGCCCCTTCTTCGAACAGCGCCGCCGTCGCCTTGCGCCGCAGCCCCCAATCTGAAGTGGGCCGCGCCACGATGCGCGCCGCCGCCTCGGCCCGCGCCGCGGGCGATCCCCAATGCAGCGCGGCGCGGTCGATCGCCGCATCGGTCGGGTCGAGCGCCAGCGCGGCGCTCAAATCGCGCTGCGCCGCATCGAGCCGGCCCGCCGCCTTGTGCGTCTGCGCGCGCAGGAACAGATCGCGCGCCGACGGCACGATAAGTCGGCAGCGCCGGTCCGCCAGGGCGAAGGCGACGTCGAACTCGCCGCGCGCCATCCGCTCGCCGGCGCCCAAAAGCAGCGCGTCGACGTCCCAATTCGGGCCGGCGCCGAACTTGCCGGGCTTTGCCGGGGCGTGACGAATGGCCTTCCCTTCCCTAAGGACAGAAATAGGTTGCAGACGAGGGCGTCCGCGTGACGCCGATCCGGCCCGTCTCTAGGACACGAGCGGCGCGTTGGAAAGGGCGTCGCAAACCCCAGCTATTTCGGCCGAAACATTGTAAACCGGCCGGGCGGCGATTGTGGCGAACTGTCCCGCAGTGCAGCGGAATTAAGCAAGGGTGGCGAAAAAAATCGCGCAGCGCACAACTTTCTAGGTTGCAATCTGGCGGAAAGGGATGTTAACGTTCGGTTAGGCATGACGGGCAGTTATGCACTTAAGCATTGGAGCGGGGCGTGGCTGAGGCGGAGGACAGATTTGATCGCGGCTCAACGCTTTCGGTGGCGCGCGGTCTGCACATCTTCCGTTACGTGAGCTTTCAGGGCTCCGGCGTTCCCGCTGTGGCGCGCGTGATTCCGCCGCCCTCGGGGGTGACTCTGCTCGACATGCCGGGGCGTGAGCGGGGCGCCTTGCAGCGACCCGGTGATTGTCTGGTTGTTCGCGCCGAGCGAACTTCTGAAGTGGTTGTCGGCTTGCGCCGCGGCGCGGCGGACGGCTCGCTGGACGCTTCGTTCCGGCTGGAGCCGATCGTGCTCGTCGAGGACGCCGCCGCCGCACAAGCCGAACCCGATGTCGCGCCTGTCGCAGTTTCCGCTGCGGCCGCCCCCTTCTCTTTTCTCGCGCATCTCGCCAATCGCGGCGACACGGTGTTCGCGCAAAACGTCTGGGCGGGCGGGCCGGATTCTCCGGCCGCCGTCGAAGGCGTCGAGATCGTCTCCGAAACGGGCGCCGCCGCGATCGAGTTGCAGGCCCTTGTCGGCAGTCGGCCGCCGCGTTGGTCCGAATGGGTAGGCGCCGGCCAATATGCGGGAACGCGGGGTCACGGCCTTCCGCTCGTGGGTCTGCGCGTGCGCGTGAAGCCGGAATTCGCAGGCGTGGAGATTGCGGCGGAAGCGCTGTTTCTCGGGGCTTTGGTGGCGTCGCAACGCGGTCGCCAGATTGAGTTTGTCAGTGGTTCAGGCGTCGATCCCTTGGTTGGCGTGAAAATCGGACTTCAGAGCGTGCAAGAAGTGGGCGCGACGCGGGCGGCACCAGCCCAAGACGCGCAAGCCAAAGACAGGGAGCCGCGCGTTCGCGTCTTCCGCGCCTCCGCCGCACGCTAACGCGGCGCAGGTTTGTGTAGGGATCGAAATCGTTAAAAGGATCGAGTGACATGGCGACATATCAACTGAATGCGTCGGACCTCATAACTCTGCTGGCCAGCACGGTTCAGTCGAATACGGGCGGCGCGATTATCAATACGCTTATCCAGAACGGCGAATTCCCGGGGCCGATC
>JANYIH010000158.1 GCA_025358745.1 Hyphomicrobiales bacterium | reverse complement strand
GAGGCCGGCGGCCTGTCCGGCCGGCCGCTCTATGGCCGCTCGACGCGGATGCTGGCGCAATGTTTCCTGCGCTGCGGCGGCGCGCTGCCGATCGTGGGCGTCGGCGGGGTCGAGGACGGGGCGACCGCGCTGGCCAAGATCGAAGCCGGCGCGAGTCTGGTGCAGATCTACACTGGGCTGATCTATCGCGGCCCCGCGCTGGTAGGAGAGATCCTGCGCGGTTTGAGCGCCGAACTCACGCGGCGCGACGCGCCGTCGATCGCCGTTCTGGTCGGATCGAAAGCGCGAAAAATCGCGGCCGAGGCCGAGGGCTAGCCCGGCCCGGCAAAAAATCCCCTCAGTTGGACGCGAAGGGATGCTTGGCGGTCTCGCGCTTGGAAACCACCTCATGCGGCGTCGGATGACCGGCGACGGCGCGCTCAAGCGCTTCCTTGGTGGCTTTGTAGTTGTATTCCTGGATCTTCTTGTCGTCCGCGGCTTCCCAATGGATGAATACGCCGACGCAGATGAACAGGTCGTCGGCTTCCCAGGCCGGGATCGTGCCGTCGGCGACGGAATCGGCCACCGCCTTGGCGACGCCGTATTGCGCGGGCCCGAACATCTGCACCGCCTGCTTGGCGCCCTTGATCGTCACCTTGTTGAACATGACGGTCGACGGCTTGACGGCGAGGTTGGGGGCGATGACGGCGAGCAGCGCGGTGAAACCGTCCTTGTTGTTGCACAAAGCGTTGGCGAACGCGGTCTCGGCGGCGCCGCCGCGCGGCCCGATGAGAAGATCGATGTGGGCGACCTCGTTGCCGTCGCCGACCAGCGACTCACCGACACACAATTTGTTGATCTTAGGCATGTTTCCTCCCAAGGGTAAGGCCTCCCGGCCCCGCGCGGCCCTGGTGAAGGCGACCCCGCGAACCGGCTATCCTTGTTATCAGCATCCCACGGAGCGCGGGATCGGTTGGCCGGATAGGCGCGGCCTTGTCAGCCGCCGCCCACAATCAATCATTGTTGCGTCAACGCCGCAAGCCATTCCTCGCGCTTGTTGGCGAGGCAGGCGGCGAAAAGCGTCGCCACTGTCATGTCGGCGCAGGTTCCCGGGTTCAGCCGCCGCGCTTTCAGTTCCCCGTCCCAGCGCAACATCGCCGCCCGGCGCGCTTGCGCGTCAAGCTCCGCCCATTCCCCGACCCGCCGCTCGGCCTCGCCGCGCAATGCTTCCGCCGTCGCGAGCCCGTATTTGCGCGCCACATGGGAATCGGGCCGGCGCGTCAGAAACGCGAGATAGACCGCCTCGGCGGCGTCAGCGGCGGGGACGGCAAGGGGAAGCCGCATCTCGAACACGTCAGCGAAATCCGTGACATATTGCCGCGCCACCGAATCCCGCGCCGCCGCCGCCGCCATCGCCGTCGGCAGCGACAACGTCGGCGCGGCGCGCACGTCGCCGGCCTCGACCACGCCGAGCCCGGCCGGATCGGCCAGCGCGATGGCGGCATAGACGTCGCGCGCGTCCTGCGCGTCGAGTTCATGCAGCACGGCGCCAAGGTTCTCGCGCAAAAGCCCTCCCCGCTCGGCGGCGGCGGCGAGCGGCGCGCACAACAACACGATGCCGAGATTGGTGTTCTGCCCGACCGCCTCCCGGGTCGCCGTCACCGCCCCCCGCACGCGCGCGCCGACGCGGGCGCCGGCCTGGGCGATAAAGCCGACGCTGACGCGGGCGCTGGTCTCGAAATCCGCCGCCGTCATGCCATGCCCCCCGGCGTGGCGATGCACGTTGCCGGGCTTCAGCGCGTCGAGTTCGGCCGCGCAGGCGACGAGATAAGCCGCAGCGATCCGATTCACGTTGCGATCCCGCGCAGCACGTCGTCGGCGATCTCGCCGGCGATGTCGGTCGCGGTCACCTTCTGCAATCCGCTCCAGGCCGGCATGGAATTGACCTCCAGCACGCGCGGTCCCTCGCGGCCGACGATCAGATCGACGCCGGCAATCACGGCCCCGACCGCGCGCGCCGCCGCCAGCGCCAACGCTTCGAGCCCCGCGTCGCGCGCCACCGCGAACGGCTCACCCCCCTGTTTCACATTGGTGATCCAGCTCGACGCCCGCCGCAACATCGCCGCCACGATCCGGCCTCGGCAAACGAAAAACCGGAAATCGCGGAAACCCTCCCCTTCCACCGTCTCGAACCGTTGCAGATAATAGACCCCGGCCACCGCCTCGGGGCCGGGCAAGTCGTCGGCGGCGCGGATCAGCTTCAGGCCCTTGCCCTGCGCGCCAAACAGCGGCTTCAGCACCAAGGGTCCGCGCTCGATCTCGCGCCGCGCCAGCGCGCGCGCCTGCTCATAGGATTCCAGCGCCCAGGTGTCCGGCGTCGGCAGGCCCGCGCGGGCGACGAGAAAGCTCGTCATCGATTTATCGACGCAAGCCTCGATGGCGCGGGCGTCGTTGATCACCGGCACGCCGAGGCGGCCCAGCGCGTGCAGCACGCCGAGCCGACGCGTCACCGCCTCGAACGATCCCGCCGCCAGCGTGCGCACATGCACGGCGTCGGGCGACGCCGCGAAACCGGGAATTTCGATCCCGCTCGGCCTCGCGGTGGCGAAATTGCAGGCCGCGAGATCGACCCGCGTCACGCGCGCGCCACGCGCGGCGTAGGCTTCCTCCATGCGGCGCGCGTGCCAGTCGCGCGTGTCGCTGACGAGCAGGATGTGGGCCAAGGCTTTCAGCCGAACGAGGCGTCGATCAGCGCCTCGTTGACGGCCCCGGCGCGGAAGGTCGCGCCCGATTCGAGCGCGGTGACAAGGATTTGCGCGGGGCTGAACAGCATCGGGTCGATGGCGTAGAAATCGCCCTTGAAGCGCTTGAACACGTCGCGGAACGGCGCGCCGTAGTCGCGCGAGGCGCTGCTGGGCAGGGCCTGCGCCAGCGCTTGCGCTTCGTCCGCCGGACCGGTGACGTAGAGATGCACCCGCCCGCCATATATTATCGCGTCGTTGGTGCGGCCCATCGCGGTCATGAAATCGGGATGCGGCGGCGACAAAGGGGCCGCGCCCATGCCGTCGACGATCCGCGCCAGCGGGAATTTCAGCGCATGCGCCTTGTGCAGCGCCACTTCCAGAACCCGCGCCACCACCTGCGTCGCCCCGGCGAGACTTTGCGTCGGCGCATAGATCACCGTCAACGCGGAAGCCGGCAGCCCGCAATCGCTGGCGACCTTGGCGATCACTTCCGGCGGCGGCGGCTGGCCGCTCTCGATCACGAGCGTCGTCGCGTCCGCCTTGTCGCGATAGCCGAGCTCGTCGAACAAAGGTTCCTTGCGCGCCAAAGCCCGCGCAGGGCCCGAGCCGAGCGCGAAAAACCCACCATGCGACAGGCTCCAGCCCGCGTACTGGCTGGCCAGACACGCCAGCACCGGCTGCGACGAACGCACCGAGATGGTCCACGGCCAGCGGGGAATCGTCGGCTCCGAAGCGAGCGCGACTTCGCCGAGACCGCCCAGACAAATCGCCGCGATCCGCAACCCCGCCTCGACGCCGCCGCGCCGCTTCGCCCCGGCGTCGATCCGCGTTTCGCCCGACGGTCCGGTTTCGACGCCGATCTCCAGCTGCGCCGCGTCGGCGCACAGCGACGCCACGCGCTGCGACGCGCCGAGATTGACGCTGATATGGAGGTTCATCGGCAACTCTCCTATTTCCCGGCGCGAAGGCGCCGGGCTCTCGCCTGCGCGAGCGATTTGGCCGCTTCGACATCGCCCGCTGCGGCCGTCACCGTGCAGATCGGCGCGCCCGCCGATATCGACGTTCCCGCCGCCGGCAAGTCGGCCGCCCCCTCCGGCCAATCCCAGGGCGCGATCGCGTCCCGTTCCGCATAAACGATCACCGCCGCCCTCGGCGAGCGTGCCTTCACCGGGGTCGCGACCGCGCCAAGGTGGCGCGCCAGCAGCGAATCGTCGTCGTCGTCGAACAGGTCGAGCGTGGCGCCGGGACGCGGATTGATCTCCAATAGCCAGAATCTTTCGCCATCGTCGAGAAAATCCGCGCTCGCCAGACCGCTCAAGCCGAGATCGCGCGACAGCGACGCCAGCTTGGGCAAGAGATCGGCAGGCGGGGTCAGATCGAGCGGGCCCGCGGCGCCGGCGTAGCGGAACGGCGCCTGCGCGCTTGGCGCGGTCCATTGCTCGCTCCAGGCGATCGGCGTCAGCGCGCGGGCGTCCACGGTGAACAGCAGCGACACCGCCCGGCCTTCGACCCGCCTCTGCCAATATTCCTCGACGCCCGGCGCCCGCGTCGCCTCCTGGATATGCAGCCCGCCCGACCCGCCGCGCCGCTTCAACAACGCGCCCGCCGGCGGCGTCGCAAAGCCGATTTGCGGGTGGTCTATTCCCGCCGACGCGCAAGCCGCCGCGAAGGCGCGCGGGTCCTTGGCACGCGCGAGCGCCTCGGGCGCGCAGCCCAGAACCGGAAGCCATCGGTTCAGCGCCGCCAACCGCTCGGGGCAATCGTCGAAGCCGGAGCCATAGACCAGCCCGACCGGCGCATGGTCGCGCACGACGCGTGCGACCATGTCAGCGAGTTCCGTCTGCGCGAATCCTCCCATGGCGTTCTCCACCACAAATGTCGCGCGGCACGCCTGGCGCGTATCCTTGTCGCCGAAGGCGTCGATGGCGATCGGCGTGAACCCGGCGCGCCGCGCCGCCTGTCCCAGCGCGCGCGCGGACACCGCGACCAGCAACAGCGCGGGCGCCTTCGTCACGTCGGCCCCGCCCATCCAACGCTCCTGCGCGAGCCTAAACCGGTCGAGAATCGGCGCCGCGGACCCGCGCCTCGCCCGCCATTCAAAACGCGCCCAGACCTTCTGTCCAGTCGGTTGAGCGAGAAAGTCTCGCGTCTCCTCCCAATCGCGACATAAGCGCGAGAAGCGGCGCGGGACAGGACAATTTCCCGCGCCGCCGAATAGACAAGGCCGCCGAACCGGTATCCAATATCGCTTGTGCGCGAGGGAACGTATTTGCCTGTTGGGAGCGAAGCGAGCGCCTGGATCGCCGGCGCGCCGGCGCCATTCGACGCGGCGGTCGCCGAGGCCGCGCGCCTGCTAGGCCTCAGCGCCGCGCCGGTCTTCGCCCACCTCGGCGCCGATGTGGCGGGCCTGCGCGAAGCGGTGCTGCTGGCCGAGCAGGTCGGCGGCGTGCTCGACCACGCCGACTCGCCAGGCCTCCTGACGAACCTCGATTCCGTTCGCGAATCGGGCGCGATGCTGACGACGCCGCTGGAGGCCGCGCGCGCGGACCTGGTTTTGCTGATCGGCGATGGCGTGTTCGATGCGTGGCCGGATTTGACGCCGCGCCTGATCGACCGTCTCGCCGACGGCGCCCGCGTGGTGTGGCTGACGGGATCAGCGGGAGGGCGGTTCGAGTCAATCGCGATAGGGACAGGCGTCGCGCGGCTGGCTGCGCTCGGCCGCCTGCGGGCCGAGGCCAAGCTGCGCCCGCTGGCGTCCACCCCGCCCGCGCTGCGATCTCTGGCGCAAAGCCTGCGCGCGGCGAAATTCGGCGTCGCGGTCTGGAGCGGCGCCGATCTGGAGCCGCTCGCCGTCGAGGCGATCCACGGCCTCGTGCGCGATCTCAACGAGACGACCCGCTTCTCGACCCTGCCGCTCGCGTCGCCCGACGCCTGCGCCGCCGAGACGGTTTGCGGCTGGATGACCGGCTTTCCCCCGCGCACCGGCTTCGCGCGCGGACGCCCGGAGCATGATCCCTGGCGTTACGATTCGCGCCGGATGATCGCGGCCGGCGAGGCGGATTGTGTGGTCCGGGTCGATGCGTTCGCGAGCGATGCTCACATCGCCATCGGCCTGGGCGAGGCGCCGGCGAACGTCCGTTTCGAGGTCGGGCGCCCCGGCGTCGATCACGACGCCATTTTCTACGACGCCCGCGTGGGAACCTTCGTCGCGCGCCCCGCCGCGTCGCCGGCCGGGCGCAGCGTCGCGCAGACGCTGGCGGCGATCCGCGCCCGCCTCGGCGGCCCGCCATGCTGACAAGGATCGCGGGCGGGCGCATCCTCGATCCCGCCCAAAGCCGCGACGAGGTCGGCGATCTCTGGCTGCAAGGCGACCGCGTCATCGCGGCGCCCGACCACGGACGCGCCGACGAGACTTTCGACGCAGGCGGCTGCGTCGTCATGGCGGGCGCGATCGACATTCACTCCCATATCGCCGGCGCCAACGTAAACACCGCGCGCCTGCTGCTGCCCCAACAGCATCGCGCCCACGCGTCCCGCCCGGCGGCGACGCCGCTCGCCAACGCCGGCTGGTCGACCTTCGAGACCGGGCGGCTTTATGCGCAGATGGGCTTCACCACCGTCGTAGAGCCCGCCATCTCGCCGCATCACGCGCTGCACGCCCATCTCGAACTCGCCGACACGCCCGTGATCGACAAAGCGATCCTGGCCATTCTCGGCAACGACGATTTCGGACTTGGCCTGATGCGCGACGGGGCCGGCCCGGACGCGATCCGCGATCACGTCGCCTGGACGCTGCAATCGAGCAAGGCGCTCGGCCTGAAAGTGATCAACGCGGGCGGCGTGGCGGCGTTCAAGGACAATGTGCGTAGTTTCGGCTTCGACGACGTCGTGCCGCGTTACGGCGTGTCGAGCCGCCAGATCGTCAAGACGCTGCAACGCGCGGTGCATGACCTCGGCGTGCCGCATCCGCTGCACGTCCATTGCAACAATCTCGGTCTGCCCGGCAATTTCCAGACCGCGCTAGATACGATCGCGGCGGCGGAGGGATTGCCGCTGCATCTCGCGCATCTGCAATTCTACGGCTACGGCGCCGAGGGCAAGCTCGGTTTCTCCTCCGCCGCGCCGAAACTGGCGGAGGCCGTCAACGCGGCGAAGAGCGTCACCATCGACGTCGGCCAGGCGATGTTCGGTCAGACGGTGACGATCTCCTCCGACGTGCTGCGCCAGTTCTCCGCCCGCGCGCAAGCGCGGCCGAGCAAATATGTCATCATCGACGGCGACGCCAACGGCGGCGGCGTGATGCCCTACAATTATCGAGACGGCAGCTTCGCCAATGCGGTGCAATTCGTCGTCGGGCTGGAACTGTTCCTGCTGATCGACGACCCGTATCGCGTCTATTTCACCACCGACCATCCCAATGGCGCGCCATTCACCGCCTATCCCGACCTGTTCGCCTTGTTGATGAGCCGCGACGTGCGCGCGCAATGGCTTTCGAGGCTCCCCGCCGAGGCGCTCGCCGTCACCACCCTGGCCTCGCTGACGCGCGAATATAGCTGGGGCGAGATCGCCACTATGACGCGCGCCGCGCCCGCGCGCCTGCTGGGCCTGAAAGACCGCGGCCATCTCGGTCCCGGCGCACGCGCCGATGTCGCGATCTATCGCCCCGGCGCCGATCTCGCGCAAACCTTCCGCGCCGCCGTGCGCGTGTGGAAAGACGGGGAATGCGTCGTGCGCGATGGCGCACTCACCCACTACCGCTTCGGCCGCGCCCTGCGCGTTTCGCCGCAACCGGACGCCGCGATGACGCGCCGCGTCGCCGAATACTATGACGCCCGCTATGGCCTCGACGCCGAACTGCTGAGCGTGCCGGAAGCGGCGCTGCCGCGCGAACCTTTCGAGACGGTCGCATGTCCGCGCTGATCACCAACGGCGTCGCCATCGACGACACGTTCGCCGAAGCCTTCGACATGCGCGGCACGGCGCTGGTCATCACCGCCGACAGCGCGAAATGGGCGTTGCAGGCCGCCACCACGATGACGGGCTTCGCCACCTCCGTCATCGCCTGCGGCTGCGAGGCGGGGATCGACCGCGAGCTTGGCTCATTGGAAACGCCGGACGGTCGGCCCGGCGTGCGGGTGCTGCTGTTCGCCGTCTCCACCACGGAATTGCAGAAGCAGTTGCAGAACCGCGTCGGCCAATGCGTGCTGACCAGCCCCGGCTCGGCCTGTTACGCCGGCCTCGACGTGGGCGAGGACAGACTGAAGCTGGGCGCGGCGATCCGCTATTTCGCCGACGGCTGGCAGATCGCCAAGAAGATCGGCGAGCGCCGGTTCTGGCGCCTGCCGGTGATGGACGGCGAGTTCGTCTGCGAATCTTCGGTCGCCATGACCAAGCGCGCCGTCGGGGGCGGCAATCTGCTGATCATGGGCGCGACGCCGCAGACGACGCTGGCAGCGACCGAGGCGGCGGTCGAGGCGATGCGCGCCGTGCCGGACGCGATCATGCCGTTTCCCGGCGGCATCGTGCGCTCCGGCTCCAAGGTCGGCTCCAAATACAAGGGCGCCGTCGCCTCCACCAACCATTTCTATTGCCCGACCCTGAGAGGGGCCGTCGCCAGCGAGATCGGGCCGGAAATCGGCTCCGTGCTGGAGATCGTGATTGACGGCCTCACCAGCGAAGCGGTCGCGGCCGCCATGCGCGCGGGCCTCAAGGCGATCATCGACCTTGGTCCCGCGCGCGGCGCTTTGCGCGTCGGGGCCGGCAATTACGGCGGCAAGCTCGGCAAGCATCACTATCGGCTGAGGGAGTTGACGCCGTGAGCGCCCTCACCTTCACCTTGCGCTGCCCCCCGCCGCAGCGCGTCGATCTCTGCGCGCTGACGCCCGCTCAGCTTGCCGGCAAGAGCCTGGCCGAAATCGCGGCGCTGCCGATCCAAACAAATCGCGCGCCGCTTTGCGTCGGCGACCTGTTCGCATTGAAGGACGGGGAGCGCGGGACGATCGTATTCGAGGGCGGCGCCGAGCGGCTTGACCGGTTGGGCGCGGGGCTCGACACGGGCGCGATCCGCGTCATCGGCGCGGTCGGCGTCGAGGCCGGGCGCGGCATGAGCGGCGGCGCGCTGACGATTGAAGGCGACGCCGGCCCCTATGCCGGCTCGGGGCTTCGCGGTGGCGTGTTGCGGATCGAAGGCGACGCGGGCGAGCGGCTCGGCGGCCCCCGCGCCGGCGAGACCGAGGGCATGAACGGCGGCCTGATCCATGTCGCGGGCCATGCGGGCGATCGCGCGGGGGACCGGCTGCGGCGCGGGTTCATTTTGATTGAAGGCGCCGCGGGCGATTGCGCCGGCAGCCGCATGATCGCCGGCACGCTCGCCATCGGCGGCAAGGCTGGGGCGCTGCCGGGCTATCTTATGAATCGCGGCACGATTCTGCTGGCGGGCGGATGCGATGAGATGGCGCCGACCTTCGGCGATTGTGGCGTCCATGGCTTGACCGCCGCACGGCTTCTGGCGTCTTACGTCGAAACTCACAGTCCAAACCTCGCCGCCGCCTTCCGCCAACCCCTGCGCCGCTATGCCGGCGATCTCGCCGCGCTCGGCAAGGGCGAGATTTTTTCTACGACGACGTGAGTCATCAATCAGGAGAGGATAACGCGTATGAAGTTGCTGCTGACCGCCGCCGTCGCCCTGGCGCTGGGTCTCCTCGCCGCGCAAGCGCATGGACCGACGCGGCAGAAGATGATCGAGACCGTCGACATCAACAAGCCGGTCGACAAGGTGTGGGCCCTCGTCAAGGATTTCGACGCCATCGCCAAATGGCATCCCGTGATCGCCTCCAGCAAAGCCACCAAGGGCAACGAGCCGGGCTCGATCCGCACTTTAGTGCTCAAGGCGCCCGGCAATCCCGAGATCATCGAGCAATTGCTGACCTATAGCGACGCCGACCACACCTATCATTATCAGATCGACACGGTTGACGTGAAGGTGCTGCCGATTCAGAACTACTCCTCCTGGCTGAAGGTGGAGGACGACGGCCACGGCGGCTCGATGGTGGAATGGAAGGGCGCGTATTATCGCGGCGACCAGCGCAATGATCCCGTTCCGGAACTGAACGACGACGCCGCCAACGCCGCGGTGAAGGGCGTCTATCGCGCCGGCCTCGACAATCTCAAGAAAATCGCCGAGGCGCCGTGAAGTCCGCTTGGGCCTATCTGACCCTGGCGTTGGCGAGTGTTCCCGCCCACGCCGGCACGCTCGCTTATGTCACCGAGCAGGGCGACGACAGCGTGGCGGTGGTTGATGTCGATTCCTGGAAAGTGCTTGAGCAGATCAAGGTTGGCCGCAAGCCGGCCGGCGTCGCCGTCGCGCCGGGGGCTACGCGCATCTTCGTCTCCAATCCCGAGAGCGCCACCGTCTCGGCGATCGCGCGCGGCGCGGATGGCCAACACAAGGTCGTCGGCGAGGTCAAGGCGGGGCAAGGCCCGCTCGGCATCGCCATCGACCGCGCGGGCAGACAAGTCTTCGTGGCCGATTGGTACAACGACGACGTCCACGTGCTCGACGCCGCGACGCTTGGGGAAACCCGCGTCTTGAAGGTGGGCCGCTCGCCCTCGGGCATGACGACAAGCCCCGACGACAAGCTGCTGTTCGTCGCCAACCGCGAGAGCGACACGGTCTCCGTGATCGAACTCGCGACGGCCAAGACGCTGGCGACAATTGCCGTAGGCAAGGCGCCGTTCGGCGTCGCCTATGACGAAAACGGCCCGCGCCTGTGGGTCGCCAATGTGCAGTCGGGCGACGTCTCCGTCGTCGATCCCGTCGCTTTCAGGGAAATGCGCCGGGTCAAGGTCGGCGCGTTCCCCTATGGCGTCGCCGTCACCCGCGACGGCGCGCGCGCCTTCGTCACCAACCAGCACGCCGACAGCGTCTCCGTGATCGACGCCCGGACCTATGCGCCGCTGGCGACGCTCAACACCGGCGCCTATCCCGAGGGCATTCTGATCTCGCCCGACCAGACCCGCGCGCTCGTCGCCTGCTGGATGGATGATGAACTGGACGCCATCGACGTCTCCAGCCTAAAGATCGTGAAGCGATTGAAACTCGGCTCGGGGCCGCGCGCCTTCGGCCAGTTTATCGCGCCATGAAGCCTATCACCCTTGCCGTCGCCGGTCCCGCTGGACTAGGCTTGTCCCAACAGAGGAAGAATTCATGAGCGTCTCGGTTCTCAACACGCCCGAACCGTCCAGCGCTCCGCCCGATTGGGCGCCTCTGCTGCGCTGGCTGGTGTTCACCGGCTTCACCGCCTTCGCCGCGCTGCTGCTGTGGCGCTACGGTCTTTTCGCGCGGATGATTCAGTCCGACCGCACCTATATCTCGTCGGTCATCTGCGTGCTTTATGTCGGGGCCACGTTGCATTGTTTCTATCGCACGATCGCCGTATCGCGCGAGGGCGAGCGCGAGCGTCGCGCCGTCGCCGCGCTCGCCGACCCGGAAGCGATCTTCAATCCGACCTCTTTGCCTGCGGGCCTCACCGGCGACCATATCCGCGATCTCGCGGAGAAGGCGCGCGCGCAAGGAGCGCGCCGGCTCGATCAGACGCTGCTGTTGCGCGGCCTCGCCGACCGGATGCGCGGCTCCAACGGGTTTGGCAATTTCGCCTCGGATTCGCTGATGAAGCTGGGGCTGCTTGGCACCATCATCGGCTTCATCATCATGTTGGCGCCGATCGCCGGGCTCGACGTCTCCGACAAATCGGTGCTGAAATCCTCGATGGGGGTGATGAGCGACGGCATGGCGGTGGCGATGTATACGACGCTCGCCGGCCTCGTCGGCTCGATCCTGCTCAAGCTGCAATATTACATGCTGGACAGCGCGACCTCGGGCCTGTTCGCCCGCGTCGTGCGTCTGACCGAAACGCGCGTGGTGCCGGCGCTGGAGCGCCGTTATGATCGATGACTTCGGGCTTTATCCCAAGGACGAGGGCTTCGATCCGTTCAGCGTCATGCTGTTCAAGGCGCTGCAAGTCATCGCCTTCCTGTTCTTTCTCGCGCTGCTCTCGATCACGCCTGAAAACAAGGAAGGCAAGATCGATTCCAAGGCCGAATTCATCATCACGCTGGATTGGCCCGACAACCATCCCGACGATCTCGACATGTACGTGCAGGACCCGCTGGGCAATGTCGCCTGGTATCGCCATCGCGAGGCCGGCTTCATGACGCTCGATCGCGACGACCGCGGCGGCGCCAACGATTTCATCGTCGTCAATGGCAAGAAGATCGCCTCGCCCATTCGCGAGGAGATCGTCACCATCCGCGGCGTGGTCGCCGGCGAATACACCGTCAACGTCAGCCATTTCGCCGCCACCACCGGCCAACCGGTGCGCGCCATGGTGAAGGTGCAGAAGCTCAACCCGACGGCGCAGGTCATTTTCGACGACAGCGTCGCGGTCGATCACACCGGCGACGAGAAAACCGCATTGCGCTTCAAGCTCGACGCCGAGGGCAAGGTGATCGATGTCAACCGGCGCCAGAAATCGCTGATGGAGACGTTCCGCGCCGCCGACCGCAATGGCTCCGATCTCGACCCCAAGACCATGGTGAGGATCATCCGATGAACGGGCACGACCAGACCGTCCTCGCGCTCGGCCTCGGCTATGCGCTGCTCGGCGTCGTGCTGCTGATCATCCTGGTGTTCGCCCGTCTCGACTGGCGGCTGAAGGCGGCGCTGATCATTGTCGTCAGCGGCTTCTACGTCGTGGATTATCGGCAGGCGCGCTCGCTGCTGGGCTGGGCCTCGACGGACAAGCTTCCCGCCCAATTCAAGCTTTTGGGCGCGCGCATCATCGAGCCGCATACGTTCGCCGGCGAGGAAGGGGCGGTCTTCCTCTGGGTGGAGGAAGTCGACGCCGACTATTTCCCCTCCGGCGATCCGCGCCTCTATCGTCTGCCGTACAACCCAAATCTTGTGGAGCGGACGGAAGCGGCGGTGCGCGCCAGCGCGTTGGGCCTGCCGCAGGGCGGCCGGACGGCGGATTTCGGCGCCGGGGAGGGCGGCGCGGTCGAGCCGACCAATCGCGAAGTCACCCCCTCGTCGATCACGGTGACCAGCGGCGGCGATCCGATGTCAGGCGGCCCGTCCGATCCGCAGATCCTCAAGGATCAGGCGCATGGCGTCGTGTTCTCGCCGCTGCCGCCGCCGCGCCTGCCGCCCAAGGATGCGCCCTAGACGCGCCTGGCGTCGCTGGACCCGGGATCGCGTATGTTCGCCACGCCGCCGATCTTCGCCAAGAATCGCGTGTTGCGAAGATGGAGTTTCAGCCTGCTGCGGCGCTACGCCAAGCTCGTCAAGCCGAGATTCATCGTAGAGCGGCGCATGGGCGCGCTCATGCTGCTGGATCAAAGAGATAAGGTGGATCTGAACTTGCTCTGCGCTGGGTCTTGGGAGGCGGATCGAGTAGCGTTCCTGCATGATCTGATCGTGCCGGCCCGGCGAGGGCGGCGCACCGTGTTCCTGGATATCGGCGCGCACGGGGCGCTCTATTCCCTCGTCCTGGACAAGCGCTTGAATTTCGACCGCATTCTCGTATTCGAGCCCGAGCCTGTCGCATTGGCGCAAATCCGCGCCAACGTTATGATGAACGGTCTTGGGAAAAAAACGGAAATCGTGGCGAAGGCGGTTTCCTCCACCTCCGGCGTTGCGCGATTCATCGTCGCGCACGAAAGCAACCGCGGGCAATCGCACATGGCCGGTTTGCGGGAGCCCGTAAAGTCCGACGGGCTTAGCGTTGAGGTTGTGTCGATAGACGAAACGCTTGTGGAAAGGGATGCGCTTCTGGTCGCCAAGATCGACGTCGAAGGGCACGAAGACGAAGTTATCATGGGAATGCGCGAGACGATCCGCAACAATGACTTGATCTTGCAGGTCGAGAAGAACGACGAAGATATCTGGCCGATGGAGCGACTGCTGAATGGCTTCGGCATGAAGCGTGTAAATTCGATCGGGCAAGATCATTACTTCGTCAAAGCCGAGCCATGACGAATCCGGGCGCCGCCAAGCGACAAGAGCCACGGGTCTGCCCGCTCCAGCGCGAAAAACGGGCGCGGCCGAGTGAAACTTAACCTTGACAACTACAGCGCGCCCTTGTCCAAATCGTCGGGCGCCGCAAAGGCGTCGATTGTGCAACGCTCCGTAGGCCGACTTTGCCGTAGGGCGGCCTCGTAGCGTCCGGCTTCGGCGAAGGGGCGAAAGCGCTGGGTAGGCGGGGCGGTTGTCACTTGAGACTGAGGGGCCGGCGCGATGACGAACCTTTATTCCGACGAAGATCACCATAAGGACGTTCAGGTCCTCCACTCCATGGGCTATGCTCAGGAATTGGAGCGACGCATGAGCGCCTTCTCCAATTTCGCCGTCTCGTTCTCGATCATCTGCATTCTCTCCGGCGGCATCAATTCACTGGGGCAGGCGACGGCGGGGGCGGGCGGCGCGTCGATCGGCATCGGTTGGCCGGTGGGTTGCCTGATATCGGGCGTTTTCGCGCTCGGCATGGCGCAGATCGCCTCCGCCTATCCGACCGCCGGCGGGCTCTATCACTGGTCCTCGATTCTGGGCGGCCGGTTCGCCGGCTGGTTGACGGCTTGGCTCAACCTGCTCGGCCTCATCACCGTGCTTGGCGCCATCAATGTCGGAACCTGGGGCTTCTTCGGTTCCTCCATCGGCGCCTGGTTCGGCGTCGTCACCGACGCGGGCACGGCGGAGGGATTTCGCAATCAGATCGCGTTCGTCGCCATCATCACGGCCATTCAGGCGCTCATCAACCATTTCGGCATCCGGCTGACGGCGAAGCTGACCGATTTCTCGGGCTACCTGATCTTCGCCGTCACCATTGTGCTGACGCTCGCCTGCTTCGCTTTCGCCGAGCACTGGGATTTCTCACGCATCTGGACTTTCACCAATTACACCGGCGATCCCACGCTCAACGCCGCGGGCGAACTGAAAGGCGATCCGGTCTGGCCAAGCAAGGTCAGCATGACGATGGCGTTCCTGTTGAGCCTGCTGCTGCCGATCTACACGATCACCGGCTATGACGCCTCGGCGCACACGTCGGAAGAAACTCAGAAGGCCGCGCTATCGGCGCCTCGCGGCATGGTGTCCTCCGTCTGGTGGTCGTCGGTGTTCGGCTACGCGATGCTGGTCGGCTTTCTGGTGCTGATCCCCGACATGAACCTCGCCGCCAAGCAGGGCTGGGGCGTATTTTTCTGGGCGCTCGACCAGCGTTTTCCCGTGTGGCTTAAGAATGGGCTCTATGTCGCGATCTTCCTGTCGCAATTCTTATGCGGGCTGGCGACGGTTACTTCAGCCTCGCGCATGATCTTCGCCTTCTCGCGCGACGGCGGCCTGCCGGGTTCGAGCCTGCTCGCCAAGGTCAGCCCGACCTTCCGCACGCCGGTCGTGGCGATCTGGTTCGGCGCCTTCGCCTCGGTGCTGTTCGTCTGGGGCGCCTCGCTCGTCACCATCGCGGGGGCGAGCGCCTATACGATCGTGGTGTCATGCACGGTCATCTTCCTGTTCCTGTCGTTCGCGCTGCCGATCGGCTGCGGCCTGATCGCGCATGGGCGGAGCTGGACGCAGATGGGGCCTTGGACCATCGGCGTCTTCTTCAAACCCGTCGCCGTCCTGTCGATTCTGGCGGCGGCGCTGATCTTCGTCATCGGCGTGCAACCGCCCAACGACTGGGCGCTGTACATCACCGTGGGCTTTGTCGCGCTGGCGCTCCTGGTCTGGTTCGGCCTCGAACAGCGCCGCTTCCAGGGCCCGCCGATCGGCGATCTGATCGCCAAACGGCAGGCCGCCATCGTCGCGGCGGAGAAGCGGGTCGGCGAGGTCTGACCGGCCCGTCATATTTCGCTTGGCGTCCGCCCCGCATTTCCTATATGAGGGTCCGCGTGGCGCGTGACCGAGAGGTTCCGCGCCGCTGATGTTTTTGGCGGGCGGGTTTTCCCACGCCCGCTTTGGAAGGTCTTGCTATGGCCAATGCGTTCGAATTCATCCAGCAGGTGCGCGCGGAAGCGACGCGCGTGGTATGGCCGTCGCGACGCGAGACCTTGATCACCACCGCCATGGTGGTGGCGCTGGCCGTCGTCGCCTCGCTGTTTCTGATGGTCGTCGACGAGGGTCTGCGCATCCTCGTCAGCCTGGTGCTCGGCTTCGGGAGGCACGGATGAGCGCGTCGGCCGCACCGCAGGCGAAGTCCACGAACAAGCGCTGGTATATAGTCCACGCCTATTCCAATTTCGAGAAGAAGGTCGCCGACGCGATCCGCGAGGGGGCGGCGCAACGCGGTCTTCAGGACAAATTCGAAGAGATCATGGTGCCGACCGAGAACGTGGTCGAAGTCCGGCGCGGCCGCAAATTCAACTCCGAGCGGAAGTTCTTTCCCGGCTACGTGCTGGTGAAATGCGATCTGACCGATCAGGTCTATCATCTCATCAAGAACACGCCGAAGGTCACCGGCTTTCTGGGCGCCGACAACAAGCCGACGCCGATTCCCGATCACGAGGCCGAGCGCATCAAGGGCCAGGTCCAGGACGGGGTCGAGCGGCCGAAAGCGTCGATTCGGTTCGAGATCGGCGAGACCGTGCGCGTCGCCGACGGCCCGTTCGCCTCGTTCAACGGCGTCGTCGAGGAAGTCGACGAGGGCCGCAGCCGCGTTAAAGTGGCGGTCTCGATCTTCGGCCGCGCCACGCCGGTCGATCTCGAATTCGGGCAGGTCGAGAAAGTTTGATTCAGCCGCTGTAACGAAAACGCCTTCATCGGCGAACCTTTTCGCGAGTCCGTTCGTATCGAAGGCAGCCAAGAGGTCCGCCGATGTTTTATCACGCCAAAAAGAATTGGGAGCTTCCCTCAAGCGCGGTGACGCCGGAGCGCGTGTTCCTCAACCGGCGCGAGACGCTGCTCGGCCTTGGCGCGTCGCTGATTCCGCTGGGCGCCTATGCCGAGGAGGCGATCAAGACCGCCGACCTCTACCCCGCCAAGCTTAACGAGACCTACAAGCTCGACCGGCCGGTGACGCCGGAGAAGATCAACCAGACCTACAACAATTTCTACGAGTACACGACCGACAAGCGCGTCAACGCCGACATGCTCCGCATCCGGCCGTGGACGGTGACGGTCGGCGGCATGGTCGAGAAAGAGAAGACTTGGGACATCGACGACTTGATCCGCACGATCGGCGTCGAGGAACGGCTTTACCGCCACCGCTGCGTCGAAGCGTGGTCGATGGCGATTCCGTGGTCGGGCTTTCCCCTGCGGACGCTGGTCGAGCAGGCCAAGCCGCTGTCCTCGGCCAAATACGTTCGCTTCGAGACCTTTCTCGACAAGAAGATGGCGCCGGGCCAGCGCAGCTTCATGGCCTGGCCCTATGTCGAGAGCCTGACGATGGCGGAGGCGACCAACGATCTCGCTTTCATCGCCACCGGCGCCTATGGCAAGCCGATCTCGAAAGTGCAGGGCGCGCCGATCCGCCTCGCGACGCCGTGGAAATACGGTTTCAAATCCATCAAGTCGATCGTCAAGATCAGTTTCGTCGACAAGATGCCGGAGACGTTCTGGGCCAATACCGGGCCGACCGAATATGGCTTCTGGGCCAATGTGAACCCCGACGTGCCGCATCCGCGCTGGAGCCAGGCGAGCGAAACCGATCTCACGACGGGGAGCCGACGTCCGACGCTGCTCTACAACGGCTATGGCGAGCAAGTCGCCGCGCTTTACAAGGGGCTCGAAAAGCAGCCGCTGTTCATGTGAACACGCCCGCGCGGCGGTTCGCCCGGTCCTTTCGCCTTTCCCGAATAAATGGCGCGTCCCAACGGCGCGATCCTGCCATTTTCCTTTTGACAGCACGCCGCCGCGGCGTAGCATGAGGGGCATGAAAAGACCGGCCGGCGCCTCGATCGAACACAGCTATGAGGGCAAGGTGCTGATCGCCACGCCCGCGCTGCGCGACGGCGTGTTCGACCGTTCGGTCGTCTATATCTGCGCCCACCGCGCCGACGGGGCGATGGGGATCGTCGTCAATCAGCGCGCCAGCGAAGTGCGGTTCTCGAAATTGCTGGTGCAACTGGAGATCGTGAAGGAGGCCGATGCGATCCGGCTGCCGCGCCGGGTCGACGAGATCGGCGTGCTGCGCGGCGGGCCGGTCGACACCGGGCGCGGCTTCGTGCTCCATTCCGCCGATTACGCCGCCCGCGATTCCACGGTCCAGATCGACGGGGACATCTGCCTGACCGCGACGCTCGACATCTTGCGCGCAATCGCCAGCGGCGCGGGGCCGGCGCGGGCGGTGCTGGCGCTTGGCTGCGCCGGCTGGGCGGCGGGCCAACTGGAAAGCGAGATGCTGACCAATTCCTGGCTGGTCGGGCCGGCGGATTTCGACCTGTTGTTCGGCGGCGATTTCGCGCATAAATACGATCATGCGCTGGCGCTGCTCGGCGCCCACGCCGCTCATCTCTCGTTCGACGCCGGCCACGCGTAAGCTCAAACTGTCCGCGAGACGGCCCCGCCCGCCACCTCGTAGCGCGCGCCGCCGAGCTTGGCGAAGGCGGCGGGGTCGGCGCCGGTGAGAAACGCCTGCCCGCCGATCCGCGCCAGCGCCGCAAACAGCGCCTCGCGCCGGCGTGGGTCGAAATGCGCGGCGATCTCGTCCATCAGCGCAACCGGCGCGATGCCCGACATGTCTGCGACCAGCTTGGCGTGCGCCAACACGATGCCCACCAGCAGCGCTTTCTGCTCGCCGGTGGAGGCGCGCGCGGCGGGCGCGGCTTTCGGCCCATGCGTCACGTTGAGATCCGTCAGATGCGGCCCCACCAGCGCGCGTCCCGCCGCCGCGTCGCGCCCGCGACCCTCGCGCAAAGCCGTGCGATAGCGCTCCTCCGCCTCCAGCGCCGGGCCATCGCCCAGCATCGCCTCGACGTCGCCGGCCAAAGCGACGCCCGCCCAGGGAAACGGGCTATCGTCGTCGCGCTCGGCCAGAATGCCGGCGCCGAGCCGGCCGACGCATTCCGCTCGGGCGGCGGCGACGGCGACGCCGAGTTCGGCCGCCTCGCGCTCGATCGCGTCGAGCCAAGCGCCGTTGCGCCCGCCCTCCTCCAACAGCTTGTTGCGGCCGCGCAGCGCCCGCTCGAACTGCCCTACCCGCGCGCCATGGCCCGGATCGATGGCAAGCACCAGCCGGTCGAGAAATTTGCGTCGCTCGGAGGCGGGTCCGCTCAGCAGCGGGTCCATCGCGGGCGTCAACCAGATGAGCCGCATATGATCGGAAAAGGCGCGCGCCGAGGCGACGGGCGCGCGGTCGATCCGATTGACCCGCTCCAGCCCGTTCTCGCCGGGCTCGACGCCGAGCCCCATCGGCCGAAACTGGCCCTCCTCCTCGACTTCGACCGCAACGGAGAAGCCGCCCGCCCCTGCAATGCGCGCGCAATCGCCATGCTCGGCCCGACGCATTCCGCGCCCCGGCGAGAACAGCGACAGCGCCTCCAGAAGATTGGTCTTGCCCGCGCCGTTTTCGCCCACGAACGCCACCAGATCGCCGTCGAATCGTACGTCGAGCGTGGCGTAGGAGCGGAAATCGCGCAGGATCAGCCGCCGCACGCGCGGACGGCGGCGCGGAACTTCAGGCGGGCCGGACATTGCGCGCATGTCGCACGGCGGCGGGCCATAGAAAAGCCCCGCCTTGCGTGAGCGCCCCCTGCTGGCGCAATCTGGGCGCGCCACCAAGGGGAGAAATGCGCTTGACTTACGACGTTCTGATGCCCGCGCCGGGAATGCCTGTGATCGCCGAGCGCGTCGCGCAACGGGCGACGCTGCACCGGCCGTTCGAGGCGCCCGACCCGGCCGCCGCGCTGGCGCAGGTCGCGCCGCGCATCCGTGCGCTGGTCGTCACGCAGGTCCGCGTCGACGACGCCTATATGGCGCAATTCCCCAAGCTCGAAATCATCACCAGCTTCGGCGTCGGCTACGACCATATCGACGCCAAAGCGGCCGCCGCGCGCGGGATTGTCGTCGCGCATACGCCGGGCGTGCTCGACGCGGAGACCGCCGACACCGGCTTTGGCCTGCTGCTCAACGCCGTGCGCCGCTTTCCCGCGTCGGAGATTTATCTGCGCGAGGGACGCTGGCCGAAACAGGGCGCGTTTCCGCTCTCCGCCTCGCTGCGCGGCCGCACGATGGGCGTGCTGGGTCTCGGGCGGATCGGCAAGGAGATCGCCCAGCGCGCTTTGGCGTTCGGTGTCGAGGTCGTCTATCACGGCCGCAAGGCGCAACCCGACGCGCCCTATCTCTACTATCCCTCGCTGCTGGCGATGGCGAAGGCGGTCGACATCCTGATGGTCGCCGCCCCCGGCGGCGCCGACACGCGCCACATCGTCAACGCCGAGGTGCTTGAGGCGCTCGGCGACAATGGCGTTTTGGTCAATATCGCGCGCGGCTCCTTGGTTGACGACGAGGCGCTGGTCGCGGCGCTGAAGCAGCGCAAGATTCTCGCCGCCGGGCTGGATGTGTTCGCCCACGAGCCGCAGGTGCCGCCGGCCTATCTCGAACTCGACAATGTCGTGCTGACGCCGCATGTCGGCTCTGCGACGACGGTGACGCGGCTCGCCATGGCCAATCTCGTGGTCGACAATCTATTCGCCTTCATGGACGGCAAAGGCCCGATCGCGCCGACGCCGGAGACGCCATGGCCAATGAAGCGCGGCTGAGCCGCCGCGCGTGCCGGGCTATGCAAGGCTCGCCGCATTTGAAAGCGGCGGGCGATGGGCGTCGCCTTTTTCCTTTCCAGCGCAACGGCCGAGTTCGGCCGCTATCGCGAGCGGCCGCGCGGCACGCGATACTACGCTTGACGTAATATGCGTCGCGTATTATCTTTTCCGTATGATCCAATCCTTCGCCGACCGCGCCACGGCCCGGGTTTGGGACGGAGCGTTCGTCAAGGCGTTCAGAGCTTTCGAGCGTGCCGCGCGGCGTAAGCTCGACATGCGGGACAGCGCCCAGACGCTGGAGGATTTGCGCGCCCCGCGCGGCAATCGCCTCGAAGCGCTGGCGGGCGCCGGGCAAGGACAACATTCCATCCGCATCAACGATCAGGGGCGGATCTGTTGCCGTTGGACCAAGGAGGGTCCCGAACATGTCGAAATCGTCGACTACCATTAGGCGCCCCGTCGCCCGCCGCGTGACGACCCATCCCGGCGAAGTGCTGGCCGAAGAGTTCCTCGGCCCGCTCGGCCTTTCCGCCAACGCGCTGGCGCTGGCGCTGCGCGTGCCAGCGACGCGGATCGGCGCGATTCTGAAAGGCGAACGCGCCGTCAGCGCCGACACCGCGCTGCGGCTTGCCCGCTATTTCGGCGCCAGCCCGGAATTCTGGCTCGGCCTGCAATCGAACTACGATCTCAGCAAGGCGCGCGCGGAACTGGGCCGCGAAATCGAACGCGACGTCAACCCGCGCGCGGCCTGAGTCTCAATACGTCAGTTCGGCGATACTGATGTGCTTGTCCTTCAGCGGCCACGCGCGCGCCACTATCCGCTCTTGGTTGAACTCGCAGACGATGGGGCGATCCTCCAGCGTCGCGAAACTCACCGGCAGCCGCCATTTCGCCGGCACGCCTTGCGGTATG
>JANYIH010000054.1 GCA_025358745.1 Hyphomicrobiales bacterium | reverse complement strand
TGAAAACCTCGCCGATCCTGGTTTTGAGCGACGCAGGCTCGGCTTCCCATTCCAGAAGCGTCCCTCACCATTCCGCAACCATCGGCGTCCTCCCGCTCTACGCGACAGGAATCACAAATCCGAATGACACGCAATTGTAGTGCTAAAGCGCCGCCATCAGGCCTTCGCTGATGTCCCACAGCCGTCGGGCGGCTGTGGCGTCGCGCGCCGGCCCCGAGGTCGGCGCGATTTTCCGCTTGGCGAAATATTCGCCGCTCAGCCCCGCGACCTCGGGCGACTGTGCGAGAAAGACGATCGTTTCGGCGCCCTTTTCGGGCGAGATCGCGAACCATTTGACCAGCGAAAAGATCGGCGTCGCCCAGCCGCCGGCCTCGTCGGCGAAACGCGAGGCGACTACGCCGGGATGCAGGCAATTGGCGGTGACGCCGGTTCCCGTCAGCCGCCGCGCCAGTTCGCGGGTGAACAGGATATTGGCGAGCTTGGAGCGCTGATAGGCGCGCAGGCCGTTGAAATGCTTTTCGCCTTGCAGGTCGTCGAAATCGAGCGTCGCGCCGCGGTGGGCGTCAGAGGCGGTCGATACGATGCGCGCCGCGGGCGCCGCCTTCAGCCGGGCGAGCAGTCGCGCGGTGAGGAGAAAATAGGACATGTGGTTGAGGGCGAAGGCGCGCTCCAATCCCTCCGCCGTCACCCGCCGATCCGAAAACACCGCGCCGGCGTTGTTGATAAGCACGTCGACGACGGGTTCCTCGGCGGCGATCGCGGCGCCGATGCGGGCCGTCTCCCGCATCAGCGAGAGGTCGGCGAGGTGAGCGCGGTGGGCGCGGCCCGGCGCTATCGCTTCGAGCCGGCCCAGTGTCGCCTCGGCGCGCGCCCGGTCGCGCGCGACGAAAACGATCCGCGCCCCCTGTCGCGCCAAGGTTTCGACCGCTTGTTCGCCGATGCCGGACGTCGCGCCAGTCGCAACAACGGTTTTGCCCTGCATTATCGGTTCTTCCTTGAATCGGCGCCAGCGTTTACAGCCGTGTCCCATCATGAGGGGATAAGTGGGCAGTCTTCGCAACAGTTTTTGCGGCGTCCTGGCGGGATTTGCACTCGTCGGGCCGGCCGTCGGCGGTCCGGTGGAGGACGGGTTCGACGCCTATAGCAGGGGCGATTTCGCCAAGGCGGCGCAAATCTGGCGTCCCTACGCCGAAAACGGAGACCCGCAGGCGCAGGCTTTTCTGGGCGACCTGTTCTATGCCGGCCAAGGCGTCGCGCGCGATGACAAACTGGCGCTGTTCTGGTTCAAGCTCGCCGCCGACAAGGGGAATGTTTCGGCTGAGTTCAATCTCGGGCTCGCCGCCGAAATGGGCAGGGGCCAGCCCCGCTCGGCGGCGCAGGCGTTCGGCTGGTACAAGAAGGCGGCGGCGGCCGGCAAGGTTCCCGCCATGCTGGCGATCGCCAGGCTCTATCGGGCGGGCGGCGCGGGGGTGGAGCGCGATCTCGACGCCGCGGCGGGCTGGATCGAGAAGGGCGCGAAGACGGGAGATCCGCAGGCGCAGGACGAAATGGGCGAACTCTTTCGCCTGGGTCAGGGCGTGCCGCCGGACCTCGACAAAGCGCGCCAGTGGTATCTCAAGGCGGCGATGCAGGGCTATCCGCCGGCCGAGAACAACATCGCCATGATGTATCGCTACGGCGCGGGCGGTCCGGTGGATTACGAGCGCGCCTTTGGCTGGCTGCATCGCGCGGCTGACCACGGCATGGCCGCCGCCAAATACAATATCGGCGCGATGTATGCGCTCGGGCTGGGGGCGTCGAGGAATCGCGTCGAGGCCCATGTCTGGTACGTCGCGGCGATCAACGGCGGCGATCCCCACATTCGCGCGCAGGCGGAACAGGCGTTGGCGCTCCTGAAAGCGGAGATGAAGCCGGCCGAGATCGCCGAGGCCGAGCGTCGCCTCGGTCACTGAGCCGGGACGCCCTCGCCCTCGCGCCAATCCTTCAACAACGCCGCGCGGCGGCGCGGATAGCGGGCCTCGGCGACCGCGAGCGAGGCGATCCGGTCGATCCGGAAGTGGCGAAACCCCTGCCGCAATTCGCACCAGGCGGCGATCATGTGCAGGCGATCGAAATAGGCCAGAGCGAACGGCCACACGGTGCGCTGGCTGGCGGCGGCGTTCCTGTCCTCGTAAGCGATGACGATCTTGCGCTCGCGCCGGATCGCCTCGCGCACGAGTCCGACATCGATCCGCTCGAACACGGCCTCGGCCGGGCCAACCATCAACCCCGCCGCATCCGCCTCGTCGCGCAGGTCCGCGGGCAGCACGCTCTTGATCTTGGCGAGCGCCCTGGCGGCGGCGCGGGCAAGCTCGGCGTCGCCGCGCCTGGCGACCCAGCGCGAGCCCAGCACCAGCGCCTCGATCTCCTCGCGCGAGAACATCAGCGGCGGCAGCAGGAAACCGGGCTTCAGCACATAGCCGAACCCCGCCTCGCCCTCGATCTCCGCCCCGCGCCCGCGTAAGGCGTCGATGTCGCGATAGAGCGAACGCAGGCTGACGCCCAGCTCCTCCGCAAGGCGCGCGCCTGTCACCGGGCCGCGATGGCGGCGCAGGATTTCGAGCAGTTCGAGCAGGCGGTCGGCGCGGGGCATCGGTGGGGCCATGGTAGAAGAAGGCGCCGCCGCGCGCAAAGCGTCGGACGTCGTCGCCGATCAGCGAAAAAACCCGCAGCCGAGGATCTGCGCCGCACAGGCCCCGTCCGACACCGATGTGGCGCAGAAGATTTGCGGCTCGAAGGTTCTGGCGGCGCTGTCGAGCGTGAGTTTCAGGCAGATCGGGGGGGCGGCGGCGGCGTCGTTGCGCCAGTCCGAGAATATCACGTCGAGTTGATTGGCGACGGAGGGGTCGCGGATCGCCGGCGCCGGCTGGGAGACCGAAACTGGCTTGCGGCCGTTCGATGTCGACAGTTCGCCCGCGCGGACCCCAGCCGCGCCGGCGGTGAGATCGGCGTCCATCGCCATCGTCGGCTGGTAATAAAACACGCGTCCGTCCGTGAATTTGACCCCGGCGGTGAACCGCCAGGTCAGCAAATTGCCTTGGGGATGGCCGGCGTCGGGCATGATCGGCCAGTCCGAACGGTCGCTCGAATCGCTGGCCAGAACGACGGAGGCGCCGTCCGCCGCCGCGCCGACCACAATTGCGGTTCCCCCGCCATGGGTGAGCGCGATCGGCGGAGACGGGGAAAGCGCCCGGCTCCGCAACAGCGCCAGAGGAACGACGATCGACGCGGACAGCGCCAGGCCAAATACCGCCAGGAGCGCTCGCGTTCGCTTGCGCGCCGGCGCGGGCTCGGGGGATGCGGCGGCGCGGCGCGCTCCGCCGACCGGCGCGGGGAGCGCCGACGGCCGCGCCCCGGAAATCGGCGCCGGGCCAATCGCCGCGTCTTTGGCCGAAGCGCTCGGGGCCATTGCAATTGGTTCGTCGCGCGTCTCGGGCGCGAGCGGCGTCAGGGCCGCCGCCCAGATTCCAACCGCCCAGCGGGCGAGGTCTTCGCGCAGTCCCGTCTCCTGCGAGAGCGATCGGGCCTGGGTTTCCAGCGCTTCGGGTTCAAGGGTCGGGCGGTCGACGAAGCCGGCGCTGGCGCCACCGTCATAGGCGGTCATCAACAGCCCGATCGCCCGCGCGCGATCGGGCAAATGATCCCGCAGCAGACCAATAGTCTTCCGGCGATTGGAAAGCGCCGCCGCGCCGCGCTTTGCGATCACCGCGCGCAACGCCGCGATCATCACGCGATCCTCCGCGTTGAACTCCATCGCGGCCATTCGCTCGGCGTCCGTCATGGGCGCAAGCCAGCCGCGCGCCGGATTGACCATCACCATAGTTTTTCGCCGGTCTGTTCGTTGAGCCCGGCCGCCTCGGCGGCAAGCGTCTCCGCAGAGAGCCGGGTTGGCGACGCGGCGGCCCTGACCATAGCTCCCGCCGCCCATTCGATCTGAACGCGCAGCATCTCGCGATTATGCGCCAGAAGCGGCGCGAGGCCGGCGCGGCCGACAAAGCTTTGCAACTGACCGATGTCGGCGTCCGCGCCGATGGCGATGGCGATCCGCAGCGCGTCGCGCGCGGCGGGGCGACGCGCAAACGCGACAAGGCCGGATTCGCCATCGTCGGTCGGCAGGCCGTCAGAAATCAGAATCACCCCTGCCGACACTAGCAGGCGGCTCGTGCGGAGGGACGAAAGCCCCTCGCCAAGCTCACGCAGCGCGAGGCCGAAATTCGTTTCGCCGCCCGCGACAAGCTGTCCTCCTTCGCTGGCGACGCGCCATTCCGCCCTGTCGGCGAAAGCTAGCACCCGCACGAAGATTTCGAGGCCCGGCTGGCTAGGGGCGGGCGCGAGCAACTTAGGGATGGTCGAACGCAGCGCGTCGTTGACGGCGCCGATGCGATCGCCCGCCATCGAGCCAGAGCAATCAACGCAGAAGAAGACGTGCAAAGAGCGCAAGGGGGGCGACGTCTCGTCGCGATCGCGCGCCGGATCGCTCATCGCCGATCTCGTTGTTCGACAACCGCCATGACGTCCTGGTTTGTCAGTGTCTCCGCGTGACGGCTACCGATACTAAGGCGGGCGGCTTGCGCGATGCTGGCCAAGGCCGGCCGCGCGACGCTCCCGACGACGCAGGGAAAAATCGCCGAGTCGCCAACTTGCTCGACGCGATCCAAGATTTCTATGGCGCGATGGGCGCGAAACGAGAGAAGTTGTTGTAAAATATAAAGATGGATCGCGCTCACGAACAAATTTTCTTATCGCGAAATTTTTCGCAATTTAAGCGATTTATGTTCGGTTTTCGCTGCGTTGGCACTAGACAGCGGCGGGTCGATCGGCCTAGACTTTTGTATAACAAAGGGGCGGGAACGACGAGATGCAAGAGCAAAGCTCGCGTGGGGCTTGGCGTTTGGGGCGACGCAGTTTGCTGAGGGCCATGCTGGCCCTGGCCCCGTGGGCAGTGGTGCGGGCTCGCGCCGACGATCCGCCTGATCCAACCTCCATCCGGCCGCAGATCGGCGACCATCTCGTTTACTTCGATGGGCCTAACGACGGCAAACCGATCCGCGTCGCCGATCTCGAACTGGGCGGGCCACAGGTTCAAGCCTACCCCGCCGACCCCAAGGGCCTGCTGCGCGACAATTCGCGACTCAATCTTATTATCGTGGCTCGTGTCGGCGAAGACGGCATGAGCGAGGAAACGCGCGCGAACGCGGCCGAGGGCGTGGTCGCCTATTCCGGCGTCTGCACGCACCAGAGTTGCCCGGTCAATATGTGGTCGGTGGAACGCAAGAGTTTCGTGTGTTCCTGCCATGGCTCCATTTACGATCCGAAAAACGACGCGGACATCTTGTTCGGACCGGCCCCGCGGCATCTGGCTGCGTTGCCGCTCAAGTCCGAAAATGGCCTGTTGATTGTTGCCGGACCTTTCAACCGCCGGTTGGGCGGGGAGAAGGGCTGACCCACTTTCACCCGGGTTTTGCAGCCCGTTTGAAGCCTAGAGCAAAAAATACAACTGAAACAACGGAGGAGGGAAGCATGAAGAAGCTGCATATCTCGACCAGTCTGGCCGCGCTGATGCTTGCGGGCGCGTTGGGGGCCGCCTACGGCGCCGATTATAGCCCGGTGACCGATGCGCGTCTGAAAAACCCGGAGCCGCAGAACTGGCTGATGACGCGGGGCAACTATCAGGGCTGGAGCTACAGCGCTCTCGATCAGATCAACTCGACTAACGTCAAGAGCTTGACCCCGGTGTGGAACATCGCGACCGGCGTCGATTCCGGACACGAGGCGCCGCCGATCGTCAACAACGGCGTGATGTTCGTCGCCACGCCCTACAGCCAGGTGATGGCGATGGACGCCGCGACGGGCGATTTCCTGTGGCGCTACAAGCGCAAGCTGCCCGAGGGCTTCGCCGCCTTGCACAACACCAGCCGCGGCGTCGCGCTCTATGGCGACAAAGTATACCTGCCCGGCCTGGACGCGGTGCTGGTGGCGTTGGACGCCAAGACCGGCAAAGTCGCGTGGGAAGCCAAGGTCGAGGATTGGAAGACCGGCTATTACATGACGATGGCCCCTCTGGTGGTGAAGGGCAAAGTGCTCGTCGGCGTGGCGGGCGGCGAGTTCGGCGTGCGCGGTTTCGTCGCGGCGTTCGACGCCGAGACCGGCAAGCCGGCATGGAAGACCTACACCGTTCCCGCTCCGGGCGAGCCCGGCAGCGAAACATGGGAGAAGCCCGACACCTGGAAGACCGGCGGCGCCTCGACCTGGATGACGGGCAACTACGACGCCGACACCAACACCGTATATTGGGGCACCGGCAACGCTTCGCCCTGGTTCGGCGATCAGCGTCCCGGCGACAACCTCTATACATCGTCGACGGTCGCGCTCGACGGCGACACCGGCAAGATGAAGGGCCACTTCCAGTATCACCAGAACGAGTCCTGGGACTGGGACGAAATGAACGCGCCGATGCTGGTGGATTTCCAGAAGGACGGCAAAACCACCAAGGGCCTGCTGAAGCCGGCGCGCAACGGCTATCTCTATTGGCTCGGGCGCAACGAAGACGGCACCATCAACTACCTCAACTCGCAGGCCTACGTTCCTCAGAACGTGTTCAAGAGCGTCGACCCGAAGACGGGCCGGCCCGACGTCGACGTCGCGCACAAGCCTTCCACCGGCAAGGCCGCCAAGTTCTGCCCCGGCCTGTGGGGCGGCAAGGACTGGCCGTACGAGGCGTATAACCCCAAGACCGGCATGGTCTATATTCCTTCGAACGAGAACCACTGCAACACGCTCGAAGGCAAGGTCGAGAAGCGGGTGCTCGGCCAGTGGTGGACGGGCGTCGCCGTTCCCGACCTGAACTTCTCGGTCGACACGAAGGCGGGCTTCTACGGCGAATTGCAGGCCTATGACGTCAATACCGGCAAGCGGGCCTGGCGTGATCTCTATGCGAACTCGATGAAC
The DNA here is from genome assembly GCA_025358745.1 of Hyphomicrobiales bacterium. GTDB lineage: Bacteria > Pseudomonadota > Alphaproteobacteria > Rhizobiales > Beijerinckiaceae > Roseiarcus. The sequence goes on along the minus strand of JANYIH010000054.1, from coordinate 26,571 downwards.
TGGGGTTCGGTGTTGACGACCGCGGGCGGATTGTTGTTCGCCGGCGGCACGAACGACCGCATGTTCCGCGCCTATGACGCCATGACCGGCGAGGAGCTGTGGCACTTCCGCACCAACTCGGGCGTCATGGCGCCGCCGTCGACCTACTCGGTCAACGGGGTGCAGTATGTCGCGGTCGCGTCCGGTTGGGGCGTCGATCCCGCGTTCCAGCAAAGCCTGATGGCGGAGCTGGTGGGCTGGAACGCCGACGTCCCGCAGGGCGGCTCCGTTTGGGTGTTCGCCGTCAACAAGTAAGCGTCTCTGCAACGAAGCCGCCGAAGCCTTGGCTTCGGCGGCTGGCCATCGCGGTCGCCGGACCGCCTTCAGTTGTCGGAACAAGCACATGCGACGTATTTCAAGAGCCAGGCGCGCGGCGTTCCGAGCAGTGGCGGCGATCGCGGGCGCGATTGGCGTTTCGGCCGGCGCCTGGGCGCTCGCCGAGGAGCCGGCCGCCGGCGTTCCGAACGCCTATGTCATCAACGTCAGCGACATCACCGCGAAGGTGGGCGAACCTGCGGTCATGCGCGTGACCTTGAAAATTCGCGACGGATACCGAATTCTCAAATCCTATAACAACAGAGTGAGCGCCCTGTCCTCGTATGACGAAGGCGTTGTCTTCGAGCACAAGGTGGAGCGGGCCAAGGTCGAGGACGACACGCTCGTCTTCTCGGTCAGTTTGCGGGCGACCAAACCCGGCAAACATCCTATCAATGGGCTGTTTCGGGTGGGCTACATCCGCGACCCCGGCGAAATGGCGATGGTGTCGGTGCCTCTGATCGCCAATGTCACGGGCGCGGAATAGGATCGCGGCGAAAGCCGCGACGACCAATGAAACGGAGCCGTGTGGGCTCCGAACGTAACTTGCCGACGGCTCCAAGCAGCCGGTTTGTACAGGGAGGTGAAACATGTTCACTCTTAAAGTCAATGGCCAGGCGCAGCAGTTCGACGGCGATCCAACCATGCCGTTGCTATGGTATCTGCGCGACGAACTCGGCCTTACCGGCACAAAATTCGGCTGCGGCGTCGCCGCCTGCGGCGCCTGCACCGTGCATATCGACGGGGAAGCGGTTCGCGCCTGCCGGACGGCGATCAGCGACGTCAACGGCAAGTCCGTCACGACGATCGAAGGTCTCGACCCGGAAGGCAATCATCCCGTTCAGAAAGCCTGGCGCGAGGTGAACGTGCCGCAATGCGGCTATTGCCAGGCCGGCCAGATCATGCAGGCCTCCGCGCTTCTGAAGCAGACGCCGCATCCAACCGACGCGGAGATCGACAACGCCATGTACGGCAACATCTGCCGCTGCGGCACCTATCAACGCATTCGCGCCGCCATCAAGCAAGCTTCGGGAGCGTGACATGACCAAGATTGTTCGTGAACTCAGCGCTTCGGGCATCGAGAACGTCAGCCGCCGCGGCGTTCTGCAGGGCCTGTTCGCCACCGGCGGGCTGGTGCTCGCCGTCTCACTGGCGCCAACCAAATACGCGCTCGCGGCCGACGCGCCGAAATGGGGCGCCGACGGCATGCCGCATGGCACCGTCAACGATCCCCGCACCTTCGTCTCCATCGCGCCGGACGGGACGGTTTCGATCGTCTGCAGCCGCTCGGAAATGGGTCAGGGCGTGCGCACCGGCATTCCCCTGATCGTCGCCGACGAAATGGAAGCCGATTGGTCAAAAGTGAAAATCGTGCAGGCGCCCGGCGACGAGGTCAAGTACGGCAATCAGGATACTGACGGCTCGCGCTCGACGCGCCATTTCATCAAGCCGATGCGTCAGATCGGCGCCGCGGCCCGCATGATGCTCGAAGAAGCCGCCGCGAAGCGCTGGAATGTTCCGGTCGCCGAAGTCGAGGCGTCCAACAGCGAGATCCTTCACAAGGCGTCGGGCAAGAAGCTGTCTTATGGCGAAATCGCCGCCGAGGCCGCCAAATTGGACGTGCCCGCGACCGACAAGCTGCGCCTCAAGGACCCCTCCAAGTTCCGCTACATCGGCAAGGAGGGGACCCATCTCGTCGACGGCTTCGACATCTCGACGGGCCGCGCCAAATACGGTCAGGACATCCGTCTGCCCGGCACCAAATACGCCGTCATCGCCCGCCCGCCGGTCATGGGCGGCAAGGTTGTTTCGTTCGATGCGACGGAAGCCAAGAAAGTGCCCGGCTTCGTGGCGATCGTCGAGATTCCGGCGCCGACCTTCCCGTTGGCGTTCCAGCCCTCGGGCGGCATAGCCGTGGTCGCCGACAACACCTGGGCGGCGATGAAGGCGCGCGACGCGCTGATCATCAAATGGGACGATGGTCCGCATGCGAGCTACGATTCCGCCGCCTATCGCACGGCGATGGAGGAGACGGCCCGTAAGCCTGGCGTTTCGCTGCGTAAGGAGGGCGACTTCGCCGGCGCTATGGCCAGCGCGGACAAGAAGGTCGAAGGGGATTATTACATCCCCCATATCGCCCATGCGACGATGGAGCCGCCTGCCGCGAGCTGTCAGATTGTCGACGGCAAGGCCGAGGTGTGGACAAGCGTGCAAAGCCCGCAGGCCGCGCATGATCTTGTCACCAAATATCTCGGCTTCAAGCCCGAGGACGTCACGGTCCACGTGACGCTGCTCGGCGGCGGTTTCGGCCGCCGGTCGAAGCCCGACTTCGCGGTCGAGGCGGCGCTGGTGTCGAAAGGCATCGGCGGCAAGCCGGTGAAGGTCGTGTGGACGCGCGAAGACGACATCCACAACGGCTTCTACCACACCGTCTCGGCTGAGCATCTCGAAGCCGGGCTCGACAAGGACGGCAAGGTGATCGCGTGGCGGCACAACAGCGTCGCGCCGACGATCTTCTCGTTGTTCGCGGCCGATCCCAAGCACGAGGCGGCGCTCGAACAGGGCATGGGCCTGACCGACAACCCGTTCGACGTCAAGAATGTCTCGATCGAGAACGGCGAGGCCGAAGCCCACACCAAGATCGGCTGGTTCCGCTCGGTCTCCAATATTCCGCACGCCTTCGCGATCCAGTCCTTCACCGCCGAACTGGCCGCGGCGGCCGGCAAGGATATGAAGAGCTTCATCCTCGATCTGATCGGCCCGCCCCGCATCGTCAACATCGCGGGCATGGTGAAGGAGTTCTGGGACTACGGCGAAAATCCGGAGGTCCACCCCGTCGACACCGCGCGGTTGCGCGGCGTGATCGAACTCGCGACCGAGAAGGCGGGATGGGGCCGCAAGTTGGCGCCGGGACATGGGTTGGGGCTGGCGGTTCACCGCAGCTTCGTCACCTATGTCGCGACCGTCGTCGAAGTGGCGGTTGATGAAAAGGGCGCGATCAAGATCCCGCGCGTCGACGTCGCCGTCGACTGCGGCCCGACCGTCAATCCCGATCGCGTCCGGTCGCAGATGGAAGGCGCCGTGATCATGGGGTTGGGCATCGCGATGATGTCGGAAATCTCGTTCAAGGACGGCAAGGTCCAGCAGAGCAATTTCGACGATTATCAGGTGCTGCGCATCGGCGACGCGCCGCGCGAGACGCATGTGCATATCGTGCCGCACGGCTACGATATCCCGCTCGGCGGCGTGGGCGAACCCGGCGTGCCGCCGGTGGCGCCGGCGATGCTCAACGCGGTGTTCGCCGCCACAGGTAAGCGGATACGGGCGCTGCCGTTGCGTCAGCAGGTGAGCAAGGCCTAGACCTGCAAAATACAAGACCCTGGTCCGGAGGAAGCTCCGGGCCAGGGTCAGATTACGACGGAAACTCGGGTAGAGCGGGCCGCGGCTTGCGTCGTGTTTGAGTTTTTAAGACGAGTGAGTCCGTCGAGGAGTCTTACGGCGGGTAGTTATTGAATCGTTTTGTAGAGGCTGGTTGGCGTGATTTAGGCCGACCAAACTTTATTCGAAGGCGGGTTGTGCCGTCGTCGGACGCGGCAAAATGCTTGTCCTGGCGCTTGTTTCGTTGATGACGAGCAGAGTTCGGTCCAGGACCCAGAACGAAGCCGTCAGCCCAGCACTTCGTAGTGCACCTCGACCGGCTCTCCACTGTTGATTGGCAGGATATCCTGCGGGCAAGCCGACATCGCGACAACGACATCCATTTCTGCGCGTAACACGACATAATCGCCCGGCTTCGACAACGGTTCGCACCAGGAAATCCTGCCCTCCGGACTCACGGGAATGTTCATCCACAGATTGAGGGGCTGCGGCGCTTCGGGGAGAGGCGCGTGAATCGCGCGCATCGCAGCGATGAGATTGTCGGTGCAATTGTCGTGATATTCGGCGCAGCCGAGCAGTCCATAGCGATAATCGTCGCAGGCGGCGATGATCGTGTCGTGAATGCCGGGCGAGGTGTCTTCCGCGAAGAACAGGATTGGTCGACGCCGGTTGCTGTAAAGATAGTCGCCCTTGGTCGGAAAGATCTTTTCTATCGTCGGGCGTGTATGCTCCATCGACATGAATTCGTGCGGGTCATCGGCGCTGAAGGCCCAGGTGTCGCAGACCTGATGACCATGCGTGTTGATGATCTTGATCGATTGGCCGCGCGTAAGACGAACCGCCCGGCCCTTGCGAGCGGGAACCATGCGAACTTGCGAATGAACCTGCGTCATAGCGTCCTCATTTAAGCGCGCCAGAGACCGGCGCATCAGATCGGCGTTTCCGTCTTCAGCCGCTCGACCCTTCGGCGGAGCATTTCCAGCGAGCCGAGCATCGCCAGCGAAATAAGCACGAGGATCGTCGCCACGGCCAGAATGGTCGGGCTCACCTGTTCGCGCAAGCCCGACCACATCTGGCGCGGAATCGTGCGCTGGTCCGGCTCGGCGAGGAAAAGCACGACGACCACCTCGTCGAAACTCGTCACGAAGGCGAACAGGGCGCCGGAGATCACGCCGGGCAGGATCAGCGGCGCCTGGACGCTGAAGAAGGCGCGCAGCGGGCTCGCGCCGAGGTTGGCTGCGGCGCGCATCAGCGAACGGTCGAAAGAGGTCAGCGTCGCCGTCACCGTGATCACGACGAATGGCGTGCCGAGCAGCGCGTGAGCTAGAATGAGACCGAGATAGGTCTGGGCCAACCCAACCGAACTGAAGAAGAAGAACAGGCCGGTCGCGGTGATGATGATTGGCACGATCATCGGCGAAATCAGCAGGCCCATGATGAGCCCACGGAATGGCATTTCCGGGCGCGAAAGGCCGACTGAGGCGAGCGTTCCGAGCGCCGTCGCGACGAGGGTCGAGGCGACGCCGACGACGACGCTGTTGCGCAACGCGAGCATCCACTGGCCATGGCGCCAGCTGTCGACCAACCAGCTCCAACCAAAGGCGGCCTCCGGCGCGCCCATGCCGTTGGTGAATATGTCCCTGTACCATTTCAACGAATAGGCCTCGGGCTTCAGCGAGACCATGCCGCTCGTGAAGCTGAAAAAACTCTCGGCGTTGAACGACAGCGGGATGATGACGAGGATCGGCGCGACGAGGAACACGAGAATCGCGCCGCAGATCGTGCGGAACGCATAGTGCCAGACGACATCGAGCGTGGTCGCGTAGACGGGGAGGGATGAGCGAAAGCTCGCCATGTCAGCCCAGCTTCATTTTGTCGATGCCGACGAGACGGGAGTAGAGCCAGTAGAGCAGGAGAACGCCCGCCAGCAGGATCGTCCCGATTGCCGCCGCGAGCGGCCAGTTCAAGGTTTTCTGCATGTGGAAGGCTATAATGTTGGAGATCAACTGACCGCTCTGCCCGCCCACCAGCGCCGGCGTGATGTAGTAGCCGACGGCGAGGATGAAAACGAGCAAGCAACCGGCGCCGAGTCCGGGAATCGTCTGCGGGAAATAGACTTTCCAGAAGGCGGTCGAGGGCGTCGCGCCCAACGACAGCGCCGCGCGGGTGAAATTCGGGTTGATCCCCTTCATCACCGAAAAAAGCGGCAGGATCATGAAAGGCAGCAGCACGTGGGTCATCACGACGAGCGTCGCAAACATGTTGTACATCATCTCGAGCCGACCTTTCTCGCCGATGATGTGCAGCGCGACCAGTGTGTCGTTGACGACGCCGTTTTGCTGCAGAAGCGCGATCCAGGCCGTCGTGCGGACGAGCAGCGAGGTCCAGAAGGGCAACAGCACGATGATGAGCAGCATGTTGGATACACGCAAGGACACATGCGCGAGCAGATAAGCGACGGGAAAGCCGAGCAGCGCGCAGGCAAGCGTGACGCCCGCGGCGACAAGCAGCGTGCGGCGGAACAACATGAGGTGGAGCGCTTCGTTGGAATCCTGCGAACGAATGGAGCCGTCGGCCTGCAACCGGAAATCGAGCGCCTGCAGGAAGAAGCGCGGCGAAAAGCTTGGCGCTACAATCTTCAGCGCACGCCAGATGTCGGGCTGCGCCCAATCATCGTGCAATGCCGCCAGGCCCGCGCAATAGGGCGCCTTGATATCCGCGTTGGCGACCTGCTTGACCCGCGACAGACTGCCCGCTCGTTCGCGATTGACGAAGGTCGCGATGCGCGAGGGAATGGCGGGATCGACCTCCTTGGCGGCGTGCATCTCGCGCACCAGCGCCTCGCAGAGCGGCTCCGGCACAGGCGCATCGACCTTCCAATCAGCGATAAGCGCGGTCGTCTCGGGCAGATTGGCGGAGACGAGCGTATTATAGGCGGCCTGACGAACCAGCGTCAGAATCGGCATGGCGAAACTGAGCAGCACGAAAGCGAGCAGCGGCGCGACCAGCAGGAAGGCGCGCAGCTTTCCCCTCCGCTCGGCTCGCGCGAGCCTGCGTTCCAGTCCCTCGGTTCCCAGCTCGACAGCGGTCATTGGAATTGCAAACGCCGGGGCGCGGCCACCGCGCCGTGCCCCGGTCCCCTATGCGTTATTTGCCGATCCAGCTAACGAAGCGCTCGTTGAGTTCGTCGTAATGCTCCGACCAGAACGACACGCTTTGAACGAGCGAATTGCCCATATTGGCGGGATTGGTCGGCATGTTGGGCGCCATGTCGGTCTTGCCGTCCATGAACTTGCCAACCAGCGGCGCCGAAGACTTTCGCGTCGGGCCGTATGGGATGTACTTGGCCTGATCGGCGAGCGGCTGAGTCGAGGTCGAGAAGGAGATGAAGTCCATGGCGACATCCTTCTTCTTCGAACCCTTGAGGATAGCCCACATGTCGAACACCTGCTGCTGGCCATCCCAAACAATCACGAACGGCTTGCCTTCGGTCACCATCGGCGTGAACAGCCGGCCGTTATAGGCTGTCGTCATCGTGACTTCGCCGGAAGCCAGCAGTTGCGGCGGTTGCGCGCCGGCCTCCCACCAAACAACCGAGCTCTTGATCGACTCGAGTTTCTTGAACGCGCGCTCGACGCCTTCCTTGGTGGCGAGCACCTTGTAGACGTCCGCGGCGGCGACGCCGTCGGCCATCAGGGCCATTTCGAGATTGACCTTGGATTCCTTCTTCATGCCGCGCTTGCCGGGGAAAGTCTTCAGGTCGAAGAAGTCGGCGAGCTTGGCCGGCTTGGCGCCGGGAAACTTCGTCGAATCGTAGCCAAAGATGTTGGCGTAGGCGATCGTGCCGACCGCGCAATCGAGCAGCGCGCCGGGAACGAAGTCAGCCTTGGCGTCGGAGCCGTCGGCGCCTTTGGGCAGCTTGGTCAGGTCGAGCTTCTCGAACAGGCCGTCGTTGCAGCCCGAAACCGCCTCCGATGGCTCCACGTCGATGATGTCCCAGGTCACATTGCCGCTTTGAACCTGCGACTTCACTTCGGCGAGGCCGCCGTTGTAGTCCGCCGAGACGATCGAATTGCCGGTCTTGGCCATCCACGGCTTCTGATAGGCTTCGGTCTGCGCCTTCGTATAGGCGCCGCCCCAGGATACAACCGTAATCTGCTCGGCCCGGGCCGCTGCCGCCGTGAAAGCCAGCGTCGCGGCGGTCGCCAGCAGAAGGTTTGCAATGGTCTTCATCTCTATCTCCGTTCTCCCTTCGCTCAGGACGGGGCGTCCTCAGCGTCACTCTATCCCTCAGCCCAGGCAGGGCCTCTAGCCCGCGTAAGCGGAACTCTCAAACATCGAGCGCCCGACCGTCCTCGACGGACCATCCCACGCGCAGGGACTCGCCCACGGCGAAGTCCCGGCGCGCCGAACCATTGCTGAGCTTCACGATGAAATTCTCGTCGTCAAACACCTGCATGCGAATTCGGATATGATCGCCGAGATAGATGACTTCGGCGACGGTCCCTTCAAGGTTGATTTCGCTGTTTTGCGGTTCGAGCGAAACGCGTTCGGGTCGAATCGAGATTTGGGTCGGCTCGCCGACGGCGGCCTTCACCGCCAGCGCAGGCACGATGACGCCGCCCCGCATTTCGACTTCCGCGCGACCGTTGTTAAGCGCGCGCGTAACGCCGCGCAGCCGGTTGTTCTCGCCGATGAACTGGGCGACGAAACTGTTGTCCGGCTTCTCGTAGAGATCCGACGGCGCCGCCAGTTGCTGGATGCGGCCATCGTTGAAGACCGCGATGCGGTCGGACATTGTGAGCGCCTCCGACTGATCGTGAGTGACGTAGACGATGGTTATGCCGAGACGTTCGTGCAGATGTTTGATCTCGAACTGCATGTGCTCGCGCAGCTGTTTGTCGAGCGCGCCGAGCGGTTCGTCCATCAGCAGCAATTTCGGCTCGAACACGAGCGCGCGCGCAAGCGCGATGCGCTGCTGCTGGCCGCCGGAAAGCTGCGCCGGCTTGCGGCCCTCGAAATTGCTCATGCGCACCATGTCGAGCGCCTGGCGCACGCGTTCGGTCGTCTCCGCCTTGCCAATTGCGCGCACGCGTAACGGAAACGCGATATTGTCCGCCACCGTCATATGAGGAAACAGGGCGTAATTCTGAAAAACCATGCCGAGGCCGCGCTTGTGCGGCGGGATATTGTTGATGAGTTCGTCGTCGAGAAAGATCTCGCCGCTGGTCGCGCTCTCGAAGCCCGCGAGCATCATCAACGTGGTCGTCTTTCCCGAGCCTGACGGGCCCAGCAACGTCAGAAATTCGCCGCGCCCGATCGAGAGGTTGAGCGCTTTGACGACAAGCGACCGGCCATCATAGGTCTTCTGCACATTCTCGAAGCGCACAAAGCCGTTCGTGCGCAATGACGGCATTTCAGGCGCCCACGCAATAGGCGGCTCGGATCGTCGCCGTCCTGTTCTGCAAAGAGCGCATCAGGCGTCGCCAAATTCCGCTGGGACAAATTTGCACGCGCTTCGCGGCGCGTCCTGAAATGCCGCAATAAGCGCGCCAAAGCGTCGTCACTAGCGGCAGGCTACATAAGCGAAAACGCGGGCCGGTTGGGCTTCGCAAGCGCGGGAAACGTGAAGAGTCGCCTCGCATCGTTGGTCTCTGGCGGCGAAATGGAGCGCGGGAAGCAAAGCCTAGCTTGAGGTTGGCGTACAAGCGAAATGAGAAATTGTCATAGCTGCATCAGCGCCGCTCATGCCTCTAGATGAACATGTCGGCGAAGCGGGCGGCGAAACTCTTGGCGACCCCCGTTTCCGCCCGCGAATTGAGGTACACGCCGACGACGACGTCGGAGAGGGCGGGCAGTTTGGCTTGCGGCCCGATCCGCCGAACATTGGGCGGCAGGATGCGTTCGGCGAGCACGCTGAAGCCGAAGCCGGTCGAGACCGCCGCTTCGATGCCGTTCAGCGACTGGCTGACATAGACGATGGAGAAGGGACGGCCCTCGCGCTGCATCGCCGTCAGCATCGCGCGGCGATAGAGGCATCCCTCGGGATAGCAGACGATGCGCAAAGGTTCGTCGGCGCTGGGGCCATCGGCGGACTGGCCGACCCAGACGAGGCGTTCGCGCCAGGTCATGAAGGCGCCCTGCCCCGGTCCATCCGGCGTCATCGCGATGACGATGTCGTAGAGATTGTCGCGCAGGCCCTGCAACAGCTCGTACGACAATCCACAGACGACGTCGAAGGCAAGGCCATTGTCCTCGGCGCCGAGATTCGACATCAGTCGCGGGAGGAAATGGTCGGCATAGTCGTTGGGCATGCCCAGACGCAGCCGGCCGCCGCTGTCGCGCCGAGCGAGCCTGATCAGCAAGCCGTCGTTGAGCGCCAGGATCTGCCGCGCATAGCCCGCGACGATCTCGCCTTCTTCCGTAAGCTGGGCGCCGCCTTCCCTAGCGAACAGCGGGGCCTCGACGATCTCCTGCAAGCGCTTCATGCGCAGCGAAATCGCAGACTGCGTGCGTCCGAGCTGGTCGCCCGCGCGCGCGAAGCCCTTGAGGTCGATGATCGCGATGAAAGCTCGAAGCAGATCGGTCGGAATATCTCGCATGCCGCTCCCTCGCGGAGCAGCCGGGCCGCCGCGTCAGCCGCCGACGATATTGTGTTCCGGGCCGAAGGGGAAGCCGGTGATGTTCTCGGCCCCTGTCTCGGTCAGCACGAGAATGTCGTGCTCGCGATAGCCCCCCGCTCCGGGCAGACCTTCGGGAATCGACAGCATCGGCTCCATCGAGACGACCATGCCGGGTTGCAGCACGGTGTTGATGTCCTCGCGCAGTTCGACGCCCGCCTCGCGCCCATAGTAGTGGCTGAGCACGCCGAAGGAATGGCCGTAGCCGAACGAGCGGAAACCGAGCAGGTTGTGGCTGCGATAGATCTCGTTCAACTCGGCCGCGATATCGCCGCAGCGCCGGCCCGGTCGCAGGATTTCGAGACCGCGGCGATGCACCTCGCAATTCACGTCCCAGATCTTGCGGTGCGCGTCGCTCACATGGTCGAGGAACAGCGTGCGCTCCAGCGCGGTGTAGTAGCCCGCGATCATCGGGAAGCAGTTGAGCGAAAGGATGTCGCCCTTGACGAGCTTGCGGGAGGTGACCGGATTGTGCGCGCCGTCTGTGTTAATTGCGGACTGGAACCAGACCCAGGTGTCCATCAACTCGGCGCTGGGGAAAGTGTTGGCGATGTGGCGCACCATCGCCTGCGTGCCGGCCAGGGCGATTTCATGCTCGGCGGCGCCTTCGCGGATCGCGTCGCGGATGGCGTAGCCGCCGATGTCGGCGGTCTTGGCGCCATGTGTGATGAGCGCGATTTCCTCGGCCGACTTGATCGTGCGCATCCACATCGTCGCCTGGCCGAGATCGACGAATTCGACGCCGGGCAGCGCGTCGCGCAGCATCTGGTGCGTCTCAAGATTTACATGATCGAACTCGATGCCGACGCGCTTGGCGCCTTTCAGCTCTTCCTGCAACGCGAAGTAATAGTTGTCCTTGCGCCAGTCGGTATAGGTGATGTTGTCGCCAAAGGTCCGGCGCCACGGCTGGCCGGCGTCGATGCCCGGCGAGATCGAGACGGCGCGCGTCAGGGTGACGACGAAGGCGAATTTGCGGCCGAACGAGCAATAGAGAAAGTCCGAGAAATAGTTGATATTGTGGTAGGATGTCAGCAACGCCGCGTCGAGCTTCATCTCTTCCAGCGCGCGACGCAGGTTATCCTGCCGGCGCTGCATCTCGGGGGCGCTGAACGTGCCCATCACCCTTTCGCCATTGTGCATGATCTGCAAACGGAGCAATTCGTTCGGCGTCGGCCGCGCGGCGATGTTCATGACGTCTCCCTCGCAACGCCGGGCAGGCGGCGGCGCTATCCTGAGCGATAGGGAAGCTACGATCATTTCTGCGACCGAGGGAAATGAGTAATGCAAATCGGCCTATTGGCGCTTGTGGGCGCGCTCGTCACGGGACTCTGAAGGGGCCTCCACCATGACCACCGCCGCGCTCGAAATTCTCGACCGTCTCATCGCCTTCCCCACGATATCTTCCGCCTCCAACCGCGACCTCATCGACTTCGTCGTCGCGTTCCTGGCGACGCGCGGGATCGAAGCGACTCTGACGCCCAACGCCGAGGGCGCCAAGGCCAATCTGTTCGCCACTATCGGCCCCAAGCATCGCGGCGGGGTGATGCTGTCCGGCCACACCGACGTCGTGCCCGTGGAGGGGCAGGCCTGGAGCGGCGATCCGTTCCGTCTGCGCGATCTCGATGGCCGCCTGACCGGGCGCGGCGCCGCCGATATGAAAGGCTTTCTCGCCTGCGCTCTGTCGGCCGCCGATCGCGCCGCCCGAATGGACCTCGCCACGCCGCTTCATCTGGCCTTCTCCTATGACGAGGAAATCGGCTGTCTGGGCGTGCGCTCGCTGCTGGAGGCGATGGCCGCTGCGCCCTTCCGGCCCGAAATGGCGATTGTCGGCGAGCCGACGTCGATGCGGGTCGCCACCGGCCACAAGGGCAAGACGGCGCTCAGCGCGCTCTGCTGCGGTCGCGAGGCGCATTCGGCGCTCGCCCCAGCCGCCCTCAACGCCATCCATCTCGCAACAGCTTTCATCGACAAAATCCGCGCCCGGCAGGAGGCGTTCGCCCGCGAGGGCGTCCGCGACGCCGCCTACGACGTGCCCTACACGACGCTTCATGTCGGCCGGATCGTCGGCGGAACCGCGCTCAACATCGTACCGAACGCCTGTCGCCTGGAGTTCGAGTTCCGCAATCTGGCCGAAGACGACCCCATGGCCCTGCTCGCCTGCCTCGAAGCGGACGCCGAAGCCGTCGCCGCGCCGTGGCGGAAGGCCTTTCCCGAAGCTGCGGTGAAGCTGGAAGTGGCCAACGCCTATCCCGGCCTCGCCACCGACGCCGACGAACCGATAGTCGGCTTCGCGCAAAGCCTCGCTTGTCGCGACGATCCCCTGAAGGTCGCCTTCGGAACGGAAGGGGGCCTCTTTCGCGCCCGGCTCGGCATCCCGACCGTGGTGTGCGGCCCCGGCTCGATGGACCAGGGCCACAAGGCGGACGAATGGGTCTCGCGCGGTCAGATCGCCGAATGCGACTGCTTCATGGACGCGCTTCTGGCCCGTCTCGCCGCATGAGTCTTTGCGAAGGACGGCCGCGCTTTCTCTCCTGCCAACCCGCGCTATACTGCCTTCCCTTCGATCGAGGTCTCAGATGATCCACAAACGCATCCGCCCCTTCAACACGTCGAAGACCTATCCAGAACAGAGACTTGACAACGATCTCGCCCAGGCGGTGGCCGCTCGGGGCACGATGGTCTTCCTGCGCGGTCAATGTCCGCAGGATCTCGATACAGCCGAGGACGTCGGCGGCGGCGATCCCGTCGCCCAGACCCACAAGGTGATGCAGAACATTCGGACGCTGGTGGAGGAGGCCGGCGCCGAGATGGCGCATGTCTGCAAGCTGGTCGTCTATCTCACCGACATTCGCTATCGCGAGGCGGTCTACCGCACGATGGGCGAATATATCAGGGGCGTTCATCCCGTCTGCACGGGTCTCGTCGTGGTGGCGTTGGCGCGTCCCACCTGGCTCGTCGAGATCGACGCCACCGCCGTCATTCCGGACTGAGCGCGATGACCTTCTCCATCGCCGCGCGCTGCGCGGACACGGGCCGGTTCGGCGTCGCCATCTCCTCTTCCTCGCCAGCGGTCGCGGCGCGATGCGCGCATGTGCGGGCGGGCGTGGGAGCGGCGGCGTCACAAAATGTCACCGATCCGCGGCTTGGCCCCGCCATGCTGAACCTGATCGAGGCGGGCGCGTCGGCGTCGGCGGCAATCGACGCGCTCGTCGCCTCTCGCGCCGACATCGACCACCGCCAACTTGCGGCGATCGACGCGCGGGGCGACGCCTGGGCGTTTTCCGGCGCGGCCACGCTGGGGATCCACGCGACAGCGCGGGGGCGCGATTGCGTCGCGGCGGGCAATCTTCTGGCTTCGCCTCACATTCCCTCCGCCATGATCGGCGCTTTCGAGCGCTCGCAAGGCGACCTCGGCGATCGCCTGCTTCTCGCGTTGGCGGCGGGGCTCGCGGCGGGCGGCGAGGCGGGGCCCGTTCATTCCGCAGGATTGCTCATTGCCGATCAGGTGGAGTGGCCCGTCACGGATCTTCGCGTCGATTGGGACGAGAGCGACCCCATCGGGCGTCTCAGGGTTTTGTGGGAACTGTGGAGGCCTCAAGCGGGGGCCTATGTACAGCGGGCGCTCAACCCCGCGGCGGCGCCAACCTATGGCGTTCCCGGCGACGCGTGAAGGGCATTGACGCAACAAGACGCGCGGGGACCCCGAACATGTCGCATGAGAAAATCGAGACCTTGATTGTCGGCGGCGGTCAGGCCGGATTGGCCATGAGCGAGCATCTGGGCAAACGCGGCTTGCCGCATCTCGTCGTGGAGCGCGCCCGGATCGCCGAGCGATGGCGCTCCGAACGCTGGGATTCCCTGGTCGCCAACGGACCAGCCTGGCATGATCGCTTTGCGAGTAAAGCCTTCGACCACATCGACGCCGAAGGCTTCGCCCCCGCATCGATGATCGTCAACTATCTCGAAGAGCATGCGAGGGAGATAAAAGCGCCCGTTCGCTGCGCCGTCGAGGTTACAAGCCTGCGGCGGAAGGGGGACGGCTTCCTCGCCGATACCTCGGCGGGCCTGATCGAAGCCCGGAATGTCGTCGCCGCGACCGGCGCCTTCCAGCGCCCTGTCATTCCGGACATCGTGCCGAATAGCTTTGGGATTCCGCAGATCCATACCGCGCATTATCGCAATCCCGGGCAATTGCCGGAGGGCGGCGTGCTGGTGATCGGCGCCGGTTCCTCCGGTGTCCAGATCGCCGACGAACTCTGCGCGGCGGGACGGCGCGTCTACCTCTCGGTGGGACCGCATGATCGTCCGCCGCGACGCTACCGTGGACGCGATTTCGTGTGGTGGCTGGGCGTGCTCGGGCTGTGGAACGCCAAGGCGGCCGCGCCGGGGGCGGAGCACATTACGATCGCGGTGAGCGGCGTCAACGGCGGTCGCACCATCGACTTTCGCCGTCTCGCGGGCAGCGGCGTCACCCTGGTCGGTATGGCGCAGGCCTTTGCAGGCGGCGCGATGCGCTTTGCTCCCGATCTCGCAGCCAACATTGCCGCGGGCGACCGCAACTATCTGTCGATGCTCGACGCGGCCGACGCCTATGTCGAGAAGGAGGGTCTCGATCTGCCCGCCGAACCGCAAGCGCGCGAGATGGCGCCAGATCCCGAATGCGTGACCCATCCCCTCTTGAAGCTGGACCTTGCCGAGGCGCGCATCGGCTCCATCGTCTGGGCGACGGGATACGCGCTCGATTTCGGCTGGCTGAACGTCGACGCGTTCGATTCCAAGGGGCGTCCGATCCACGATCTCGGCGTATCCCCCACGCCGGGGCTCTACTTCCTCGGCCTCGCCTGGCTGTCGCGGCGCGCGTCCCCGTTCATTTGGGGCGTGTGGCACGACGCCGAGCATCTGGCGGGCGTGATCGCTAAAAGAGGTTGAAGCCGGGCCGATTGCTGCGATCAACGTCCAGCGAGTTGTTCAGCGATCAGAATAGAGGGATGTCCCGACCGGCGCCAATGCGGCGCTACGCTCCCGCTCCGCCTCGGCTGCGGGCGAACGTCGACTTGCGATAGCGAAACCCAGGGCGGCCCGGAGGGCCGAAGATATGCTGGACACGACGACATCCGCCCGCAACTTTTGCGCCTTGCCCTCAAGCGAGGCGTCGGCGGCGTCGCGCCAGATGCACAGCATTATCTTCGCTTCCGGGCAGGCTTTGCGCGCGGCGACGCAGAACAGCCGCAGGTGCGACAACGAGAGGGGTTCAACGAAGCAAAGACAAACGAGCGCGACACGTTTTGAGGATTCGTCCAACCTGGACAGCGATTCTTTGAGAGACGTGGTTCGGTTCGCCAGGCCCTGGCGTTGGAACGCCTGGCCCAGCATCGATGCGGCAATAGAGTCCAACGGGTTTTCGTCGTGAACGATGGCGATCGGCGTGTCGCCGGCCCACAGGTCAAAAAGCTCGGACCTAGAGAGCCTTTTGCGAAGCTCGGGTTTTTCCTGGCGACTTCTTGCGAGGGCGGCGGAGGTTTCCGCGCTCAGCCGCTTTAAAAGGACGGATTTGCCCTTGTAGCTCCCCAGGCGATCAATAAGATGACGCATGGCGGCAATCATGATCTCCAACCGATCGCCGTCGAGATGCCCGCGCACGACGTCAACCTGCGCCCGCCGCACCGCCTCAAGCGCGATTTCATCGTAATACGTGGCGAGCGTTCGGCCCTTCAGGAACTGTTTGGCCTGCACGAGCGCTTCGCTCGGGTCTCCCGCCAGCATCCGCTGGTAGAACATCTCATGCGGTTCAAGCGGGGGTGCGTCGCCCAGCAGGGTTTCGATGAAACCCAGGCCCGGGGCGTGTCGGCCAATCACGACAAGGCAGATGGTGAGGGGCACCGCCAGGACAAGGCCGACGACTCCCCATAGAAACGCCCAAATGGCCGTGCAGATCACAATCGCCACAGGTGAAAGACCTGAGCTGTGACCATATAAGATTGGTTCAATAATCTGACCAGCGGAAAATTCCAGCACGACGAAGAGCGCCAGCGTTTCCATGAACGCGGCCCAACCCGGATCAAACGCGAAAGCGATGATCAACGGAGGGATCAACCCGACCGCGGCGCCGAAATAGGGAACGAACCGCGCGATGCCGGCCAATACGCCCCAGAGCGCAGCGCTAGGCAGGCCGATAAACCAAAGCCCGATCCAGACTCCGGCGCCGAAGATCGTGTTCAGGGAGAGCTGGGCCAACAACATACGGCCGACCCGCGCGACTGCATCGTCGATCGCCTCCGTGGTTCGCTCGATATCTTCGGCGCCGATCAGCTTGATCAGCCGGTTGCGAAGATCCTCGCGCTGGGAAAGCATGAAGGCGGTCAAGATGATGACCAGCGCCGCGACTGCTAACGTTGACAGTAGCGGAGACGCATAGCCGCCTATCGCGCCCAACCGGGCCACGGGAGACTCATCGACGACGACGACCTTTTGCGTGACGTCGCCTCCGCTCGCCCGCGTGGGAGCCACCTGACGGGTGACGTCCTCAACCATAGCGGATAGCCGCGCCAACTGCCCTCCGCCGGAAAAGCGATCCGCGACGGCGTGGATCTTCGCAATCACCGTTGTGCGATAAGTCGGGATTTGCGCGCCGACCTCGGAGACCTGGGCGCTGAGCAGCCACAGCGTAAATCCAACGGCCGCCACAATCGAGCCCAGGGTCAACACGATCGCCAGGGATCTCGGCGCCCCGAACTTCTGTATGCCCCGGACCAGCGGGGCGAGCGCGAACGACAACAGCATCGCCAGCGCCAAGGGGACCAGCACCTCTTTGCCGACAATCAATATGGCGCCGACCCCGAGTATGATGGCGAGGAACGCAGCGGTATCGAATAGCCGGGAACGCCGGCCGGGATGCGTTTGAGATGCCGCTTCCAACTTATCCCCCTACCCCGGCGCCAATCAGCATCATTGCGTTCAGGCCTGAACGGCTTCTCCCTCCCCTTCAACTTCACTGGAGGTCTCCTCATCGGGGGAGGCGGCCGGCGGCGCGGGTTCGATCAACGCGTCAATCTGTTGCATCAATCTTACGAAATCTATCGGTTTGACATGCGTGTCGTCGCACCCGCTGCTCAGCGCGTTTTTGCGATCCTCGTCGGATCCGCTGGCGAGGAGTGCGATAATCCTCGACTTTCGAATGTTGGGATCGGTTTTGATCGCGTGGGCGATGGTCAATCCGTCGAGACCGGCCAGCCGCGTCCCCACCAGCACGATATCGGGCGACGCGGCGCGCGCGCTCGCCAAGCCGGCGGCTCCATCGCTGGCGGAAAACACAACATGTCCACGACGTTCCACGCGTTGGCTCAAATGTGCGATAAGGTCCGAATTTTCGTCAATAATCAGTATTCGAGCCATGCGAGTCTCTCCGTTTACGTTCTTAGATCGTCGATTGGCGCGGCCGCTGACCCGGCGTGACGTGCTCCGGGATAGCCAACGCCGAGCGTAGGGTTCGGTTCCCGCTTTTCGGCCTTATCGCGTCGCTGGATGACAATAATTTTGGAATGAAGTCAGTCGCTTTCGCGATTCAGGAACAGCCAGACGCCGCCGTCCGACGCAGAGAGCGCGCGGAGTCGGATTTCACCGTCACGATTGTCGAAATCGCCAATCCACCCAAGTTCCTTGTCGACGGAGCCAGAGCTTCGCGCGGAGTCGATTTGTCCCCGCTGTTCAGGCGTATTCATGCAAGGCGCGATATCGGTGAAGAAAATTCTTCCCTGTTTTAGGCCTCGCCCCATACCCCGAAAACTCGGCCTCCGTTGTGTTGAAAATCCGCACAACCCCCGCGTTATCGAGCCGAACCACCCCGAAGGGCAGGCTATCGACAGATTTAACGTCGAGCGTTTCGACTTTGTTAACGATGTCGATGTCGTCAAAGTCGATTTCACTCATTTTCTTTTCCTACACGGGAACATCGATATCTTGGAAAATCACGACGCCCAGGAGATGCGTGACGCTGAGCCCATCATTGGACAAGGGCAGAATGAGCCGCTCAAACAAAGTGACTCGCCCACTGTTCAACGCCAATCTTGCATAGTCGAAGAAAGGCACGCCATTTAACCCGCGACGATACGCAACGACCATGCCGCCCAGCATCTCCTGATTCGAAGGGGTGGAAACTTCTCCGACGAGATCGCGACCCGCCCGCTTTGCCAGTTCCGCGCCCGCTGACAAAAATCGGAAGACCGGCGTCTCTCCACCTGCCTCCACGGAGACAAGAAACGAGCGATCGGCCATGGGACGCCCGTCCAGGCGAAATTGCTTTGGATCGGGAAGGCGTCCAATCCGTCGCGAGATCGCCTGCCAATCCGAGAGAATTTGCCGCAATTCTCCATGCCTAATTTTTTCGAAGACCTTCTCGGACCTGCGTAACGCTTCCTCTCGCAGCGAGGAGCCAGGGAGGCGGCCCATCGATTCCAGAACTCCACGCGCCAGGAGTTCCTCTGACATCGGCTTCTCGAATACGAGATCGCCCTTGCGCACACCCATTCCCGAACTGCCTGTCACGAAAATGACCTTGAGGTTCGGGCGGTCCTCACGCATCCGATCGACGAGACGAATCCCGCTTCCCGAACCGAGATTGAGGTCCGAAATGACGAGATCGACCGTGACCTCGCGAAGCACAACGGCGAGCGCAATCTCCTCGCTCGCCGCCTCGAGCACGATATAGTTGAGGCCGCGAAGCATCGTGGCGAGGTGCTCTCGCAGAAGCGTTTCGTCCTCGACCAGCAATATGACGGCGTGGCCATGCAGGTTGGGGTCAATCGGCGCGTCGGGTCTGGAGACGATTTCGCCGAGCGCCGAAGCCTTCGGCAGATAAATCGAAATAGTCGTGCCGACCCCGCATTCGCTCTCTACCAACACCCGGCCGCCCGCATTCGCGGCAAAGTCGTACGCGGACGCCACGCCGAGTCCCGTGCCCTTGCCTGGACCTTTGGTGGTGAAAAACGGTTCGCCAAATTTCGCCAGAATTTCCGAACTCATGCCCTCGCCCGTGTCCTTGATCGCGCACACGACATAGTCCGATGCGGGCAATCCCCGGGGCCGGGCGTTGGCGTGGCAGTTCCTGATCGCGACAGTGATCTCGCCCGACGCTTCAATCGCATCGCGCGCATTCGAAACCAGATTGAACAGAACGGACTGGAACCGCGCCGGCTCCGCGACCACCGGCCAGCCTTCGTTGTCGATATCGAGCCTCAGTTTGATTTGCGAGCCCGCCAAATGCCGCAACAGTTCCGCCTCGCGCTCGACGATCTGAGCGGGAGTAAAAAGCTCGGCTTCTCGATCATCGGTACGCGCGAAATCAAGCAGGCGACGCAGCAGCCCCTCGCCGCGTCCCACGGCTTTGTCCACCTCGTCCAACAGCATGACGGCGCGCGAGTCTAACTGTTGTCGGCGCATCGCGCGCGACGCGCTCTGCATCACAGCGAGCACATTGTTGATGTCGTGGACGACATTGCCGACGAACTGCCCAAGCAGTCGCAACTTGTCTGAATGACTGAGACGGCGCTGGGCGGCCGCCAGCCGCTTTGTCTCCGACTCGAGCTGCTGCGCCAAGGAGGTGAGCACTCGCTGGCTGTCGAGGATCGTGCGTTCGAGTTTGCTTTCTCTTTCGCGAAAATGCGTAATATCGCTCGAAACCGACAGTACGTGCGTAACGTTTCCTTCGTTCGCAAAGACCGGACTCACCGACACGTCCCACCACTTCATCGCGCCTTTGGCCGTGGGACAGGACGCCACCATCCTGGTCGATCGTCCGGCGAGCGCTTGCTCGATAGCCGCGTTGATCCGAACTTGTTCCGACGCCGGCCACAACAGAGCCCATGGCATTCCGCATAGCGATTGGAAATCGTCGATTTCCATCAATTGCTGACCCGCTGCGTTCATCCCCCGCAACGTGCCGGTCAAGTCAATGATCTTAATACAACCTTGCGATGTCTTCAGTAGAACATCCACGAGGTTGGAGTCCGCCGTTATGTCGGCAAAAGTAACCCTGGAGGAATCCGTGCCGGAGTGCGTCATACCGCGCCCGAATTTGAAAAATGCCCGCGTTCCTTGCAATGCACGACCGTTGCACCCTCCAACTGTCCGAAACATGCACTTGGAATAGAGCTTTTCGACGGCTCCTTGCGGCTGTTCATGCTCCCTCTTAAAGCGAGCGCGACTTCGCGGCAATCGACCTCTATGAATGCGCGCTGCGGTCTGGCCCGTTTGCTCCGCAGAAATCTCGTAACCTGGATGCGAACAGCGTCGCTGGAATCGAAGATCGACGGATTGTCCGAACAGTCGAGGAGAATAACCCTCGATGCGATAGGAGCCGCCGCCGCGACCGCAAAGACGAGCCGTTGCGGATGAGGTCCGCGGGAATTACCTTGTGCTCATCAGGCCGAACAACAATCCTATGCCCGCAGCGACCGCCAACGCGCCCATCGGCCGATTCTTGACGACCTGCCGAATGTTGGAGCCGAGCGCGTCCAGGGCGTCTCCCATGGCTACCTTTGCCTCGTGGGTGTCTACGCCAGCTTTCCTGAGCGATGTCGAAACCTTGCCGGAAATGTCGGCGGCTTTATTCGCCAGGTTCGCCTGCATGTTCGCTCCGTCGCGCTGGAGCCGGTCGGCAGCTTTGGCCACGCCGTCGGCGGTTTCGTTGACAACGCCGACAACCTTGTCCGTGATTGCGTCCTTTTGCGTTTGGTAGCTCATCGAAATCTCCCATTCATAAGAACGCTCAGTCCGCGCCCGGTGATATGCCCAGACAAAACGCTGCGCGCAGCCACTCGTTCCATGGGACGCGCTCACAACTTTTTGGTCATGACAACAAATCAGCAACGGTCCGCGACGGTTTTCGTCAACCGATGCGAGGCGCAGATGGGCTAATATCTCCATCGCCTGCCGCCGTGCATCGCTCCTCGGGCTTAACCGCCGAACGAGCAGGCGCCGCCAGGTTTGGCGTGAGACTAAGGCTTGTCGATGAGTCGCTCCAGATAATCGCGCTCGTCGGTCGCCCTGTTTGGATTGGCGAGCCGTCGACGCACCTCCTCCAGGACGCGCCGGGCGCGTTCGGCGCGATCGGCCCCGCCGGACAACTCCCCTTCCGCCGCGCCCTTGGAGCCGTCCTGACCCCGGCCGAGCGGGTCGTCGGCGCCGCCGCGTTTGGCTCCCGGCAATCCGACAAAGCCGCCCTTGCCTTTTCCTTTGCCCTGCATCTGCTTGCGCATTTCCTGGCCGCCCTGCCGCAGCGCCTCGATCGCCTTGCCCTGCGAATCGACTGCGTCGCTCTTGGGCGAATGGCCGAAGCGACGCTTGGATTTGCCTTCGCCCTCCGACCCCTCGCCATTCAGGTTCCGCTCGGCGTCGGACATATCGTTGGCGGCGTCGTCCAGATTCTTCGGCGTTTCCGCGCCGAGGCTGCGCAGGCGCTTCTCGACGCCATCCAGGCGGTCGTTCAGCGCCCGTTGCCGTTGTCCAAGAGCGGATGAGTTCTCGCCGGAGGTCCCGGTCGGGGGCGAACCGGAGCGCTCGCGCTGATCTTCCCGGAAGGTGTCGTCGCGCAGCGCCTGCTGGTCTTTGAGCAATTTGTCGAGGTCGCGCAACGACTGGCGCATCTGTTTGGCGGCGGGGTTCTGCTTGCCCTTGTCGGCGCTGTGCAGGTTCTCCGTCATCTCCTGCAACTGGTCGAGCATCGCCTGCGCGTCGTCCTTGGCGCCGGCCTCGGCGTCCTTTTCCAGCCGGTCGAGCATGGCGTCCATGTCCTTGGAATCCATCGGCTCGGCGTCCTGCATCGCCTGCTTGTCGGCGTTGCGCATCATTTCCGCGAGAAAGCGTTCGGAAGCCTCGCGCAACTTCTGCGACAGTTCTTTCAGCTTCTGCGGGCTGGCGCCCTGGCGCAGGGCTTCGCGCAACTTGTCCTCGGCGGCGCGAAGGTCCTTCAAAGCCTGCGAGGCGTCTCCGTTCTCCACCGATAGCGCCAG
Organism: Hyphomicrobiales bacterium; assembly: GCA_025358745.1. GTDB lineage: Bacteria > Pseudomonadota > Alphaproteobacteria > Rhizobiales > Beijerinckiaceae > Roseiarcus. Next base: position 4,154 of record JANYIH010000054.1, on the reverse strand, counting down.
CGCCCACAGCCAGGCCGCGACATCGCGCAAATCGTCGTCGTTCCTGGCCAATGCAAGCCGACGCCCTGCGCCGTCGAGGTCGAGGTAAACCCGCGGGCTGGTTTCAAACAGTTCCGGCCCCAAACGGAGCGCCTTGATCGCGCGCTCGACGCGCGGCGTTTCCACGTCGGGGTTCAGCACGAGATTGCGCCGCAATTCGACCAGCGCCTTGGCGAGCGGATTGACGAAGTTTTTTTGCGGCAACGCGATCTCGACCGGCGGGCTGGTCGCATGGGCTTGCGACACGCTGGTCGCCGATAGAGACAGCGTCACGCGGGCGCCGGCCCAGGGATGCTCGGAAAGGTCGACGGTGGAGCGCTCCTCTCCCGTGCCCTTGGCTCCCGCCGGCAGGGACAGCGCCAACGTCGGCGGCCCGAACAATGTATGCGCCGCCTGGGTCTTGCGATCCGCCAGGACGACCGCGCCCGACGCCTCGCGCACGCCATAGGCGTCCTCGATCAGGTAGTGCAGAGTCATCGAGCCGGAAATGTTGCTTTGCGGCGGTTCGAGCAGCCGGATCGTGGGGGGCGTCTTCGCGGCGACCTGGATGGCGACATCGCCGGCCGCGCCGCCTGGGCGGTGAATCTGGGCGGCGCCGTTGGCGAGGATGGAAAATCGACGCTCCTGGTCGGATGTCGCGGCAACTGGCGTGAGCCCGCCGCTGACGGAAACGCTGACGGCTCTAGGGTCGGCGCGGACGACGAGAACGGAAAGCTCGGGGACCGCCACCGCCGTCGCGACCCCGGTTTCCTCGAATTTCAGGAAGATCGGCGGCTTGCCCGTGTAGGCCGGGGGATCGATCCAGGCGTCCACGCGCGCGTCGGCGCTCCTGGCCAGCGTCGGCATGCCGTAAAACGCCGCCGCGATGCGTGCGAAACGCTCCGAACCTGCGGCCATGGCGCCGACCAGCGCGAGCAGGATGGCGACGAATCGCAGCGCATAGGGGTCGCGCGCGGCCAGTCTGGGCGAGGGCGGCTTGACGCTGAGGCGATCGACGTCGCGCGACAGTCGCGCCTTGTGCAGCGCCCACAGCGCCTGCGTCGCCGGGTCGTCGCCCGTATTGACCAGCGTATCCTCAAGCCCCGAAGCGGGACGATGCAACACCGGCGCATCGCGATCGAGCCGGGCCAGCGATTGCGCCCGGCCCGGCCAGCGCAGCTTCGCCAGCGGAGCCAGCGCCGCGAGGAACGCCAGCGCGAACAACACCAGCGCCGCCAATCGCGCCGAGGGCGGCGTTTCAAACCACAGGCCGAACCAGGAGGCGGCGGCGAACACCAGCGCCACCGCGCCGGCGAGGGCGAGCGGCGGCCAGAGGCCCTCCCAGAACAGGATCAGCGCCGCCGCGCGTCGCAGCCGCTCAAGTCTGGATGGCTGCCCTTGAGGTTGTCTCGGCAAGATGACTCTCCAGGCGTTCGGCTAGGATCACCCCAACGCCCCGTCGTAACCCTTACTCCAACCACGGCGGAAGTTTGTCCAGACCGATCAATTCCGCATAGCTCGGTCGCGGACGTATAACGGCGTAGGCGTCGGCGTTGACGAGAACCTCGGGCACAAGCGGCCGCGTATTGTAAGTGCTGGCCTGCACCGCGCCATAAGCGCCGGCGGTCAACACCGCGATCAGGTCGCCCGCGCGCGGCGCCGCCATTTCGCGATCCAGGGCGAGATAGTCGCCGCTCTCGCACACCGGCCCGACGACGTCGGCGACGATGCGCCGGTCGCTTGGCCCCGCTTCGCGCAGCGGGCGGATTTCGTGATGGGCGTCGTAAAGCGTCGGCCGGATAAGGTCGTTCATCGCGGCGTCCACGATGACGAAGGTCTTGCCCTCGCCGCCCTTGACGTAGAGCACAGATGTCACCAGGACGCCCGCGTTGCCGACGATGAGGCGCCCCGGCTCAAGAAACACCTCGCAATCGAGCGCCCGCGTGCGGCGCGCGACGATGTCGGCGTAAGCTTCCGGGTGGGGCGGCGGCGCGTTGTCGAAGCGATAGGGCACGCCGAGGCCGCCGCCGAGATCGACATGGCCGATGGCGTGCCCGTCGGCGCGCAAGGTCGCGACGAATTCCGCCAGCAGAGCGAACGCATCGTCGAACGGCGAAAGCTCGGTGATTTGCGAGCCAATGTGCATATCGACGCCGTCGATCGCAATGCCCGGCAGCAATCTTGCGCGGGCGTAAACGTCGCGGGCGCGGGAAATCGGCACGCCGAATTTGTTCTGCGACTTGCCGGTCGAGATCTTGGCGTGCGTGCGCGCGTCAACGTCGGGATTGACGCGAATCGCCACGCGCGCCTGCGTGTTGCGGGAGACGGCGACGTCGGACAGCCCTTCCAGCTCAGGTTCCGATTCGACGTTGAAGCAGCGGATGCCGGCTTCGAGCCCCAGCGCCATCTCGGCGCGCGTCTTGCCGACGCCGGAGAAGATGATCTTGTGCGGCGGCGTCCCGGCGGCGAGCGCCCGGCGCAATTCGCCTTCCGAGACCACGTCCATGCCGGCGCCGAGATTGACCAGCGTTTTCAGCACAGCCTGATTGGAGTTGGCCTTCATCGCATAGCAAACCATCGCGTTCTGGCCGGCGAACGCGTCTCTGAAGACGCGGAAATGGCGGCTCAGCGTGGCGCAGGAATAACAATAGAACGGCGTGCCGACATCGGCCGCGATCTCCGCGAGATCGACCTTCTCGGCGTACAGACGGCCGTTGCGATACTCAAAATGCTGCATGGGACTTTCAGGACGTTTGGGAAGGGACCGCGCCTATTGCAGCAGCGGATCGAGCACGAAATCCTTTTTCGGCGGCGTGATCGTCTGGCTCGGACGAGTCCTTGCGATTTCGTGTTTGCCGCCCGAGCTTTGAACCGCATTGGCGCTCGGCGGCTCCAAATCGCCTCGACGGCCGCAGCCGGCGACGCAGGCCGCGAGCACCGCCGCCGCAACGAGCAGGAACGAGCGCCGCAGGGGGTTTGGCGAAAACAATGCGGACACGCAGAAGCTCCAATGACAATCGCGCGCAACTATACGCGATTTCGCGCAAAGGGCGAGACGCGTCCGCGCCCGAAGTTCCGCTTGCGCCCGGCCGCCGGCGCTAGCGTTCAGGCGACGCGCCGGCTCCGGTCTCGTTTCGCCAAAGAGCCTCGTGGTCTCAGCAGATCGGATAGGCGGCGAGGCGAAATCGCCTCAGTCCCCGAGACGCTGGCTCTTCAGCGCTTGCTCGTAACTTTCGCGCGCGCTCGCCACCTCCGCGCGCGTCGACACCTCCGGCACCGCGACTTCCCACCAGGCGCCGCCGGCGTCGGTGGATCGGATCGGGTCAGTGTCGATTACGATCGCCTGCGTTGTCCGGGCCGCTTTCGCCGCCTTGAACGCGGCTTCCAATTCGCCGATCGAGGCGACTTTCACCGCTTCGGCGCCCAAGGACGCGGCGTGCGCGACGAAATCGACCTCGGGCATCCGCTGTTGACGCGCATCGCGCAAGAGGTTGTTGAACGGCGCGCCGCCGGTCGCCTTTTGCAGCCGGTTGATGCAGCCAAAGCCCCTGTTGTCGTTGATGACGAGGATCAGCTTGACGCCCAGCATGACGGCGGTGGCGATCTCGCTGTTCATCATGAGATAGGAGCCGTCGCCGATGACGACCACCACCTCGCGCTCGGGCTGGGCCATTTTCACGCCGAGGCCGCCGGCGATCTCGTAGCCCATGCAGGAATAGCCGTATTCGACGTGATAGCCGAGCGGCCCGCCGGCCCGCCAAAGCTTATGCAATTCGCCCGGCAGGCCGCCCGCGGCGCAGACGACGATGTCTGATTTTTCCCCCGCCCGCATGAGCGCGCCGAGCACTTCGGCGTCGCTCGGCAATTCCGCGTTGGTCGCGGCGGTGTAACGCGCGGCGGTCGTTTCCCAATCGGCCTTGGCTTTGCGCGCCGCCTCGGCGTGGGCTTGGGGCGCCTTCCAGTCGCCCCAAGCCCACGCCGAGGCGGCGCGCAAAGCCAAGGTCGATTGGGAAACGACCGCCGCGCGTTACACCGCCGCGACCAACGCGGAATTGCCCAGCGACGCGGAAGTGCTCGGCGCGCTCATGCGGGCGGGGGAAAAATCCGACATCGTCGTCTGCGCCGCGGGCGGCCTG
>JANYIH010000045.1 GCA_025358745.1 Hyphomicrobiales bacterium | reverse complement strand
GAGGCCTGCCGACACAACCGGACGGTTCCCGATCTCACACTCGCGGGGAACGTCGAGCGCTGGCGCAGGATCGAACTCGCCAAGCGCTACGTGTTCCGTTCGCTGCTGCGCTGGCGGTTGCCGCGTCCCAGCAAGGCCGACGATTCCGAACGCGGATTGTCGTTCGATTTCCTCGGCGACGTTGAAACCGGCGCCGGCGCGGCGGCGCAGGTCATGACGGGGCACGACAACGGCCTCATCACGCTCAACGTCGTCGAGGGCGACGACGCGGAGCGCGAGAAGCGGCGCACTTCGCTTGGAGAGCCCTATCGCACGCTGGTTGGACATTTCCGTCACGAGATCGGCCATTATTACTGGGACCGTCTGGTGCGGGACATGGGCCGGGTCGACGATAGTCGCGCGGTGTTCGGCGACGAAAGCGTCGACTATGGCGTGGCGTTGCGTCGCCACTACAACGACGGCCCGCCGGGGGACTGGAAGAACAATTTCATCAGTTCCTACGCGACCTCGCATCCTTGGGAGGATTTCGCGGAAACCTGGGCGCATTACCTGCATATCGTCGACGCGCTGGAGACGGCGCGCAGCTACGGCATCAACGTACGGGCACGTTTCATGGACAACCCCGCCAGCGGGAAAATCGACTTCAATCCCTACCACGCGCCGAGCGCGGTGCGACTGGTCGAGGCGTGGGTTCCTCTGACGGTGGCGCTCAACAGCGTCAATCGCAGCATGGGCCAGCCGGACCTCTACCCCTTCGTGCTCAACGCGTCGGTGATGAAAAAGCTGGAATTCATTCATGCGCTGATTCGCGATTCGGCCGGCGCCGAAATCTCGCACGCCCCGCCCTCAAGCGTCGCCGCCTGACGGTCAGGGCAGTTCGACGACCACGCGTCCGCGCACCTGCCCCTTCAGGATCGCCTCGCCGGTCGCGAACAGGTCCTTGAACGGGATCGTTTGCGTCATGCTTGCGAGTATGCCGCGGTCGAGATCGCGCGCGAGGCGGCTCCAGGCCGCCCGTCGCTGCGGCATCGGGCATTGCACGCTGTCGATGCCGATCAATCGCACGCCGCGCAGGATGAACGGGGCGACCGATCCCGGCAGATCCATCCCGCCGGCCAGCCCGCAAGCCGCGATTGCGCCGCGATATTTGGTCTGCGCCAGCAAATTCGCCAAAGTGTTCGAGCCCACGCTGTCGACGCCGGCGATCCAGCGCTCCCTGGCGAGCGGCTTTGCCGGCGCCGACAGGCTGACGCGGTCGAGGATTTCCGTCGCGCCGATCGTCTTGAGATAATCGGCCTCCGCCGTGCGCCCCGTCGAGGCGATCACGCTCCAGCCCGCTTTGGCGAGCAACGCAATGGCGATCGAGCCGACGCCGCCCGCCGCGCCTGTCACCACGGCCGGCCCCATCTCGGGCGCGACCCCCGCCTGTTCGAGCGCATCGAGCGCGAGCGCCGCGGTGTAGCCGGCGGTGCCGATCGCCATCGCCTCGGCGCGGCTGAACGGGGCCGGCAATTTGACCAGCCAATCGCCACTCACGCGCGCTCTTTGCGAATAGCCGCCGGAATGGGTCTCGCCGAGGCCGAAACCGTTGGCGATTACGTCGTCGCCCGGCTTGAAGCCGGGATGGCTGGAGGTTTCGACCACGCCGGCGAAATCGATGCCAAGCAGCAGGGGAAACTTGCGCGGGATCGCGGATTTGCCCGACAGCGCCAGACCGTCTTTGTAGTTGACGGTGGAATGCGTCACCCGCACCGTGACATCGCCATCCATCAGATCGGCGTCTTCGAGATCCGCAAATCCGACCGATTGGCCCGCATCTGATTTGGTGACCTGCACCGCCCTGAACGACATTCTCAAGCTCCTTCGCTGCGCGAGGGGCTTTTTACGCGCTCGCGAGGGCGCGCGCTATTGCTCAAGCTCCCTCGCCGCGCGAGGGGCGTTTTACGCGCTCGCGAGGGCGCGCGCTATTGCTTTAGCCGTATCGAGAATTCGCCGGCGCGCAGCCGGTCAGGCCAGCCTTGCACCAGATTGGCGACGTGCTCCTCGCCATGCGCGGCGACCAGCTCGCGCAGGGCGGTGGCGATGGCGGCCTCGGCGAAGGCCTCCACCTCGACGCCGTCCAGCACCGCTTCGGCGAACGCCTCGCTGACATAGTCGAGCGCGACCGCGCGCTCTTCGGCGGCGTCCAATTGCTGCATGGAGAAAACGGTGGAAAGCGACATGCGAAAATCTATAATCAAATTACGTTGCGGCGGCGATAGACCTCTTTAAGAATAGTTAATCGCGGGGGATTCGTTTGGTCGCCCGTTTCGCGCTCACCTCGCCGCCGGACATCGTGCGCGGCTATTTCGGCTATGCGGAGACGCCGGATTTCCCGCCGCGCGGCGCGATTCTCCCGACCGAGCCGATCGCCGTCGTCGCATCACGCGAGTTCTCGCGCGGCGCGGCGCGCCATTTTCGCCTGATGCGGTGGGGTTTCATGCCCGGCTTCGTCAAGGACCCCGCGAGCTTCCCGCTGCTCCTCAACGCACGCGCGGAAAGCGTGTTGGAAAAACCAAGTTTTCGTGCGGCGTTCAAGCGGCGGCGCTGCCTGATCCCGGCTGACGGTTATTATCTGTGGCGGGACGCGGGCGGACGGCGCAAGCAGGCGTTTTTCGTCCAAGCGGAGAATGGCGGTCTGCTGGCGCTGGCCGGGCTGCACGAGACCTATCTCGACGCGAGCGGGGGCGAGATCGACACCGCCTGCATCCTCACCACCCAAGCCGGCGCCACGTTGCAGGAATTGAGCGACCGCGCGCCGGTGATCGTGCCGCGCGCGCAAATCGGGCGCTGGCTCGATCATGAGGCGGCGCTCGACGCGGCGCTCGCCCTGCTGGCGCCGGCCCCGGCGGGCCTTTTGCGCGCGACCCCGCTTGCCGGTGCGTAGGCCGCCGGCGGCGATACGTTTCATTAGTCCTGTTTATTGACCGTGCTGCAACTACAGCGGGTTACGTTATTGCGACGTTTCCATGGGGAAGTTGAATATGAGATCGACGCTCGCCGCCCTGCTGGCCGCCGCTTTCGCGGCGCTGGCCACCCCCGCCGCCGCCTGCTCCACCTTCTTGTGCCTGGGCGACGCCGTCTCCGACGATCTCTACCCGCCCGGCGAGGCGCCGCTGCCGTACGCCGTGCAGGAAGCGGTGCAGGCGCGCAGAGGCAAGGGCCTGAGCGCGGCGGGATTCTACAACGACCCCTCGCTCGCGCACGCCCATCGCCGCACCGTCGCTTACGATGCGCCGCCGGCGTTCTTTTCCTGGCTGTTCCCGCCGGCGAGCGAAGTGCATCATCACGAGTACGAACGTGTGGTGGAACGCCGCTACGATCAGCCGGTTCGCCGCGCTTACTAGGCCGGCTGCGCGCCCGCGGCGATGCGGGCGAGCGCGACGGCGCATTCTTCCGCGCTGACCACGCCGCGCCGCGCCAGGGCGCGGAAGCGGTCGGATTCGCGCACCGGATCGGCGGTGAAATCGACCCGTACGATCACGCGCCGCTGCGCCTTCCAGCGCGCCTGCAATTCGGCCTCGATCCGCTCATGCTGGCCGTCGCGCCAGATGTTGAGCGCCGCGCCCCGCCGCTTGGGATCGAGCAAAACGAAGCGGGTCTGGCCCGGCGGGCCCTTGCGCAGCGCCACGAAGGCGCAAGCGCACACCGCAACCGCCGCCAGCGTCAGACGCGTCGAGGAGCCGGCGAACATTGTGGCGCCCGCTGCGAGCAGGCCCGCCCCGAACACGGCGAGACGCAGGCGCTGCGACGGCGGCAAGACCTCGCCATGTTCGACGTCGATTTCGTAATAGGGCAGCGACAGCTCACGAGCGCCGCCCGCGTCGGCGATCGCCAGCACGAGGCGGGCGTCCTCGAAGCGCAGCGTCTGCGAGCTTCCCGCCGCTTCCTGAACGAAAACCTCGCTTGCCATCGTCCCGCCCCTGTGCGCCGCGCCTTCGCGGAGCGCGCGAAACTTGCGGGCCGCTGGCGGCAGGGCCGCTCAGCGGCGGGGCCGCTTGGCGGCGCTGGACAAGTGGGGCCGCTTGCGCGCAAATGCCGCGCCATCTGAGGAGACTCCCGATGATCGACCGGCCCAATTCGCTCGCCGCCCGCGATATCGCCTACTATTTCCACCCCGCCACCAATGCGCGCCGCCACGAACAGGTCGGGCCGATGATGATCGAGCGCGGCGAAGGCGTGCGGGTCTACGACGACGCCGGCAAGGCCTATATCGAGGGGCTGGCGGGCCTGTGGAGCGTGGCGGTCGGCTTCGGCGAACCGCGTCTAGTCAAGGCCGCCGCCGAGGCAATGGCGAAGCTGCCGTTCTATCATTCGTTCAGCCACAAATCGCACCCCGCCGCGACCAAGCTCGCCGAGCGGCTGGTGGCGATGGCGCCGGGCATGGGAAAGGCGCATTTCACCTCGTCGGGCTCGGAGGCCAACGATCTCGTGGTGAAGATGATCTGGTACTACCAGAACGCACTCGGCCGGCCCAGTAAGAAGAAGATCATCTCGCGCGTCAAAGCCTATCACGGCGTCACCATCGTCTCCGCCAGCCTGACGGGCATGCCGAATTTCCATCGCGACTTCGACCTGCCGCTCCCCTTCGTGCGCCATGTCGGCTGCCCCAATCTGTGGCGTTACGGCCTGCCCGGCGAGAGCGAGGAGGCGTTCGCGACGAGGCTGGCGCAGGAGCTGGACGCGACCATCGTTGCGGAAGGGCCGGAGACGGTCGCCGCCTTCATCGGCGAGCCGGTGATGGGCGCGGGCGGCGTCATTGCGCCGCCGCGCACCTATTGGGAGAAGATCCAGGCGGTGTGCCGCAAGCATGACGTGCTGGTGGTGGCGGACGAAGTCATCACCGGCTTCGGGCGCACGGGCAACATGTTCGGCTGCCAGACCTATAAGATCGAGCCGGACTTCATGGTGGTGTCGAAGGCGATCACGTCGAGCTATTTCCCGCTCAGCGCGATCCTGTTCACCGACAAGGTCTATCAGACGCTGGCCGACAATTCCGCCAAGATCGGCGTGTTCGCGCATGGCTTCACCGCGAGCGGACATCCCGTAGGGACGGCGGTGGCGCTGGAGAATCTCGACATCATCGAGGAGAAGGATCTGGTCGGCGCGGTGCGGCGGATGGCGCCGCAGTTCCAGGAGCGGTTGCAGAGCTTCGCCTCGCACCCCTTGGTGGGCGAAGCGCGCGGGGTCGGGCTGGTCGGCGCGCTGGAATTCGTCGCCGACAAGGCGACCAAGGCGGCGTTCGATCCGCCGGGATCGTTTGGCGGCCGGCTGGTCGAGCTTTGCCATGAGGAGGGTCTGATCATCCGCGCCATCGGCGACGTCACGGCCTTCTGTCCTCCGCTGATCATAACGCCGGCCGAGATCGACGAGATGTTCGACAAGTTCGGCCGCGCGCTGAAGCGGATGGGGTGATGACGGGTCGAGAGGTTCAACACGAGGGATCGGCCGGGCCCGCGCGCGCGACCGTCCTCACCTCGACCGTCACGACGCCTGAAGAGGAACGGCCGCGCTCGGAAACTCTGGAAGGCGTGGCGCGCTGGCTGCGCGGACCGGCGCGGCGCGAGCCCTCGCTCGCGAGGGTCATTGACGAATTCTCCTGGCGGCTGACGGCGGCAGGGATCGGGTTGCTGCGGGTCAGCCTCAATACGGCGACGCTGCATCCCCAATTCCTGGGCGCGACCTATCTCTGGTGGAAGGATCTTGGCGAGACGCGCAAGCTGATGATCATGCACGAAGTGCTCGACATCGTGGCTTACGAGGACAATCCCGTTCTTCAGACGCGGCGCGAAAACAAGACGATCCGCCGACGCATCGACAGCGATCAGACGCAATTTGAATTCGCGGTGCTGGCCGACCTCAAGGCGCGAGGGGGGACCGATTATCTGAGCCTGCCGGTCGAAAGCCCGTTCGGCTTCGAGTCCCATGTCGTCTCCTACGTCGCCGACGAGCCCGGAGGTTTCCGCCAGGCCGAGATCGATCTGCTGACGGGCTTTGCCCGCGACATCGCGCTGATCGCCGACATGCGCAGCCAGCGCCAGATCGCGGAGAATGTGCTGTCGGCCTATCTCGGCGCGCAGACCGGGCCGCGGGTGCTGGCGGGCAAGATCAGGCGCGGCAGCGGCGAGGAGATCAGCGCGGCGATCTGGTCGTCGGACCTGCGCGGCTTCACGGCTTTGTCGGACCGCGCGCCAAGCGGACAGGTGATCGCCACGCTCAATGCGTTGTTCGATCTCCAGGCGCAGGCCATCGCTGCGCATGGCGGGGAGATTTTGAAATTCGTCGGCGACGGGTTGCTGGCGATCTTCCCGGCCCCGACGCCGGAACAGGCGCGACCCGCCGCGCGACACGCGCTCGCCGCCGCGCGCGAGACGCTCGCCGCGATGGCGGCGCATGCGCCGCTGCGGTTGGTGATCGCGCTGCATTTCGGCGAGGTGACCTATGGCAATATCGGCTCGGTCGACCGGGTCGATTTCACGGTGATCGGACCGGCGGTCAATCTGGTCAGCCGGATCGAGGGCGTCGCCAAGGCGCGCGACTTGGCCCTGATCGTGTCGGACGATTTCGCCCGGGCCTATGGCGAGAGCGGCGATCTGCCGAGCCTCGGCGCGTTCGACCTGCGCGGGCTCGACAAGCCGCATGAGTTGTTCGCGCCGGGGGTGTGACCGGTCAAAACTGGCCTTCCAGCGAGGATTCCAGGAGGGCGATTTCCTCCGGGGACATGTCGAACAACGCATATACGACGGCGTCGATCTCACGTTCGGCGGCGGCGATTTCGGCGCTATGGGATTTCACTCGCGCGGCGTTTTCGGCGAGGTAGGCCTCCCATTCGCCGCGCTCCTTGACTGGAATTTCGGCGCGGAAGGCGCGCTTGATCTCGGCGCGCAGGGCGGAGAAATCCAACTCGTGCCAGTCTTGCAGCCGGCCGGTGAGCTTTCGCCGCTCGGGCGGGGCGAGATCGAGCAGGCGGCGGCGGACGGCGGATTGGATGTCATGCCGTGTGTGGGCGGCGTCGGTGCAGGTTTGCGCGAGGGTCGAGAGGCGGTCGCGGGCGGTGGGGGGGATCGAGGGGATGGGGAGACGCTCTACGAAATCGGTTCTCAAACGTAAATAGCCGCCCCGCGCAATGTTTGTGATTGCCTTCAGCGTAAACCAAACGAGACTAGAGTTCAACACCGCCAGCACTGATGAATCTGAAATAGGCATAAAATAACAGGTATTTGCGAGAAAATAAGACTTGTCGTCAATTGAAAACGGATTCGTCAAGGTAATGTCTTGATAGACGATTTTGGCCGTTTCGAAATTTGGCTGATACGCCAACTGCGACTGTTGCAACTCGAACCATTCCTGCTTGGTCGCCCGCTTCTCCAAGGCCGGCTTGAACGGCAGCAACCAATCGCGCACGGCGGGGTAGGCCTCGATATCGACCTTGCCTTTCGGCGTGTTGATGAGCCAAAGCCCCTCCGGCTCGACGCGCCAACGCTTGACGTCTTCGCCGCGCAGGAACGGCTTCAGCAGGTCCGCCGATTTCGGATCGCGCGCGATCAACCGGTCCCGCGTCGACGTGTCGATCACGAACGCTTCGTTGAGGCCGGTCTTGATGCCGTACAACGGCGCCCCATAGACCTCGCCAAGCGTCTTGCGGCCGACGCGAATCTTGTCGCGCAGCCGCGCCAGCGCGTCCTCCTCGACCCGCCAGGATTCCGCCGTCAGCCGCGCCCTCGGCATTTTGCGGGCCGTCTCGCGGAACGCGCGGCCAAGATCGGAAGGCGGCGCTCCTTCGATGACGAGATAGTCGATCTCGCCGGGCCCCGCGTCGCCTTTACGCATCGACAGGATCGCCGGATAAGTCGTCACGCCGCCGAAGATCTGCGCGTCGCCGAAATCGACGACGCTCTCGATCGACGCGCCCTCGATCAAATGCCGCCGCAGTCGCTCGCCCGAGCCGGTGCGGAAGAACGTCGAGGACGAGATGAAGCCAAGCCGGCCGCCTTCGCGCAACAACCGAAGCCCGCGCTCATAGAAGTAAGCGTAGAGATCGGCGCGGTCGCTCGCCACCGCGTAATGCTCGGCCAAATACGGCTTCACCGCCTTGAGCAATTCCATCCGCACATAAGGCGGATTGCCGACCACGATATCGAACCCGCCGCGCGCGAACACCTCTGGGAACGCCGCGCGCCAATCGAACGGGCGCAGCGTATAGGCCGCGTCCTCGATCAAGCTGTCGCCGACCCGGATCGTCTCCTCCAGGCTCGCCAGCCGATGCTCGCGCCGCGCCGTCTTCAACCAAAGCGACAGCCGGGTGATTTCGACCGATTCCGGATTGAGATCGACGCCGTAAAGGTTCCTGGCCAAAATCTCGTCGGCGACGTCGAAATCAAGTGGCGCCCCGAGCGCCGCCAGCGCCTTGGCGGCGCGCGCATATTCAAAATGCAGCGCGTCATAGGCCGCCACCAGAAACGCGCCGGAGCCGCAGGCGGGATCGACCACGGTTAGCGCGCGCAGTCTCTCCACATAGTCGCCCCAGAACGCGATCTGCGCTGCTTCCGCCGCCGTCTCGCCAAACCCGTGGCGGGCGCGGAAAAGCTCGAAGGCTTCGGCCAGCGTCACGCCGATGGTCTTCTCGACCAGAAAGCGCGTCACCATGTCCGGCGTGTAGACCACGCCCTCGCGCTTGCGTTTGGTGACGGCGGGGTCCGGCTCGCCGCGCGCGCGCGCTTTCAGCCGCTCGATATCGGTGACGGATTGCTCGAAGATATGGCCGAGCAGCGTCACCGGCACTTCGCTGCGAAAATCCCACTGTCCGAGACTGGCGACTTCGCCGGCGAGCGCGTCCGGCAGCACGAGGCGATCAACCACCGGATCGTCGGCGAACAGGCCGCCATTGTAGGGCCAGACGTTGAGGCTTGGATTACCCTTGTCGATGGCGCGAAACAGGTTCGTGAAATTTGTCCAAAGCGGTTGCGGCGCAAACTCGTTGGACGCTTTCGACGCCCGCTCCAGCAGGCGGTCCGGCAACAGATCGGTGCGTTGCGCGAAAGCGACGAACAATATGCGGTCAAGGATTTTTTGCGCGGGTTCGATCGCCGCCAGCGAAGTCAAATGCGGGCCGTCGGCGGCGTTGACGATATAATCGATCAGCCGGTCGCGCAGCGCGCTATATTGCCTGTAAAGTTCTTCGGTGATGTCGCGATAGGCGCTGTCGGTCTCCCGCAAGAGTTCGTCGAGCCCGCCGCCGAGCAGGCGGTCGGCGGCAAGCAAGAGATAGAGGCGCGCGTGCTCCTCAGGCTCGTCGAGCCGGCCAAGATCGAAGGATTCGTAAGTCTCGCGGCCGCGTCCGAAGCCATAGAGCCGGATTTCCAGGCAATTGGAGACCAGCACCCAATGGGCGCCCTTGACGTCGTTGGCGTAGTCCCAGGCTTGTTGCACGGGACTGCGGCCGCGACCCGGCATCGGCGCGTCGAGGTCGTGGGTGGTTGGACCCTTCAACTCGAACGGGGCGGCGATTTCGCGGGCCTCGGCGTCGAAGCGTCCCAACGCCACATCGACCGCGCCGCGCGCCACCGATTCCTCCTCGGCCAGGCTATAAGCGCGCTCCGGGTCGAGGCCCTTGTAGCCGAGCAGTCCGATCAGCACGTCATGCACCAAGCTCGACCGCACCGCCGTTTCCTTCGCGCGGGCGAATCCGGCGCGCGCCTTGCGGGCGTAATCGCGCGCGATTCGTATCTCCTCCACCGAGGGCGCGAAGGCGAGTTTTGCCCGCGCCGCCTCGACGACCTTATAAGCGAACAACGGCAGGCGCAGGCTGCGTGGCGACGGCGACCGGCGTGACCCCGCCCCGCCGCGCGGCAACTCGATCCCGGATGCGGCGAACAGGTTCATGACCGTCAGACTAAGGCGCCCGTGGTCGGCCGCCAAGGCTTCGCCGCCCTCAATCGAACAGGCTCGACACGCTCTCCTCGCGGACGATGCGGGCGATCGCCTCGCCGATCAGCGGGGCGATGGTGACGACGCGGATGTTGGGGGCTTTGCGCACGGCTTCGGTCGGGGCGATGGTGTCGGTCAGCACAAGTTCGGTCAGCTTCGAGGCGGCGATGCGCGCGACCGCGCCGCCCGACAGCACGCCGTGGGTGATGTAGGCGGAGACGCTTTCGGCCCCGGCGGCGAGCAGCGCGTCGGCGGCGTTGCACAAAGTGCCGCCGGAATCGACGATGTCGTCGAGCAGCACGCAATTGTGGCCCTTCACGTCGCCGATGATGTTCATCACTTCCGAATCGCCGGCGCGCTCGCGCCGCTTGTCGACGATGGCGAGCGGGGCGTCGAGCCGCTTGGCGAGCGCGCGGGCGCGCACCACGCCGCCGACGTCGGGCGACACCACCATGATGTTGCGGCCTACCCCGTGATCCTTGATGTCGCGCACCATGGTCGGCGCGGCGAACAGATTGTCGGTGGGGATGTCG
>JANYIH010000012.1 GCA_025358745.1 Hyphomicrobiales bacterium | reverse complement strand
TGGCTCGGCGTCTTGTTCATCCTCGCGGTGCGTTTCGCGCCGAGAGGGATTGTGGGGGAGTTGGTGAGGAGGGCCGACCGAACAGGATGAGCCCCCGCGCAACTTGGCGCGATTTGCCGAACCTACTCTTATGAGTTACGCTCAGTTGCTTGCGTTCGCTGGGATATCGCTGTCGTTATTTGGGTCGGCGCGGCCGCGCCCGCGCGGAATTTGCAACCCTTGTTTGCTGGGGAGGAACTTCGCATGTCCACTTCGCGCCGCTATGTAGTGCTTCCCGCTTTTGGTCTTCGCAGCCCCACTTTGGCCCAAGCCACGCTGTTGCGAACTCCGGGCGCGTCCATCCGCCTCAGCGTTCGCCCCGCATTGGTTGGCGCCAAGGCGCAGGCGGGGTCGTCGACGTCCATTCGGGTGCTCGATTCGCTGCATGAGGACGGCCCGAAATTGGTGGAGATGTCGCCGGAGGCCGAACTCAATCTGCGCGCCGAGGTGCCGGGGCTGAAGATCGTCCCAGTGGTCACTTACAGGACCATGCGGGCGGTTCGGGAGCCTGAAAGGGGACCGAAGGAGCCGGCCAAAAATTCTGTGATGACCGTGTGGATCGTTGACGCGGTCACGGGCGCCGGCCTGCCGAGGGCCGAGGTTGTCGCCTTCACCGATTTCCGCAGCAAGCGCGGCGATTCCGCGCAGTCGGACGCCAGCGGTCTGGCGACGCTCTCCGAGGTCCCCGCCGGCGCCCCACTTGACCGCCTCTATATCTATCCGCCGCCGGGCTATTGGGGACATTACAGCGCCAGCCGGACCGCGCCCGACGGCGACAAGATCGGCCTTGGACCGATCGCTCTCGCCAACAACGAAGACCTGCTCGCCCGCTATTGCAGCCGGCTGCCGGCGGACGCAGGCAAAGGCGTCAAGGTGGCCATCATCGACTCCGGCGTCGCAAGAAAGCATCCTGCGCTCCCCAACGTGTCGGGCGGCGCCAATGTGATTTTCGACGAGACGGACGCCAACCCCGCAGCGTCAGACGATTGGGGCCCCGCCGAGAACCCGCACGGCGACCACGGCACGCACGTGGCCGGAATTGTCGGCGGCGCGGGCCCGGCGGGCGTGAGCTTCCGCGGCGTGGCGCCGGGCGTCGAACTCCGCAGCTATCGCGTGTTTCCCAACAATGGCGGTGACGCACAGAACTATGACATCGTCGCCGCAATCGACCGCGCCATGCGCGACGGCTGCAACATCATCAACATGAGCCTGGGCGGCGGCGTCGAAGACGAGGCGACTCGCGCCGGCATCGGCGCGGCGCTCGACGCGGGCGTGCTGGTCGTGGCCGCCGCCGGCAACGATTACCGCAGACCCGTGTCGTTTCCCGCCGCGGTCGATTCCTGCCTCGCCGTTAGCGCCTACGGCCGGATCGACACATTCCTCGCGGACTCGACCGAGGCTGCGGACGTGTTGCGCCCGTTTGGCGAAGACAAGCAGGATTTCTTCGCGGCCTTCTCAAACTACGGGCCGCAAATCGATTTTGTCGGGCCGGGCGTCGGAATCGTCTCGACCTTGCCAGAAGACGCCTACGGCGTCATGAGCGGAACTTCGATGGCTTGCCCAGCAATAGTCGGATTTGCCGCCTATCTTCTGGGCAGTCGAAATGAACTGCAGAACGCGACCGGCTCCGAACGCACGCGGCTGTGGAAGAGCGCGCTCTATGGCGCAAGCCGGCCGGTCGGCTTTGGACGCGAGTTTGAGGGCTTCGGGTTGCCGCGGATGACATGAGAAATGGCCGAGAGCGACCGTAAACGCATGATTCTGAACCGGGTCGAGCCCGACGGCGCCGATCTCGGCGAGGCCACAAAGCGAGTGTCGGATTCTCCCAACGTGCGCCTTCTGCGCGCGAATTCGCCGACCTCGCTGCTGATCGAGGGCGCCGGAGACGCGATCGAGCGGCTTGTGCTCTCCCTGAAAGGCTGGAACGCGCTGCCGACCGTCTCCTACACGGTCCCCGACACGCGCGCGCGCGTCCTGAAGCCGCCGCCGTGATGTGTGCCGCGGCCCTCGCGCGAGGTCACGTGGAAAAGCGCTCCAACCAGCCCTTCGCCTGGGCGCGCACATTGTCAGGCGCCGTGCCGCCGTAGGACGTGCGGCTACGCACCGAGTTCTCCACGCCCAGCACTTCGAGCGCGCCCGCATTGATGCGCGGCTCGACGCTTTGCAACTCGGCCAGCGTCAGCGCCTCCAGCGGCGCCCCCTTGCCCGAGGCCAGCGCGACGATGCGGCCCGTCACGTGATGCGCCTCGCGGAACGGCATTTTCAGCGTCCGCACCAACCAATCCGCAAGATCGGTGGCGGTGGAATAGCCCGAGCCCGCCGCCGCCTTCATCTTCGCCGCGTCCGGCGCCATGTCGCGCACCATGCCGGTCATCGCGGCCACGCACAGCGAGAGCGTGCGCAAGCCGTCCATCGCGCCCTCCTTGTCCTCCTGCATGTCCTTCGAGTACGCGAGCGGCAAGCCCTTCATCACCGTCAACAGCCCGACCAAGGAACCCGTCACGCGGCCCGTCTTGCCGCGCACCAGTTCGGCCGCGTCGGGATTGCGCTTCTGCGGCATGATCGAGGAGCCGGTGGAGAACGCGTCGGACAGCCGCACGAAGCCGAACTGTGGCGTCGTCCACAACACGATCTCCTCGGCGAAACGGGAGAGATGCACGGCGCAGATCGCAGCGGCGGAAAGCGCCTCCAGCACGAAATCGCGATCGGCGACGCTGTCGAGCGAATTGGCGGTCGGCCGGTCGAAGCCGAGCGCCGTCGCCGTCGCCGCGCGATCTATGGGAAACGAGGTGCCGGCGAGCGCGGCCGCGCCGAGCGGGCATTCGTTCGCCCGCGCGCGCGCGTCGGCGAAGCGCGAGCGATCCCGCGCGAGCATCTCGACATAGGCGAGCAGGTGATGGCCGAACGTGACGGGCTGCGCCGATTGCAGATGCGTGAAACCGGGCATCACCATATCGGCCGACGCCAGCGCCCGCTCCGCCAGCGCTGTCTGCAAGCCAACGATTTGCCCCATCAGCGCCTCGACCGTGTCGCGCACCCACAGCTTAAAGTCGGTCGCCACCTGATCGTTGCGCGAGCGGGCGGTGTGCAGCCGTCCGGCGGCCGGGCCGATCAACTCGGCGAGCCGGCTCTCGACATTCATGTGGATGTCTTCCAACGCGCGGCTGTAGGCGAAAGTCCCCGCCTCGATTTCGCCTTTGACCTGCGCAAGACCGCGTGTGATCGCCTCGGCGTCGGCCGCCTCGATGATCCCCCTCGTCGCCAGCATGGCGACATGGGCGAGCGATCCCGCTATATCCTGGGGGCCGAGCGCGCGGTCGAAGTCGATGGAGGCGTTGATCTCCTGCATGATCTCGGCGGGACCGCTCGCGAACAGGCCGCCCCACATCTTGTTGCTCATGACCTCGCCCCGGATCGAAAAATGAACTTGAAACGCGCCGCTTACGTTCTCGCGCCGCTGGGCCTCGCCGCCGTCGCGGCCGCGGCCTTCTACGGGACAAAGACCGATACGGGCAAGGGCGCCTGCCCGGCCGCTTCTCTCGCGCTGGCCGACAAATTGCGCCCGCTCGCCCGAGGCGAGATCGCCGCGCTAAAGATTGAGAAGTTTCCGCGCCTCGCGACCGCGCTCGCCTTCGCCGGCGCGGACGGGGGAAAGCTCGCGCTCGCCGATTTCAAGGGCCGCGCGATAGTGCTCAACCTGTGGGCGACCTGGTGCGCGCCCTGCCGCGCCGAAATGCCCGCGCTCGACAGATTGCAGGCGGCGGCGGGCGCCCCGGAATTCGAGGTCGTCACTGTCAACGTCGACACCGCTCGCGTGGAGCGCGCCGGCAAATTCCTCGACGAGATCGGCGTCTCCCATCTCATCCGCTACGCCGACCACAGCGGCGACGCGTTCGAGACCCTGCGCCTCGCCGGCAAGGCGCTGGGCCTGCCGACGTCGCTGCTGATCGACAAGGACGGCTGCGAACTGGGGGTGGTCGCCGGCCCCGCGAACTGGGATTCGCCCGACGCGCTGGCGGCGGTGAAGGCGCTGGAAGGGGGGTGAGCGGCCTCTCTAGAAAAGAAGGTCTCTATCCCGGCAAGTTTCGCGAGATGCCGGCAAAGGCCCGGTTTCAAGGGTTCGGCGCCATGAACCAGGATCGTTAGTCGGGCGCGGTCGCCTTCGCGTCCATAAATGTGGTGGCTGCCGTTAATCCTGAGCAGACGCCAACCCCTTTGCTCCGCGAGGCGCGCAAACTCCCGCCCCGAGACCTGCTTCAAAGCGCGATGTCCATGACCCGATCCGTGCCGGACGCTAGCGGGGTCTCTATCTCAACGGTAAGGTAACCCTCGATAGCCTCGCGCAGATTGGCGAGTAGTTCCTCTATCGTCTCACCTTGCGTCGCACACCCGGGGAGAGCAGGAACCTCGGCCCAGTAGCTGCCGTCTTCGTTCTTGTGGATAACTGCCTTCACGTTCATGAAGTATTCTCCAGCCTTCGCATGGTACCGACTCACCTCGAAATTCGCAATCGCCCAATCAACTCATCGACAATCGACCGCTCTGTCGCTGTTTCCGCGAGATGTTCCTTTACGACTTGCCTCCGGGCGGCGTCTGCGAGCGCCTCCACTTCATCTCGGCAGATATTTTTAGTGCAATTTCCGCGCAGGCATAGGTCACCGCTTTCCGCGCATTTGAAGTTTCTCGGAGCTACCAGTTTCATGGCGCCTGATCCCTGTGTTTGGGATACGCACTATGTTTTCAGCCTTTCCTACCAGTCCGACGTGACATCGTCCGCCCGCATTTGGATAAGGCGGGGGCAGGTATCAGAAGCGGCGAACGTTAGCTGTTGGAACTTGTAGCGAAACGGATAGCCCCGTATGCCCTCTTCCGTAACTATGCGCCCTTCTTTCCGCCAGCGGTCGAGTGACGACTTTATCATTCTGGCAAATATTTCAGACAGTTCGCCATGAGTAAGGCGCGGATTTTGTTCCACCAAACGAAGAACGATGTCGTCGAACGCCATGGTCGGCCTCGCGCTTTATGTCGAGCGAGAGCGGGAAAATGGGGTCGTGGCGCGTTCTTTCAAGCCCGGGCATGCAAATTGGCGCCCGTATCGAAAATGGGATCACGCCGCTTCGCTGAAGGTTAAACGATACGTAGTCAGCATGCATTTACAATCGCTCTTTGGCCTTCCACGTCCCACCCTTGCGCCCCTCCCGCCCGCCCTTTAGGACGTGCGCGTCAACCCGCCCGAGCCCTCCATGTCCGATCCCAAAGTCAAGAAAGTCGTCCTCGCCTATTCCGGCGGCCTCGACACGTCGATCATCGTCAAATGGCTGCAAACGACTTACGGTTGCGAGGTCGTCACCTTCACCGCCGATCTGGGCCAGGGCGAGGAGTTGGAGCCGGCGCGCGCGAAAGCGTTGATGATGGGCGTCAAGCCGGAGAATATCTTCATCGAGGACGTGCGCGAGGAATTCGTGCGCGATTTCGTGTTCCCGATGTTCCGGGCCAATGCGGTCTATGAGGGGCAATATCTGCTCGGCACCTCCATCGCGCGGCCGCTGATCGCCAAGCATCTCGTCGACATCGCCCATAAAGTGGGCGCCGACGCGGTCGCGCATGGCTCGACCGGCAAGGGCAACGATCAGGTCCGGTTCGAGCTGTCGGCTTACGCGCTGAACCCGGCGATCAAGATCATCGCGCCGTGGCGCGAGTGGGACTTCCCCTCCCGCAACGCGCTGCTGGCCTTCGCCGAACAGCACCAGATCCCCATCGCCAAGGACAAGCGCGGCGACGCGCCGTTCTCGACCGACGCCAATCTGCTGCATGTCTCCTCGGAAGGGAAAGTGCTGGAAGACCCGGCGCAGGAGACCCCTCCTTACGTCTATTCCCGCACCGTCGATCCCGAATCCGCGCCCGATAAGCCGACCATCGTCGAGATCGGCTTCGAGCGCGGCGACCCGGTGTCGTTCGACGGCAAGACGCTCTCGCCCGCCGCATTGCTGACCGCGCTCAACAAAATCGGCCACGACAACGGCGTCGGCCGCCTCGATCTGGTCGAGAACCGCTTCGTCGGCATGAAATCGCGCGGCATGTACGAAACGCCCGGCGGCACGATCCTGTTGACCGCCCATCGCGCCATCGAATCGATCACGCTCGACCGCGGCGCCGCCCATCTCAAAGACGAGTTGATGCCGCGCTACGCCGAGATGATCTACAATGGTTTCTGGTTCGCGCCCGAACGCGAATTGCTCCAGGGTCTGATCGACAAGAGCCAGGATATGGTGACGGGCAAGGTGCGGCTCAAAGTCTACAAGGGCTCGGCCTGGACCATCGGTCGGGAAAGCCCCTATTCGCTGTACGACCAGGACCTCGTGACGTTCGAGGAAGGCGCCGTCGCCTATGACCACAATGACGCCGGCGGCTTCATCAAACTCAACGCCCTTCGCTTGAGGACGCTGGCTAAGCGTCGTCAGCGGAGCCGTTGAAAGTCCTCATG
>JANYIH010000005.1 GCA_025358745.1 Hyphomicrobiales bacterium | reverse complement strand
GATCGGCGGGCGCCCCATTCCACCCGCGCGGTAGCCGCTAGCCGGCGTCGGCGAAACTGATCGCGATGTTGCGGAATTTTTCCGGCGGCGAGAGGAGCCGGGTGCGAAAATCGGCGCTTGCCTGCATCTCCGCCTTGGCGGGCCTGGCTTTCCAGGAATAGAGCGGCTGGCCGTCCTCGCCCACCAGGGTGATCAGCAGGGTCGGGGTTTTGCGCTTCTGTGCGGCGCCATTGACGAGCGAACCCTCGACATAGAGCACGCTCTGGCCGTTGATCTCGCCGCGTCGCGCGCTGACCTCGCCGAATTTGAGGGCGCTTTCGCCGGGCGAGAAGACGGCGACGAAGGGACGCAGCGCAGCAATGGCGCGCCAGCGCTGCGCCGACGTCGCATAGAGCGCCCAGGCGGCGATGGCGAGGGCGAAGCCGGCCGCCAGCCTGGCTTTGGGTCGAACAGGCGCCGGGCGGCTTTCGGGCACGGGGCGACGCGGCGTCGCGCGCGACGGAAATATCGGGGATATAGGGGGGTAGGCGCGGGCGGACATGCCGATTCGCTCTCCAGCTTCGGGTGGAATTTACGCTCGCTTAACGTTAAGGGCGGGTAAAGGCGCTCGACCGAGAGGACGGCTTGCTTCGTTTCGAGAATGTCGGATTGCGCTATGGACTGGGGTCGGAGATCATCCGCGACGCCAGTTTCAATATTGCGCCGCAGAGCTTTCAGTTTCTCACCGGCCCCTCGGGCGCCGGCAAGACGACGCTGCTGCGGCTGATGCTGCTGTCGCTGAAGCCGACGCGCGGCAAGATCACCATATTCGATAAGGACGCGGCGACGCTCGACGCGGAAAAGATGACCGGCGTGCGCCGGCGCATCGGCGTCGTGTTCCAGGATTTCCGCCTGCTCGAACATCTCTCCACTTACGACAACGTCGCGCTGCCGCTGCTGGTGCAGGGCCGCAATCCCGCGACCTATCGCGCCGAGGTGATCGAACTGTTGAAATGGGTGGGCCTCGGCGACCGCGTCAACGCCTTGCCGGCGGTGCTGTCGGGCGGGGAGAAGCAGCGCGCGGCGATCGCGCGCGCTCTGGTGGCGCGGCCCGAACTGTTGCTGGCCGACGAGCCGACCGGCAACGTCGATCCCGACATGGCGTGGCGGCTGCTGCGGTTGTTCGCCGAGCTGCACAAGAGCGGCACCTCGGTCGTGATCGCGACGCACGATCATGCGCTGATGGAGGCCTTTGGCGGCGGGGTGCGCAAGCTGGTGATCGCGGACGGTCAGGTGCAATCGCTTGACGGGGATGAGGAATGAGCGAGGAGACGGGAGCCGATGTCGAACACGCCGCCCCGGCGCGGCTTATTCCCCATGACACGGTGTCGGGCCGCGCGTTGACGGCGGTGATCGCGATTTTGACCTTTCTCGCCTGCCTGTGCGCGGGCGGCGCGGTGGTGCTCGCCGCCGCCTCGTCCGCCTGGCGCGACGACGTCGCGCGCGAGATCACAATCCAGATCCGCCCGCACGTCGGCGCGGACGCGGACGCCGAGGCCGAGAAGGTCGCGGCGCTGGCCAAGCAATCGCCCGCCATCGCCTCGGTGCGCTTGCTGAGCCGCGCGCAGACCGAGGAGACGCTGAAGCCGTGGCTCGGCTCCGGGCTCGATCTGTCGCAGCTGCCGATCCCGCGGCTCGTGGTGGCGACGCTCGCCAGCCGCGACCCGACGGCGCTGGAGCCGCTGCGTGCGCAACTGGCCTTGCAGACGCCCGACGCCGCGCTGGACGACAATGCGGTGTGGCTGTCGCATCTCTCCGCGGTCGGGCGTTCGCTGACCCTGTTTGCGGGGCTGTTGTTTGCACTGGTGGTGGCCGCGATTGCGATTGCGATCGGTTTCGCCACGCGCGGGGCGATGGCGGGGGCGCGCGAGATCGTCGAGGTGCTGCATTTCGTCGGCGCCTCCGACGCCTTCATCACCAAGCATTTCCAGCGCTATTTCTTCCGCCTCAGCGCGGAGGGAACCAGCGTCGGCGGCGCGGCGGCGATCGTGATGTTCTCCATCAGCGAGTTGTTCGCCGCGCGGGGCGCCGCCTCGGCCGAGGGGGCGACGATGACGGTGCTGCTGGGCGCGTTCCACCTGCCTTTGGTCGGCTATGGCGCGATCGTGGGCGTCTGCGCGGCGCTGGTGGCGATGGCGGCGCTGTTTTCGCGCGTGGTCGCTTCCGCGCATCTGCGTGCGCTGTCATGATCGCGCTGCGCTCGCTCCTGTTCAACGCCCTGTTCTATCTCAACCTGGTCGTCCTGATGATCCTCGGCCTGCCCGCGATGCTGTTCGGCCGCCAGGGCGTATTCTTCATGGCGCGGACCTGGGGGCTGACCTCGCTCTGGCTGCTCGACAAGGTGTGCGGTCTCAAGGTCGAGTTTCGTGGGCTCGGCAACCTGCCGCAGGGCGGCTACATTCTTGCGGCCAAGCATCAATCGTTCCTGGAGACTTTCGCGCTGGTGCCGCACACGCCCGACTTCGCCATCATCCTGAAGAAGTCGCTGACCTATATCCCCGTGTTCGGCCTCTACCTCACCGTCGGCGGCCAGATCGGCATCGACCGCGCCAAAGGCCGCAACGCGCTGGCGCAGATCATCGAGCAGGCGGGCGAGGTGCTGCGCGCGGGGCGGCAGGTCTATATCTATCCCGAGGGCACGCGCCGGGCGCCGGGCGCTGAGCCGCAATATAAGCAGGGGGTCGCGGCGCTGTACGAAGCGACGGGCGCGCCCTGCGTGCCGGTCGCGCTCAACACCGGCATGTACTGGGGCCGGCGCGGCTT
>JANYIH010000332.1 GCA_025358745.1 Hyphomicrobiales bacterium | reverse complement strand
CATTGCATTGTGCAGGCGCTGAATGATGGTCGCCGTGCCCGTGATGGGAAGCGTCGCCAACGAGAGCGACGTCGCCAGGGTCGCGCGCGCCTGGCCAGCCAAGGCCAGCGCTTTCTCCATCGCTGTGCTGATGAACGACAGCTACGGCTCCATGCTCGCGCCCGCTAGGGAGCGAGGGAAAAACGAAACCCACGGCCAGGAATACGAAGAGGCCGGCGACAAAGCCGTTCCTCTTCATGATCCTGAGCAGCGTGCGTAACATTCAACCCTGAATTCGCCGGAGTGCGAAGCAATCTCCCCTACCCTAGCAAAGGTTGCGACTCCTGACAACCGCGATGAAGAACCTCCCTCGATCGAACAAAAAACGCATTCGCCTTCAGGGACATGGGCGCAGGTCAGAATCCCTCTTCGAGCCGGTCGAGGATCGGGCAGTCCGGACGCTCGTCGCCATGGCAAGCCTCGACCAGACGCCGCAGCGCAGACGCCATGCTCCGCATCACGGCGATGCGCTCCTCAAGGTCGTCGAGATGCCGCGAGGCGATCCGTTTCACCTCGCGGCTGGGACGCCCCTTGTCGCGCCACAGCGTCAGCAACGCGGCGATCTCCGGCATCGCGAAGCCGAGTTTGCGGGCGCGGCCGATGAAGCGCAGTTCGTGCACCTCCTGCGCGCCATAGTCGCGGTAGCTGTTGTCGCGGCGAGCCGGCGGCGGCAAGAGGCCGATCGCCTCGTAATGCCGGATCATCTTGGCGTTGACGCCCGACGCCTCGGCGGCGGCTCCGATATTCATGGTCAAAAGCTCCTTGACCTTCCCATGATGGAAAGGTTTAGTCTCAACCTCGACATCCCGCAAGTGAGGGCGGCGCCGGCCGCCGCAGAGTTTCGCCCATGACCGACCACGCTTCGCGCAAACACGGCACCGCGCATGCGGTGATGGGCCTGTTCGAACCGCCCCTGCAAGAGGGCCAGGCGCGCGATCCCGTCTGCGGCATGGCCGTCGACAAGGCGGCGGCGAAGCCTGTCGCCGAACACGCGGGAGAGACATATTACTTTTGCTGCGACGGCTGCCGGCAGAAATTCGTCGCCGACCCGGCGCGCTACCTCGCGGCCGAACCGGCAAAGCCCGCGATCGCAGCCCCGCAAGGAACCATTTACACCTGTCCGATGCATCCCGAAATACGTCAGGTGGGTCCGGGCGCTTGCCCGATCTGCGGCATGGCGCTGGAGCCGGAAGTCGCGTCGCTCGATCAGGGTCCCAATATCGAACTTCTCGATATGACGCGGCGCTTCTGGATCGCGCTGGCGCTTTCCGTTCCGGTCTTCATCCTGGAAATGGGCGGCCATCTCACGGGCGCGCACGGGCTCATGGGTCCGGTCGCGACCTGGATACAGTTCGCGCTCGCGAGCCCTGTCGTCCTGTGGGCCGGCTGGCCGTTTTTCGTGCGCGGCGGGGCTTCGCTGAGGACCCGCAACCTCAACATGTTCACGCTTATCGCGATGGGCGTCGGCGTCGCCTATGTCTACAGCGTCATAGCCACGCTCGCCCCCGGCCTGTTCCCGGCGGCGTTCCGCGACGCGCAAGGGACGGTCGCGGTCTCTTTCGAGGCGGCGGCCGTCATCACCGTGCTGGTTCTGCTCGGGCAGGTGCTGGAGCTGCGCGCGCGCGATCAGACCGGCGGCGCGATCCGCGCGCTGCTCGATCTTGCGCCGAAGACCGCACGCCGCATGCGCGCGGACGGCGGCGACGAGGACGTGGCGCTCGAAGCCGTGCAGGCCGGCGATCGGCTGCGTGTGCGTCCGGGCGAAAAAGTCCCCGTCGACGGCGCCATCGTCGAAGGGCGCAGCGCGGTCGACGAATCCATGGTCACGGGCGAATCCATGCCGGCCAGCAAAGGCGTCGGCGACAAGGTGATCGGCGGCACGCTCAACCAGTCCGGGGCTTTCGTGATGCGCGCCGACAAGGTCGGACGCGACACGATGCTGGCGCAGATCGTCCAGATGGTGGCGCAGGCGCAGCGAAGCCGCGCGCCGATCCAGCGCCTCGCCGACCGGGTGGCCGGCTGGTTCGTGCCGCTGGTGATCGCCGTTGCCGTGATCGCGTTTCTGGTGTGGGCCGTGTTCGGCCCGCAGCCGCGCTACGCTTTCGGCCTGGTCGCGGCGGTGTCGGTGCTCATCATCGCCTGCCCCTGCGCGCTCGGCCTCGCCACGCCGATGTCGATCATGGTCGGCGTCGGCCGCGGCGCAAGCTTGGGCGTCCTGATCAAAAACGCCGAGGCGCTCGAACGCTTCGAGAAGATCGATACGCTGGTCGTCGACAAGACCGGCACCTTGACCGAGGGCAGGCCGAAGGTGGTGGCGATCAAAACGGCGGGGGCAAGCGAGGACGAGTTGCTGCGTCTCGCGGCCAGCGTCGAGGCTTTGAGCGAACATCCGCTCGCCGCGGCTGTCGTTCGCGCGGCGCAAGAGCGCGGCCTGACGCTGGCGCAGGCGGAAGCGTTCGACGCCCCGGCCGGCAAGGGCGTGACGGCGGCGGTCGAAGGCCGCCGCGTGACGCTCGGCAACGCCGCGATCATGCGCGCCGAAGGGATTGACGTCAGCGCTTTGGCGGCCTCGGCCGAGACGTTGCGCGGCGACGGCGCGACCGCGATCTTTGTCGGCCTCGACGGCAAGGCGGCGGGCGTCATCGCCATCGCCGACCCAATCAAACCGACGACGCCCGAGGCCGTGCGTAAGCTGCGCGAGGCGGGCGTGCGCATCGTCATGCTGACCGGCGACAACCGCACAACGGCGGCGGCGGTCGCCCGCAAGCTCGGCATCGACGAGGTCGAGGCCGACGTGCTGCCGCAGGACAAGAGCAAGGTCGTCGAGCGCCTGAGAAAACAGGGCCGCATCGTCGCCATGGCCGGCGACGGCGTCAACGACGCGCCCGCGCTGGCCGCGGCCGATGTCGGCGTCGCGATGGGCACGGGTAGCGATGTCGCGATCGAAAGCGCGGGCGTGACGCTGCTGCGAGGCGACCTGCAAGGCATCGTCATCGCGCGCCGCCTGTCGCAAGCGACGATGAGCAACATCCGGCAGAACCTGTTCTTCGCCTTCGTCTACAACGCGGCCGGCGTGCCGATCGCGGCCGGCGTCCTCTATCCCGTCTTCGGCCTTTTGTTGTCGCCCATCATCGCGGCGGCGGCGATGGCGCTCTCCTCGGTCAGCGTCGTCGGCAATGCGCTGCGGCTGCGGCAGGCGAGGCTGACGCTGTGACCCCGGTCGCCGCCATGCGCGGCGGAGACGCGCCGGGGACGCGCCGCAGCGCGACGCGCGCTCGCAAGACCGTGTATTGACCGCAACGCCCCGATGCGTCAGATTGAGCGTATGGGGAAAGCGATCTCCCCAAGAGGCGACATGCCGAAGTATCGCGTCCTCGAATTTGCACTGTACTTGCGTGCAAGGACGCGCCATGTCGACAATTTCATCCATTGCCCCGGATAAACTTGCCCGTCTGGTGGGAACGCCAAAGTGTCCCGCCATCATCGATGTGCGGCTTGAAGAGGACCTCACGGCCAATCCATACATCGTGCCGGGAACCCTGCGGCAGTCGCATACGAATCTAACCCAATGGGCCGGCGGCTTCGCCGGCCGATCGATGGTGGTCATCTGCCAGAAGGGGCTCAAGCTCAGCCAGGGTGTAGCGGCCTGGGTGCGGTTGGCGGGCGTTACAGCGGAAGTTCTCGAAGGCGGGTTTGAAGCCTGGCGCGCAGCAAAACTGCCGCTCATTCCGGTCGCGAAACTGCCTCCCCGCGACCCCCAAGGGCGCACGGTCTGGGTGACGCGCGAGCGGCCCAAGATCGATCGCATCGCCTGTCCTTGGCTGATCCGGCGCTTCGTCGATCCCTCCGCAGTGTTCCTATTCGTCGGCTCGAACCAGGTCGAAGCGGTCGCGGAAAACTTCAACGCGGCGCCTTTCGATATCGAGCGCGTATTCTGGAGCCATCGCGGCGAGAAATGCACCTTCGACGTGATGATCGACGAGCTAGGGCTCACGTCTGACGCGCTGGCGCGACTGGCGCTGATCGTGCGCGCCGCCGATACGGCGCGGCTCGATCTTGCGCCGGAGTCGCATGGATTGCCGGCGGCCTCGCTCGGCCTGTCGCGCATGTACAGCGACGATAACGAACAACTCGAAGCCGGCCTGACGCTCTACGACGCTTTCTATCGCTGGCGCCGCGACGCCACGGGGGAAAGCCACAACTGGCCCACCAACAAACCGAAATCCTGACTATCGGCGAGCAAAGAATGTTCCTCCAACAAGCGACCATTCGCCAAACCGCTTCCGCCCCGAACCACGGCGGCGCCTTCGGCGAAGCCCTTCGACGCGTCGCCTGCCTCAACTTCGGCGGCCAGCCGCTCAAATCGCGGCGATGCACAAGATCACCGAGTGCCGGTTGATGCATGCGCTCCACGATTGCATGTTGCCGCCGGAGGCGGAGGCGCGACAGCTGAGGCGTCGCGCCGCCGGCGGCCTGATGGGCTGTGCCTGGCGGGAGCGATCCAAGTGGGTTCCAACGCGACCAAACAAACGAGGTCAACCATGCGTCTGACGCTCGCCGCCTTCGCTTCTCTTTGTGCGCTGCTCGCGGCCTTGCCCGCCCGCAGCGCCGAAGTCGACTGGTCAAAAGTCGACGCCGCGATCGGCGCGTCGCCCGCCGTTTCAGGCCAGGTGCACTGAAAAGCTGGACTGACGATGCGAGCGCGGCCGGCCGATGCGGCGTCTGGGAGGGAACGTTGATTGATATGTCGAAGCGGCGATGGCTAACCTCCGCCGCCGCAATGGCGGCGGTCGCGTCGATCGACGCTCGACGTCCTTCCCGCGCGGCGGCTTCGCAGGTTCAGTTTGACTTCGCGCGCCCTTTCGAGGGCTGGGAGACGGTGACCGGAAAATGGGCCGTCGAGGAGGTGGCGGGGGCTTCAAAGGGCGCCCGCGCGCTCGTGCAGCGCGCGACGGGCAACGCCTTTAACGTGATCATTGCGCCTGGCGGCCCCTACGCCGACGTCGATGTCACGGCGCGCTTCAAGCCCATGTCGGGACGCGAAGATGCATCCGGCGGCATCGTCGTCCGCTTCTCCGAGGGTCGCTATTATGTTATCCGGGCCAACGCATTGGAGAACAATTTCAACTTCTATTGCTACGACCAAGGTAGGCATGAAGTCGCGGGGGCGAGCGTCAACGCCCCCGCGCTCGGCCAATGGCACAAGTTGCGCGTCACCGCAGAGCGCGACCACATTCGCGGTTGGTTGAACGACCAGCCGCTAATCGACCAACGCGACTCCCGCTTCGTGTCCGGGCGGGTTGGTTTCTGGACGAAGGCGGATTCGATCACCGCCTTCGATGATCTCGTCGTCCGCCCCCTATAGGGTCGCTGCACGATGCCCCAGAAACCGCGCATAGGCGTAAAAGCCTGGGCAGGTGGCCGCTGCCGTCAAACTGATCTATCGCGGCTGCGATCTCATTCGCGAGCGTCCTGCTCTGTGGTAATATCTCGACATGATTGAGTCTCGAAACATTGCGGGCCTTTGGCCTGGCGTGCCGCTTGCGTTGGTCTCGGCGGCTCTTTTCGGCGCGGTCTCGCCGCTGTCGAAACTGCTGCTCGATACCGTGAACCCGTTCATGCTGGCGGGGCTGATGTACTTTGGCGCCGGTCTAGGTCTCGCGGCCTATCGCGGCTTACTCGGCGCATTTGGCGCGTCGCCGGACGAGGCCCAACTGCGACGAAGCGATCTCCCCTGGCTCGCGGTCGCGATCGGCATGGGCGGGGTTGTCGGGCCGATACTGCTGATGTTCGGCCTCGCGCGCACCACGGCGTCCAGCGCCGCGCTGCTTCTCAACACGGAAGGTCTGGCGACCATGGCGATCGCTTGGGTCGCCTTTCAGGAGAACGTCGACCGGAAGTTGATCTTTGGCGCATTCGCGATTCTCGCCGGCGCGCTGCTGCTTTCGTGGGATGGTCAGGGCGTTTCGGTCGATGCCGGCGCGCTGTTGGTGGTCGGGGCCTGTGTCGCCTGGGGCATCGACAACAATTTCACCCGGAAGATCTCAGCAACCGATCCCGTAGTGATCGCAATGCTCAAGGGCCTGATCGCGGGCGGCGTAAATATCGCCCTTGCCCTGGCGACGGGCTCCTCGTTTCCGGCCGTCCTCACCGTCGCTGCCGCAGGCGTGGTCGGGCTGCTCGGCGTCGGCGTCAGCCTCGTGATGTTCATTCTGGCGCTGCGGCGCCTGGGAAGCGCGCGCACGGGCGCTTACTACGCCCTCGCGCCTTTCATCGGCGCCGTTCTGGCGATCGCGCTGCTCGGCGAACCCCTGACGGTCAAGCTGATGATTGCGGGCGTGCTGATGGGGATTGGCCTTTGGCTTCATTTGGCGGAGCGACATTCCCACGAACACGAACATGAAACGCTCGAACACGAGCACAGTCATATCCACGACGAGCATCATCGGCATCAGCACGACGGGCCGGTCAGTGAACCTCATTCCCATTGGCATCGGCACGAAAGAACGCGCCATTCTCATGCCCATTATCCCGACCTGCATCATCGGCACGGACACTGACGAAGTTTTGCGCCGGCCTTCGAGCGCGTCTCTATCGTGTCGATTGCGGAGCGCCCGAGGCCGCTTCGGGCTGGCTCAAAATGTAGCTTAAGTAATTGCTTTAATTGGCGCTCCCAAGGGGACTCGAACCCCTGTTTTCGCCGTGAGAGGGCGACGTCCTAGACCGCTAGACGATGGGAGCAGCTAGGCGGCTCTTAAACCGTCTCAGGCGGCTAAGTCAACGCACGCGCTTGATGCATAGCCGGCTCGGCGCCATTAAGGCGCGGGAGGGCGAAATGACATACGGATTCGTTGGGCTGGGACACCTCGGCGGCAAACTCGCGGCCTCGCTCGCGCGCGCAGGCTTCGACCTCGTCGTTTGCGATCTCGACCCCAAAGCCGCCGAGCCGCTGGTCGCCGCCGGGGCGCGGTTTGCGGCAACGCCCGCCGAAGTCGCGGCGTGTTGCGAGGCGGTGATCACCTGCCTGCCTTCGCCCGTCGCTTCAAAGCGCGTGCTCGAAGGCCCGGACGGCATTCTCAAGGGCGCGCGCGCGGGCCTCGTCTGGATCGAAATGAGCACCAACGACCGCGACTCGATCCGCGCGATGGCCGATATCGCCGCGCAAAAGGGCGTCGCGACACTGGAATGCCCGGTCACGGGCGGAGTGCATCTGGCCGCCAGCGGCGAGATCACCGTCATCGTCGGCGGCGAAGCGGAGTTGTTCGAACTGCATCGCGCGGCGCTGGCGGCGATGGGCCGGCGCATCTTTCACGTCGGGCCGCTCGGCTCGGCCTCGGTGATCAAGGTCATCACCAATATGCTGGCGTTCATTCATCTGGTCGCGGCGGGCGAGGCGCTGATGCTGGCCAAACGCGGCGGGCTCGATCTGGGCCAGGCCTTCGAGGTGATCCGCGCCAGTTCCGGCAACAGTTTCGTGCATGAGACCGAATCGCAGTTGATCCTCAACGGCAGTTACAACATCAATTTCACGATGGATCTCGCCTGCAAGGACCTCGGCTTCGCGCTCGGGTTCGGGCGGGAATTCGGCGTGCCGCTCGATCTCGCCGCAACCACCGAACAGACGTTCCTGCGCGCCCGCGCGGCCTATGGCGGAGCGGAATGGTCGACGGCGGTGGTGAAGCTGCTGGAGGACGCGCTGAAGACCGATCTGCGCGCCCCCGGCTTTCCCGCTGAGCTTTAGCCGAAGCGGAAGGCGGAGATGGTCTTGCCGCCGATGACGTCGTGATAATCGCGCGCACCGATATCCGCGCCGGCCGCGCCGGCCGCCACCATCAGCGGCAACAGATGCTCCTCGCGCGGATGGCAGGCCCTCCCCGCGGGAGCGTCGGCCCAATGCCGCAAGGCTTCGTCGCGCTGCGCCGGCGCCGAGGTGACGGCCTCGCCGAGCCAGGAATCGAAGGTGGCGGCGTCTCGGCCGTCGCCGTCGCGGAAGTGGCGCAGGTCGTGATAGCTCATGCCGCTGCCGACGATGACGACGCCCTCGTTGCGCAATGGCGCCAGCGCGCGCCCGATCGCGAGGTGCCGCGCGGGATCGAGGTCGCGTCGCAGCGACATCATCACGACGGGGATTTGCGCTTGCGGGTCGACGATCAGCATCGGCACGAACACGCCGTGATCGTAGCCGCGCTCTGTTTCCTCCGCCACGGGCAGGCCCGCTTCGCGCAGCAGCGCAGCCGCCCGCCGCCCGATCTCAGGCGCGCCGGGGGCTTTGTAGCTAAGCTCATAGGTGTGGGCGGGAAAGCCGAAATAGTCGAAGATCATGCCCGGCGCGGGATTGACGCTGACGGTCGCCGCCTCCTCCTCCCAATGCGCGGTAACGACGAGGAACGCCTTCGGCGGCGCAGGCAGACTGGCGACGATCCCGGCTAGGTACAGCCGCAACCGCTCCCAACTCTCGCGCCCGAACGGCGGCGGGCCGTCGATCCAGAAGCACGGGCCACCGCCATGCGGCAGGAAGATCGCGGGTTGTCTGGCCTCTGACATGGATGCGCTCCGGCGGAGGCGTCACGCGCCTCCCTGCGCCCATTGTATCGTCGCGAGCGCTTGCTGACGAGCTTGCCCTTCGCGCCAGTCGTTGAGGCGCAGGCGAGCGGGCTTCTCAAGCCCATAATGGCAGGCGAAACCGCAGGCAAGCGCCGCCGGAAGCGTCCACAGGCCCGCGCCCTGCGCGTGCATCTCGTAGAATGGCTGCTGCCAGAGATAGATCGAGAACGACGCCTCGCCGAGTTTGCGCAGCCAGGGATGCGACAACGCCGCGCGCCACCACGCCGGCGCCACCTCCAGACCGACGACGGCGAGCGCGAAGGCAAGCGACCCGGCGCCAAATCGCAACGCGGAGCCGAAAGCGGCGGCCTTGCAGACGACGCCCAGCCCGACCAGCCAGGGCGAGGCGGGGCCGAGCCTCCGGACGATCCCGTCGCGGTGGAGATAGGCGAGCGCCGCCATCAGGATGGGCTTGGCCAGGACTATTACGAAGTGTTCTGGCGCAGCGACGTCGCCGCGGCGCCGATCCTGATGGCGGCGCTCGCCTATCTCCACCGCGACGGGATCGTCCCGAGGCTCGGCCCCGCCTCGCCCTGGCTGGTCGGGCTGGGCGTCGTCTGCAAGGCCGCC
>JANYIH010000330.1 GCA_025358745.1 Hyphomicrobiales bacterium | reverse complement strand
AACCATGAATGTGCTGCTCGCCGCCGGCGGCACCGGCGGCCATCTGTTTCCCGCCGCAGCGCTGGCGAGCGCGCTGGCCAAGCGCGGCGTCGCCGTCGATCTTGCCACCGACGACCGCGCGCTGAAATACGGCGGCGAATTTCCCGCCCGCGCGATTCACGCCATTCCCGCGGCGACTCCGACCAGCGCGGGGTTCGTGGCGAAGGCGCGCGCGGCCGCGATGCTGGGACGCGGCGTGGTAGTGGCCGCGCGTTTGATCCGGCGCCTCCAACCCGCCGTGGTGGTCGGCTTTGGCGGTTATCCCACCGTGCCGCCGCTGCTCGCCGCCTGGTTGCTCGGCGTCCCCGCCATTCTGCACGAGCAGAACGCAGTGCTCGGCCGCGCCAACCGGTTCCTCAGCGGGCGCGTGGCGCGGATCGCTGCCGGCTTTCCCGATCTTGCCGGCGTGGCGGCCGCGAAACTGCGCTACACCGGCAATCCCGTGCGGCCCGCCGTTCTCGCGGCGGCGGCGACGCCCTATCCCGATTTCGCCGACGGACGTCTGCGCGTGCTGGTGACTGGCGGCAGCCAGGGCGCGCGGGTGATGTCGGAGGTGATTCCGGCGGCGCTGGCGCGGCTCGACGCGGCCGAGCGGGCGCGGTTGTCGCTGGTGGCCCAGGCGCGCGGCGAGGATCGCGCGCGCGCGCAGGCCGATTGCGCAAAGCTCGGCTTTGCCGCGGAGATCGCCGAGTTCTTCCCCGATCTGCCGGCCCGCATCGCCGCCGCGCATCTCGTGGTCGCGCGCGCCGGCGCCTCGACCGTGAGCGAATTGGCGGTGATTGGCCGGCCGTCGATCCTCGTACCCTACCCGCACGCGCTGGATCAGGATCAGGCCGCCAACGCCGCGCTGCTCGCCAGAACCGGCGCGGCGACGGTGGTGCGCCAAAGCGACTTCACCCCCGACGCGCTGGCCGCGATCTGGCGCGCCGCATTGGCCGATCCCGCTGGGCTGCGCGCCAAGGCTGCGGCGGCAAAGCAGGCCGGCGTGCCCGACGCCGCCGAGCGGTTGGCCGCGTTGGTGGAGGAGATCGCGAGCCGCGCTTGAGTCGCGCCGGCGTTTACGATGTTTTAACCCTTCAGTTGCCCTAACGTGCTTTGACCTCTAGCTCTAGCAATGTTTGAAACAACAAACGATTGCGGGGCGCGCCGTGGCATTGCGTGGATTTATACTTACGTTCCTTTTTTTCATCTTGGGCGTCGGCTCCGCTATCGCCAGGGATTGGCGAATAGACGAGGTCGCGGGAACCGCTCGCGCATTCGCGGCGGGCGAGTGGGCGCCCCTGCAATCCGGCTCGACTTTGCCGCCCAACGCGATCGTGCAGACGGAGGGCGACAGCCGCATTCGGCTCGCCAGCGCTGGCGCGACGCTCGACGTCCCCGCAGAGGCGAAATTTCGCATCGACGGCGAGGCTAGCCCGCTGGTGCGTCTGTTCGAGGGCGGGCTGGGCGTGGAGGCCACCGCATCTCTCGTGGTGATGACGACCTACGCCGCAGTCGAGACGGCCGACGCCTCGTTCGCGGTTGTCGCCGAGACTTATGGCGCGACCGTCACGGTGCGGCGCGGCTATGTCACCGTCACCGATCTGACGACCCGCAAGACGGTGCTGCTGCATGACAGCCAGATCCTGCGGCTGCATCCCGGACAGCCGACCCTGACCTTGACCGCGCCGGTGGACCAGCCGGCATTGGCGACCGCGCAGAGCGCCGCGGCGGGGCGGTTCGATGCGGAGAACCTTCCTGCCAAGATCGCGCTCGTCGACAAAACCCCGACCGGCGCGCTGCGCCCCGACGCCGCTGCAAGCGCCATAGCTTCGCTGCGCGCGAACGCTTCGCCTCGGGGCAGCGGCGCCAGCGCGCGCCTGGCCGAGGAAGCCGCCGACGCCGTTCACGAGGAGCGGCGCAAGGCGAAGCTCGGCAAGGCCGATCCGCGCGCCGTCGCCGCGGCCGCCCGCATTACCCGCGAATTGTTTCAGGATATCGACGCCGAGGTCGAGCCGTGGGACGACAGTTTCCAATGGACGCAGGTCGAGAACGGCGAACTGCGTCTGAAGCGAGTGTGGCAGGTCGTTCTGGCGCTGGGGGGCGCGCAGTCGATGGAATTCTGGTTCCTCGCCTTCGTCTCCTGCCTGTTCCTCGGCGCCATCTCCAATGCGATCATGGAAAAATCGAGCTTTGGTCTGGGCGGCAACACGGCGTTGGTGATGGCGGCGTTCGCGACCGCGCTGCTGATCCGCGACGCCTTTTTCCGCGCCGGCGCCAATCTCGCCCTCGAACCGTTCCTGTCGATCGGCATGATGCTGGGCGCGATGACGCTCATCCTGCTGAGCGGCGCCTTCGCCAAAGTCCGCCTGCCGTGAGGATTCAGGCTCGCGCGCGCACGATCCACACCGCGCCGCCGAGCTTGACTTCGCCGCCTTTGAGATAGGTCGCAAGCGCCGCGCGAACCGCTTCCCGCACGGCTTGCACGGTGGCGTCGGGCTGACCGTCCAACGCGCGGCTGGTCGGGCCGATCGCGAGACACTTGTCCACGGCGTTGTCGAGCCCGCCGCCGTCGGCGTAATCGAGTTCGAAGTCGCGGGGCGAGAAACTCACATCGGCAAATCCGGCGCCCTCCAGGATTGCGCGCACGCGCGCCTCGTTGCGGAACGCGAACGGACCGGGATCGTCGGGCGCCGTCTCCGGCTGCGGCGGGAGGTGTTTGAGCGCGGCGGCCAGGGGCGTCATCAGCCACGGGTTCAACTCCGGGTCGCGCCAGCATACGAAAGCGAGCCGCCCGCCCGGCTTCAGCCCGCGCCGCAGATTGGCGAAGCTCTTGGCGGTCTCGGCGAAGAACATGACGCCGAAGCGCGAGATCATCAGATCGGCCGCTTCACCGGAAAAATCATAGGCGGTGGCGTCGGCGAGCGCGAAGCGCGCCGGCGAGCCCGACTGCGCAGCGCGTTCGCGGGCGCGGGCGAGCAGCGGTTCGGAGACATCGACGCCGAGCGCAGCGCCGGTCAGTGACGCGGCTTTCAGCGTCGTCTCGCCGGCGCCGCAGCCGACGTCGAGCACTTTTTCGCCGGGCTTCGGCGCGGCGGCGTCGAACAGCGCCGCCGTGATCTGCGTGAACAGCCGATCCTGGCTTTCCTGAAGCGCCGTCCAGCGCTGTCCCGCGTCGCCGTTCCAATAGGCCGATTGCTTGGCGTTGGCCTCGTCGAGCAATGTCATACCGGGGTGGCCAGCGGCTTGCCTTTTTCCACGACATAGACAGCGACGAGGACCGTCGGCTTGTCGCCGTTCTTGCCGCCGTGCGGGGTCTGCGTCGGAACCTGGAAGCCGTCGCCCGCAGCGTAGGTCTTCGGGCCGACGCCTTGCACGTCGAGTTCGACCGAGCCTTCGACCACGTAGCTCGTCTCGATGCCGAAGTGGATGTGGCGGGCGATCGCGCTGCCGGCGGGGATCTCGACCTTCGCCTCAATCGTCTCGTAGCCCGGCGCGGGGCCGTCGGTGCGGCTGACGATGGTGCGCTTGAGCCCCGTCGCTTGCGCGCCGACCTCCGTTGCGCTGAAACCGGTGAGCGCGCAAAGCGCGCAGCCTACGAACCCGCGTCGCGTCAGCATGACGACCTCCCTTTGGACAAGCGCGATTATGCGCGGAGGCGGCGCCCCGCGCAACGCCCTTTCCGACGCGAATCGGTTAGGGGAGGCGCTCGCTCTCTGGACGCCCCCATGCGCCTCGACATATTTCTCGCGCTCCTCCTGTTCGGCATCGTCTGCGGCGTCACGCCGGGTCCGAACAACATGATGCTGATGGCCTCGGGCGTGAACTACGGCGTGCGCCGCTCGCTGCCCCATCTTGCCGGCGTGGTGCTCGGCTTCGCGCTGATGGTGGCGCTGGTCGGCTTCGGGCTCGACGCCATCTTCCGCGTCGCGCCGTGGCTGCTGCCGGTGATGCGCTATGCGGGCGCGGCCTACCTCGTCTGGCTCGCCTGGCGCATCGCCACCTCGGGCGCGGTGAAGGAAGGCGTCGCCAAGGGGCGGCCGCTGGGGGCGCTCGCGGCTGCGGCGTTCCAGTGGATCAATCCGAAAGGCTGGGTGATGGCAGTCAGCGCGCTGACGACCTACGCCGTCAGTCCGAATTATGCGACCCGCGTGATGGTGGTCGCCGTGACCTTTCTGGTGATCGGCTTTCCCTGTAGCGGGGTCTGGGTGCTGTTCGGGGCCGCGATGCGGCGCATTCTCGCCGACCCCCGCCGCGCGCGACCGTTCAACTGGACCATGGGGGCGCTGCTGATCGCTTCGATCGCGCCGGTGTTCTGGGAGTGAAGCGCTCAGTACACGCGAATGTCGGAGGCCGAAAGCGAGGTTACGCCTTGCAGCGTGGCGAGCAGCGCCGCAGCGCCCCCCCCGGTTCCGTCGGCGTCCCAGTAGAGGGCGTGGCTGGCCGCGACCCAGATGAACTGGCTGTTGGCCGCATTGGCCGCGTTGAGAGCGAAATGGGCGGGGTCGAGCGCGCCCGCCACCAGGCCGGCGCCGAAACCTGAGCTCCAGGCGCCAATCTTGTCGATCTGCGCGGAGTTGAAATCCGTGATCGTGTCGCCGCCCTCGGTCGCGTAATTGAAACGGAACTGGTCGGCCCCCAGACCGCCCGTCAAATTGTCGGCGCCTACGCCGCCCACGAGGACGTCGGCGCGCGTTCCCCCCACGATCGTATCCGCGCCCGCGCCGCCGTTTAGCACGTCCCCCGAATTGTCGCCGGTGATTGTGTCGCCGGAGTTCGAGCCCAGCACGTCATGGATGTTTGTGAAACTGTCGCCCGCCGCGTCCCCGGCGCTCGCACCGGGGCTAATCAGATTGACGGTCACCGCCGACGTCGCGTCGGAGTAGGAGGCGTAGCTCGCGTGACCGACCGAGCCGATCAGCGCGTCAGCGCCCGCGCCGCCGTCGAGATAGCTAGGCCCCGCGCCCGCCGTTAACGTGTCGGCGCCCGCCTGCCCATAGAGATGGTCGAGGCCGGAGCCGCCCAAGAGGGTGTCGTCGCCCGCGCCGCCTTGCAGGATGTCGCCGGCATTGTCGGCGGTGAGCGCGTCGGCGTATTTCGAGCCGACGATCCGGTGGATGTCATGATAGATGTCGCCCGCCGCGTCGTTGGTATTTGCGCCGGGATTGGCGAGGCTGGCTGTCACGCCCGACGTTGCATCGGAATAAGCGGCGAAGCTTGCGTGGCCTGCCGAACCGTTCAGCGTGTCGCCGCCCGCGCCGCCGTCGAGATAGCTGGTCCCCGCGCCCGCGTTCAGCGTGTCGGCGCCCCCCTGCCCGTAGAGATAGTCGACCCCGGTCCCGCCGGTGATCGTGTCGTCGCCCGCGCCGCCCTGCAGATTGTCGCCGGCATTGTCGCCGGTGATCGTGTCGGCGCTGTTCGAGCCCAGGACGCGGTGAAGGTTGAGATAGACGTCGCCCGCCGCGTCGCCCGTGTTAAGCCAGGGGCTCAGCAGATTGGCGGCGACCGCGACGGTTGCGTCGGCGTAGGAGGCGTAGCTGGCGGGGCTGAACCAGCCGTTGAGCGTATCGGCCCCGGCGCCGCCGTCGAGATAGTTGACGCCCGAACCGCCCACCAGCGTGTCGTCGCCGAGCTTACCATAGATCCTGTTCGAGCCCTGGCCGATCGCGTAGATCGTGTCGTCGCCGGTCCCGCCGGTGATCGTGTTGGATGTGCTGACGCCGCGCACGGTCTGTCCGCCGTTCTTGAGCGTCGCGGTCAGGGTGAAGGTCGCCGCATTCCAGCCAAGGGAAGAGAATTGCGCGCCTTGCTGCGCGCTGGTCCCATAGATGGATTGGATCGCGAGGGTGTCGTCGCCGGTGATGTCGGTCAGCGTCGAGCCGGAGCCGCCCGGCGACATGATCGAGAAATTCCCGTCATAGCTGACGCCGGGATCCCATTGATTGTGCACGATAACGTAAGACGTAAAGGGCTCGGTGGGATGTTTCAGGCCGAGCGCGTGACCGATTTCGTGCAGCAGCGTGGGATAGGCGAACAGGCCCGCGCCGTCTTCCAGAGCGGTGTTCATCAGCACGTCGCCGTAGCCGCTTGCCTGGACGTCGGCGGTGAAATGGATCGTCGACGCGGTCGCGGTGGAATAGTTCCAATTGCCCCAGGGGAAAAACCCCTCGCCCCCCACCGAGCCCAGATTGTAGCCCGCGAAATTGATGTCGCCCTGGCCGGGCGCGACCTGCTCGAAAATGACGCCGGACACGCCCGACCAGCGCGCCAGCGCCTGCTGCGTCTGGGTTTGCTGCTGCGCCGTGAAAGCAGCGAACGTATTGAGGGTAGTCCCCAGAAAATGCGGGTCGGTCGTCGGCTTCGTCGCCAGAAACGAATAGGTGAGGATGACCGGCTGCGCGGTGACGTCAGCCCCGCTCCAATAGGAGCCGGAGAGCAATGTGGTGTAGTCGGTCGCGAAAGGCAAAGTCGTTCTCCATCCGCTCAACTCAACGCCGACGGCATGCTACCCCTCGCCGGCGAGGCGGCCAATTGGGCCAATGGTCCCGCTTGGTCCTAGGACCAGGCGGACGCCATCGACCTTTCCTTATCGCCGCCAATCGTGTATTGCGCCGCACAAATTGACGCCGACCCCGTCTCGCGGGGCCGGAATGTCGCGTTTCCGTAACGTCAAGGCCAAAGAACGGGGCGTTGCCTTAACGCTCCGAATCGCATCGCACGCCGAAAGCCGCTCCATGAAGCTCCGCAATATCGCCATCATCGCCCACGTCGACCACGGCAAGACCACGCTCGTCGACCGCCTGTTGCAGCAGTCGGGCGCCTTCCGCGAGAACCAGCGCGTCGTGGAGCGGGTGATGGATTCCAACGATCTGGAGAAGGAGCGCGGCATCACCATTCTCGCCAAGGCGACCTCGGTGCTGTGGAAGGAGCATCGCGTCAATATCGTCGATACGCCCGGCCACGCCGATTTCGGCGGCGAGGTGGAGCGGATTCTGTCGATGGTCGACGGCGCCATCGTGCTGGTGGACGCGTCCGAAGGGCCGATGCCGCAGACGAAATTCGTGGTCGGCAAGGCGCTCAAGATCGGCCTCAAGCCGATCGTCTGCGTCAACCAGGTCGACAAGCCCGATGCGCGGGTGAGCGAAGTCGTCAACGAGGTGTTCGACCTGTTCGCAGCGCTCGACGCGACCGACGAACAGCTCGATTTCCCCATCATCTACGGCTCGGCCAAGCAGGGCTGGATGTCCAATTCGCCCGACGAGCCGAAAAC
>JANYIH010000304.1 GCA_025358745.1 Hyphomicrobiales bacterium | reverse complement strand
TAGGCGACGACGAAGACGAGACTTAGTCGAATAGCTCCCGAACTTTTCCTACTTGCGAGTGATGAGCATATGTTTTCCACGTAGGCTCATAGCCATCATCAGCCTGGTTTCCAAACGTCGTCCAGCCCTTGCGGGTGCCGCGTCCGAACATTTCGAGAAAGGGGCCGGACGAGCATGACTCGATCAGATCGTACTGCTCATCCGGCTTGCGGGAGTGCTCCCGCTTTCGGGTTTGCATCATGTTGACCTGCGTTCTGCCAGGCGCCAGCGTGCGGGCGTTTTTACCGATAACGCCGAACAGCAACAATTCCGTAACATTGCGGAAATAGAATCCGACTCCGCGCCCATCCGAGCCGCCGTCCTTGCGGACCTTATGCCAAACGACATTCGCCTTATATGTGAATCCCCAGGCTGCCATAACGGCAAGGCCGTCTGGCAAGAGGGCATTGGGGACCCAGAGATAGAGGTGTGAAGTGGCATCCGCCGCTTCCGCGACGGGAAGCATCTTGATATCGTCCAACGTCATTGTGGAATAGCGATTCAGACGCTTGTGCTCAGGGGCCACCTTGCCGGTTGAATTCTGGAAGCGCCAAGGGGGATCCGCTAAAATCGTTTTGAAACGACACCCCGCCGCAAGGGCGAGAAACTCGCTGGAAGCGGCGGAAATTTTCAATTGTCGGTTCATAGTTCATCTTTTGCGGTAAGAGACGATTCGTCAAGCGCGTTAACGCTCCTCGGGAATCCACCAGCAGATTTTTCAACCAAATCCGGCCGCCGCTCCCTTGTAATCCGCTCCCCCTCCTCGCGCCGCCAGCGCGCGATGCGCGCATGATCGCCGCACAGCAGCGCCTCGGGGATCGTCCGCCCCTCCCACTCGCGCGGCTTCGTATATTGCGGATATTCGAGCCCGCCGTCCTCGAAACTCTCGCTGGTCCCGGACTCGATTCTGCCCATCACGCCGGGGATCAGCCGCACGCAGGCGTCGAGCACGGCGAGGGCTGCAACCTCGCCGCCGCTCAGCACGTAGTCGCCGATTGAAACCTCGATCAGCCCGCGCGCCTCGACGATGCGCTCGTCGACTCCCTCGAAGCGGGGGCACAGCACGACCAGCCCCGGCCCGGCCGCCCATTCGCGCACTTGGCGCTGGACGAGCGGGCGCCCGCGCGGGCTCATCAGCAGGCGCGCGCGGCCGTCGTCGGGCACGGCGTCGAGCGCGTGGCCAAGCACGTCGGCGCGCATCACCATGCCCGGGCCGCCGCCCGCCGGGGTGTCGTCGACGGCGCGGTGGCGGCCGAGCCCGTGCAGGCGCAGGTCGCGCGCCTCCAATGCCCAAAGCTCCCGCTTCAACGCGTCGCCGGCGAGGCTGAAGCCGAGCGGGCCGGGGAACATTTCGGGGAACAAAGTCAGCAGGGTGGCGCGGAACATGCCCCCTTCTATCGCCCGCGCGGCATCCGCGATAGGCTCGGGCGATGGACCCTCGCCCCACGCTCGCCGCGCCCGACGACGACCCCTACCTCTGGCTGGAGGACGTCGACGGCGCGCGCGCGCTCGCCTGGGTCGAGGCGCAGACCGCGCGCACGCTGCAACGTTTCGGCGGCAAAGCCTTCGCGCGCGACCGGGATGCGCTGGCGGCGATGTGGGACCGCAAGGACAAGATCCCGCTCGTCACAAGGCGAGGCGGCGAGGTCTATAATTTCTGGGTCGACGCCGACCACAAGCGCGGCCTTTGGCGCCGCGCTGCTTGGCCCGCCTATCGCGACGGCGAGCCGGATTGGGAGATTTTGCTCGATCTCGACGCGCTGGGCGCGGCGGAGGGCGAGGACTGGGTCTGGGCTGGCGCGACGATGCGCCCGGGCGACCGCGCGCTTGCGCTGCTGTCGCTTTCGCGCGGTGGCGGCGACGCCTGCGTGTTGCGCGAATACGACCTCGATAAGAAAACCTTCGGCGGCTTCCTCGCCCCGGAGGCCAAGCAAAGCGCGGAATGGGTCGACGCCGACACGCTGGTCCTCTGTTCCGCCCACGGCGCCGCGACCCGCTCGGGCTATGCGCGCACGGCAAGACTCTGGCGGCGCGGCGAAGCTTTCGAGGCGGCCAGGATCATGTTCGAGGGCGAGGCCGATGACATCTCCGTGTTCGCCGGCCTCGACCGCTCGGTCGAGCCGCCGCGCTGGCTGTTCGGCCGTCGCACCAGCTTCTTCGCCTACCAACTCCAGCTTGGCGAAGTCGAACCCCGCGTCCGGATCGACGCGCCCGATGACGCCGACAAGGACGTGCACGGCGCCTGGCTGCTCGTGCAGACGCGCACGCCGTGGACGCTTGGTGCTGAGACCCACCCCGCTGGCGCGCTGCTCGCCGCGCCGCTCGGGCGAGACGCCCCGTTCACGGTCCTGTTCGCGCCGGGTGAACGGCGCGTGCTGGAAACCTATGCGTGGGTCGGCGACAAGCTGCTGCTGTCGCTCCTGGACGATCTCGCGCCCACGTTCGAGCTTCTGACCCCGGCCGAGGGCTGGCGGCGTGAGCCTCTTGCCGGCGTGCCCGAGGTCGGCGTCGTCTCGGTGAGCCGGCTCGACGCCTTCGCG
This sequence comes from Hyphomicrobiales bacterium, assembly GCA_025358745.1. Taxonomy (GTDB): domain Bacteria; phylum Pseudomonadota; class Alphaproteobacteria; order Rhizobiales; family Beijerinckiaceae; genus Roseiarcus. The sequence continues at coordinate 24,408 of JANYIH010000304.1, read as the reverse complement.
CGCGAATCGAACGGCGAGGCGCTCGTGTTCGCGCAAAGTCCAATCACGCCGATGGAGATGCGGCTGGTTGATCTGTCCGCCGAGTCCCCCTCGGCGCCGACGGTGCTGCGGCGAATGCCGGCTTTGTTCGACGCCAGCAGCCTGATCGTCACGCGCCACGAGGCGCGCGCCAACGACGGCGAGCGTATTCCCTATGTGCAGGTCGGCCCCGCCAAGGGCGACGGCGCCGCGCGCGTGCATCTCTATGGCTACGGCGGCTTCGAGGTGTCCGAGCGGCCGTATTACCGCTCGCAGATCGGCAAGCTTTGGCTGGAGCGCGGCGGCACGAGCGTCGTCGCCAACATCAGGGGCGGGGGCGAATTCGGGCCGCGCTGGCACAAGGCGGGCGTGCGCGAGGGCAAGCGCGCAGCGCAGGACGATTTCGCCGCCGTCGCCGCCGATCTCGTCGCGCGCGGCCTCACCACCGCTGCGCGCATCGCCGCCGAGGGCGGCTCGAACGGCGGCCTGTTGATCGCCAACATGCTGACACGGCACGCAGATAAATTCGGCGCGCTGTTCTGCACGATTCCGCTGATCGACATGCGCCGCTACACGAAACTGCTGGCGGGGGCGAGCTGGATCGAGGAATACGGCGATCCCGATAAGCCCGAGGACTGGGCGTTCCTGCAATGGATCTCGGCCTATCATCTCGCAACAGCAGGCAGGAATTACCCGCCGATCCTTATCGCCACCACCCGCCGCGACGACCGCGTGCATCCCGGCCACGCCCGCAAGATGGCGGCGAAGTTGCAGGCGCTGGGCTATCGCGCATGGTTGTACGAACCCGCCGCCGGCGGCCACGGCTATGGCAAGGACAATGCCGAACGCGCCGGCTTCGTCGCGCTGGGGCTGGATTTTCTTTGGGAGGCGGTTTCGCAGTGAGCGTTTGCGTCGCGCCGGCTGTCGTGATTTCCTGAAAGCCGGCGCAGGCTTCGCGCCCTGGGAGAAAGACATGTGGAAAGCAGCCATCGGCGCGGCGTTCGCCGCGTTCTTGCCCGTCGCTGCGGCGGCGTTCGAGCTGACCAGCGCCGACATCGCGCCGGGCGCGAAACTCTCGGACGAACAGGTTTTTTCCGGCTTCGGCTGCACCGGCAAGAATGTGTCGCCCGCGCTCAAATGGTCGGGCGCCCCTGAGGGGACCAAGAGTTTCGCGCTGATGGTCTATGACCCGGACGCGCCCACCGGCAGCGGCTTCTGGCATTGGGTGATGTTCGACATTCCCCCCGACGCGACCGGGCTGGCGAAAGGCGCAAAGGCGCCGGCCGGGGCGACCGAAAGCCGCACCGATTTCGGCGTCCCCGGCTACGGCGGCCCGTGCCCGCCGCAGGGCGACGCGCCGCACCATTATAAATTCACGCTGTTTGCAACCGACGTCTCCAAGCTCGGGCCGGAGGCGCAAACCTCGGCGGCCGTAGTCGGCTTCAACCTGCATTTTCATACGCTGGCGAAAGCGGAACTGGTCGGCGTCTACGGCCGCTAAGCCTTGCAGTCGAAGGCGAGGCGCAGCGTTTTCGTCGTCTTGTTGGCGTGGACGACCACCTGCAACGGCATGCAGGTGGCGTTCTCCAGCAGGAACGCCTTGTGTTCGACGCCGTCGGCGCCGAACACGAAATTGTCGAACCCCTTGTGGGTGACGACCTGCTGGCCGGCGTGATTGGTCTGCAACACGTCGACCGCGGCGGTGGCGAATTTCGGCGCGGAATTCTTGTCGCCGGAGAAAGTCAGGTCGATCAGCACGCCGCTGGCGAGGCGCTTGTCCGGCCCATCGCCCCTGGCGAGATTGTGCAGCGACGCCCCGTCCGAGAGCGGTTCGGAAAACTGGCCCGTTGTTTCGAGATAAAGACTCGCCTTGATATCGACGATCTTCAAATTGGCGGCCTGCGCGCCCGATCCCGCAAGCCCCATCAAAACCGCAAGCATAATCCGTCGATCCATAATCGTTTTCCTCAGCTAAAGGCGCGTCGCAATGAACCTGTCTATACCGTAAATTTGACGCGAAAAAGAAAAAAGCCCGGCCGCGGGAAACGCGGTCGGGCTGGTCGAGGGTTCGAGCCTTGCTTAGTTGCGGCGGTCGCCGAACAACATCAGCAGGAACTGGAACATGTTGATGAAGTCGAGGTAGAGCGTCAGCGCGCCGAAGATCGACTTCTTCTCCGACATCTCCCAGGCGCCGCCGGCATAATAGTTCGCCTTGATCGTCTGCGTGTCATAGGCGGTCAGGCCGGCGAAGATGCCAACGCCCAGCACCGAGATCGCCCATTGCAGTCCGGACGAGTGCAGGAAGATGTTCACCAGGCTGGCGATGATGAGGCCGAACACGCCCATGATCAGGAACGAACCCATCGCCGAGAGATCGCGTCGGGTCGTGTAGCCATAGAGGCTCAGCGCGGCGAACGACGCGGCGGTGATGAAGAACACGTTCGCGACCGAGGCGCCGGTGTAGACAAGGAACACCGTCGACAGCGACAGACCCATCAGCGCGGAGAACGCCAGGAAGGTCAACCGCGCCGCGTTCACCGACATGCGGTCGCGGCCGGCGGACAGGCCGAACACTATCAACAAGGGCGCAAAGATCACGACCCAGCGCAGCGGCGAAAAATAAAGCGCCTGGCCGAACCCGTTCACGCTCACTAGATGATTGCCGACGAACACCGGCGCCGAGGCCAGGTAGGCTCCGAGCGAGACGAACCCGGTGACGCCCAGACCCAGGGTCATGTAGTTGTAGACGCCCAGCATATAGGCGCGCAGACCCTGGTCGATCGCGCCGGTTCCGGACCGGGCGACGCCCGCGCCCGCGCGCGCAGACGTGAATCGGTCATAGTTGGACATGGAAACCTCTTTGAGTGGACGAAGCGGGCGGTCTACCCGCCCACTTCGCTACGCCGTCAATATGAAGGCGCAATCTTCGGCGCGCAAGACGCCGGCACATTACATCGGCGTTAGCTTAATATCACTTCGTCTTGCCGTCCGGCCCGAAGGTGGCGAGATAGGCGATCACGTTGTCGGCGTCCTTCTCGTTCGGCAGACCGGGGAATATCATCTTGGTGCCGGGCACCTTCGCCTTGGGGTCCTTGAGGTATTCCTTCAGGGTTGCGGCGTCCCAGGTGATGCCAGAGCCCTTGTTGGCGTCGGAATAATTGTAGCCCTCGGCAATGCCGGCCTTGCGGCCGACAATGCCGTTAAGCTCGGGACCGACGGCGTTCTTGGCGCCTTCGCCGACGTTGTGGCAGGCGTGGCATTTCTTGAACACCTGCTTGCCGGCTTCCGGATCGCCGTCCGCCCGCGCGCCTGCTGCGCCGGCGACGAGTGCGGCCGAGAAGACGGCCGCGCTGACGATATATTTCACCCTAATCCTCCCTGCCATCCCAACCGCGTTCGGCGCGGACGACTTCGATAACACGCGTGGGCGCAGGCGTATAGAGCGCTGCGCCCGCGCGGGGAGCGCTGGCCTCGCGCGGGCGCAGCGTTTAAGGAGACGCGCCTCAGTTCGGAAAAGCCCATGGACCCCCAGCAAACCCACTTCGGCGAACGCCGCGTGGCGCTCGACGCCAAGCAGGGTCTGGTCGACGACGTGTTCCACAAGGTCGCCGACCGCTACGACCTGATGAACGATCTGATGTCGGCCGGCCTGCATCGGCTGTGGAAGAACATGCTGGCGGCCAAAGTCGCGCCGCCGCGCCACCGTCCTTACGCCCATCTCGACGTCGCCGGCGGCACCGGCGACGTGGCGTTCCGCATCGCCCGCGTTGGCGGCAAGGGGACGCGCGTCACCGTCGCCGACATCAACGCCGACATGCTCCGGGTGGGGCAGGCGCGGGCGGGTAAGCGGGCCGAAGGGAGCCAGCTCGAATTCGTCGAGGCCAACGCCGAGGCGCTGCCGTTCGAGGCCGCCGCCTTCGACGGCTACACCATCGCCTTCGGCATCCGCAACGTGCCGCGCATCGAGCGCGCCCTAACGGAAGCCTATCGCGTGTTGCGGCGCGGCGGCCGCTTTCTCTGCCTGGAATTCAGCCACGTCGACATGCCCGGCCTCGACCGGATCTACGCCGCCTATTCGGATGCGGTGATCCCCGCGCTCGGCCGGGCGGTCACCGGCGACGGCGCGCCTTATCGTTATCTCGTCGAATCGATCCGCCAGTTCCCGACGCCCGAGCGTTTCGCCGACATGATCGGCGCGGCGGGTTTTTCGCGCGTGAGTTACGAGCGCATTTCGGGCGGAATCGTCGCCATTCATTCCGGCTGGAAGCTTTAGGTCTTGGCGGGGCTGGCTTCGATCGGCCACGTCGCGCGCCTCGTGCGCGCCGGTCTGGTGATGGCGCGCGAGGGCGCGCTCAGCGGCGTCGACGCCTCGGCGCTGCCGCCTTCGGCGCGCCCGCTGGTCGGCGCGCTCAAGCTGATCGGGCGCAGCCGCAGCGGCGCGCACGCCCTGCCGCGCGCGATGGAGCGGCTCGGTCCCTCCTATGTGAAGCTCGGCCAGTTCCTCGCCACCAGGCCCGACATCGTCAGCGCCGACGTCGCGCGCGAACTGGAGCGTCTGCAGGACCGCGTCGCGCCGATCTCGCGCGCCATCGCCGTCAAGCGCGTCGAGGCCTCGTTTCAGGCGCCGTTGGAGACCGTGTTCGCCGAATTCGGCGATTCCGTCGCCGCCGCCTCGATCGCGCAGGTGCATCGGGCCCGGGTGGGCGAGCGCGTGGTCGCGGTCAAAGTGCTGCGTCCCGGCGTCGAGCGTCTGTTCGCGCGCGATCTCGCCGACATGTTCTTCGCCGCCCGTCTGGCCGAGCGGATGTTTCCCGAAACGCGGCGGCTGAGGCTCGTGCAGGTGGTCGAGACGCTCGCCCGCTCGGTGCGGATGGAGATGGATTTCCGCCTTGAAGCGGCGGCGGCGACCGAATATGGCGAAAATCTCAAGGGCGATCCCGATTTCCGCGCGCCGCAGATCGATTGGGACCGCACCACCCGCGACGTGCTGACGATGGAATGGATCGACGGCACGCCGCTTAGCGATCCCGACAGACTGGTGGCGCAGGGCCTCGATATCGCCAAGCTAGGACGGCAGTTGATCCAGTCGTTTCTGCGCCACGCCCTGCGCGACGGTTTCTTCCACGCCGACATGCACCAGGGCAATTTCCTCGTGGACGCGAATGGCCGCATCGTCGCGCTCGATTTCGGCATCATGGGCCGGCTCGGCCGCGCCGAGCGGCGCTTTCTCGCCGAGATCCTGTACGGCTTCATCAGGCGCGACTATCTGCGCGTGGCGCAAGTGCATTTCGAGGCCGGCTACGTGCCCAGGCACTACCGGGTCGAGGATTTCGCGCAGGCGATCCGCGCCATCGGCGAGCCGATCCACGCCCGCCCGGCCGACCAGATTTCCATGGCGCGCCTGCTGACGCTGCTATTCGAGGTCACCGCCCTGTTCGACATGACGACGCGGATCGAACTGGTGATGCTGCAAAAGACGATGGTGGTGGTCGAGGGGGTGGCGCGCAAGCTCGATCCCCACCTCAACATGTGGGCGACCGCCGAGCCGGTTGTGGGCGACTGGATCGCCGCCAATCTGGGGCCCCGGGGTCGGCTGGAGGACGCGGGCGCGGCGCTGAAGGCGCTTGGCCGCATGGCCGCCGAGGTTCCCGGCCATTTCGAACAGTTTGCGCGCGCGATGGCGGCGGTCGAGCGCGGCGGCGAGCCCCCGCCGCGTATGTCCGCCGCGCCGCTATGGGTGATCGCCGCCATACTGATCTGGATCGCGATCCGGCTCGGGCTACATTGACGATTTGTCATATTATGTTGCGTTGGCGATTGAGAACAAACATAGCAGAGGGCGAAGGCGTCCGTTATTCTCCCGCGAGGCTCAAGAATCTGGCCCGAACCCGTCATGGCTGAAGCCGACCTTGTCTGCGCGCGCATTTTCCTCGTCATCGGCGGCGGCGTGGCCGCGTTCAAGGCGCTGGAACTGATTCGCCGCCTGCGCGAGCGCGGCGCCAAGGTGCAGGTCGTGCTGACGCCGGCGGCCGAGCGGTTCGTCACGCCGCTGTCGGCCGCCGCGCTCAGCGGCGCGCCGGTGCGCCAGGATCTGTTCAACCTGACCGACGAAGCGGAGATGGGCCATATCGAACTGTCGCGCTCGGCCGACCTGATCGTCGTCGCGCCCGCCACCGCCGATTTCCTCGCCAAGATGGCGCACGGCTTGGCCGACGATCTCGCCTCGACCGCGCTGCTCGCCACCGACAAGCCTGTGCTGGTCGCCCCGGCGATGAACGTGCGGATGTGGACCCATGCCGCGACCCGGCGCAATGTCGCGCAGCTCAAGGCCGACGGGATCGCCTTCGTCGGCCCGGAGGACGGCGAGATGGCCTGCGGCGAGTTCGGCCCCGGTCGCATGTCGGAGCCGGCCGCGATCGTCGCCGCCGTCGCCGATCTGCTGCGCCCGCCCGCCCGCCCGCTCGCCGGCCGGCATGTATTGATCACCGCCGGGCCGACGCATGAGCCGATCGACCCCGTCCGCTTCATCGGCAATCGCTCTTCCGGGCTTCAGGGCTTCGCCATCGCCCGCGCCGCCGCGCGCGCCGGCGCTGAGGTGACGCTCGTCAGCGGACCCGTCTCGCTCGCGAAACCCGACGGCGTTCGCCTCGTATCGGTGGAGACGGCCGTCGAAATGCTCGATGCGGTGCAATCCGCGTTGCCCGCCGATGTCTTCATCGGCGCCGCCGCGGTGGCGGATTGGCGAGTGGAAGAAAGCGGGGCGCAGAAGTTGAAAAAAGACGCGCACGGCGCTCCGGTTCTCCGCCTCGTTGAAAATCCGGACATCCTCGCGACCGTCGCCAATTCAGCGAAGTCGCGACCGGGTCTGGTTGTCGGTTTTGCGGCGGAAACGCATCAAGTCGTCGAACATGCAAGGCAAAAACTTGCGCGCAAGAACTGCGACTTGATTGTTGCGAATGCGGTCGGGGCGGAAACCGGCGTATTCGGCGGCGCCGACAATCAGGTCCATATTGTCACTCGCGACAATGTTATTAGCTGGCCGAAGATGAGTAAGGACAAAGTGGCGCAGGGTTTGATAGAATTTATCTGCGGCAGACTGGAAAAAGCAAAGTGACGGTCGTGAGAATACGTCGCCTCCCTCATGCCGAGGGCCTTCCGCTTCCCGCCTATCAGAGCGAGCGCGCCGCCGGCATGGACCTCGTCGCCGCCTTGAGCGCGCAGGCGCCGCGCCGGCTCAAACCTGGCGCGCGCGCGCTCATTCCGACCGGCTTTGCGCTGGAATTGCCGGACGGCTTCGAGGCCCAGGTCCGCCCGCGCTCCGGGCTCGCGCTCAAGGACGGCGTGACCGTGCTCAATGCGCCGGGCACGATCGACGCCGACTATCGCGGAGAAGTCGGCGTGATTCTCATCAATCTCGGTGAAAAATCTGTAGATATTGTGCGTGGCGCGCGGATTGCTCAACTCGTGGTCAGTCGTGTCGAGACTATCGTTTTGGGCGAAAGCGGCGAACTGACGGGAACCTCCCGAGGCGAAAAGGGGTTTGGCTCAACAGGCTCGGCAAACCGCACAGATCGAGGAGTAGCAAAATGAACCTGCTGTCGCGTCGAAGCATGCTCGCCATTGGCGCCGTGGTCGACATCGCGCTGCACTCGCGCGCGGCGCCCGTCGCCGCCAAGGCGCTGGCTGCGCGCCACCGGCTGCCGCCGCGCCATCTCGAAACTCTGCTCCAGGGTCTCGTCCATGCGAAAATCCTCAAAGGCGTGCGCGGGCCTCGCGGCGGCTACGAACTCGCGCGCGAGCGGCGCCGCATCAGCCTGGGCGAAATCGTTCGCACCGCCGTCAGCCTCAGCACGGCCGACCCCGACGACGTGGGCTCGCATTCGCGGCTGATGGAGAAGGTGATCGATCCCAGCGTCCGCAAGGCCGGCGAGCCGTTCCTGCACAATCTCGATTCCATCACCGTCGAGGACGTCTGCGAGGCGGCCGACAAGGCGCATGTGCTGGAAGACGAGAAAGCGATGGCGGATTTCACGATATAGCCATGTTATTATTCGCTTTCCCTTTTTCCTGCCTGTCAAACCGGCTATAAGGGTCCGACAAAGATTGATGGGAAGCGCGACATGAGCAAGCCGGGACGGGGACGCATCTACAATTCGATCACCGAGACGGTGGGCGACACGCCGCTGGTGCGACTGGATCGCCTGGCCGCCGAGAAGGGTGTGGGCGCGATACTTCTCGCCAAGCTCGAATTCTTCAATCCGCTCGCCAGCGTCAAGGACCGTATCGGCGTCGCCATGATCGACGCGCTGGAGCAGTCGGGCAAGCTCACGCGCGGCCGCGGCGTGATCGTCGAGCCGACCTCGGGCAACACCGGCATTGCGCTCGCCTTCGTCGCCGCCGCGCGAGGCTACAAGCTCATTCTGGTGATGCCGGAATCGATGTCGATCGAGCGCCGCAAGATGCTGGCGCTGCTCGGCGCCGAACTGGTGCTGACCCCGGCGCCGCAGGGCATGAAGGGCGCCATCGCCAAGGCGCAGGAGATCGTCGCGGCGACTCCGGGCGCGATCATCCCGCAGCAGTTCGAGAATCCCGCCAATCCCGCCATTCACCGCGCCACCACGGCCGAAGAAATCTGGAACGACACCGAGGGCGCGGTCGATTTCGTCGTCTCCGGCATCGGCACCGGCGGCACCATCACCGGCGTCGGGCAGGTGTTGAAGGCGCGTAAAGCCAGCCTGAAAATGATCGCGGTCGAACCCGAGGATTCGCCGGTCCTGTCCGGCGGCGCGCCGGGGCCGCATAAGATTCAAGGCATCGGCGCCGGCTTCGTGCCGGGCATCCTCGACCGCGAGGTGATCGACGAGATCATCACCGTCGGCAATCAGACCTCGTTCGACACCGCGCGACTTGTGGCGCGGCTCGAAGGCGCCCCCGTCGGCATCTCCTCCGGCGCCGTGCTGGCGGCGGCCATCGACGTCGGCCGCCGGCCGGAGAACAAGGGCAAGACGATCGTCGTCATCATCCCTTCCTTCGCCGAGCGCTATCTCTCGACCGCCCTGTTCGAGGGGCTTTAACCGATCCGCCACAGCGCCCGCGCCGCCCCCAAGGCGAGCGCGAGGCCGGAGGCGCAGATCAACGCGAGCACGAGTTGCGAGAAGCCGCGTTCGCTGAACCGCTTGTAGATGCGCGCGCCGTAGACGCTGGCCAGCAGCATCAGCGGCGCGGTCAAAGCGAACAGTTTTCCTGAAGTCGCATTGAGCGCGTGGGTCTGGCTGTAGATCGCCAGCGTCAGGCAATGCATGGCGATGTTGTAAACCTGCATGGTGGCGCGGCGCAGGTCTTTCTTCCAGCCGCGCAACTGGGTCCAAGCGGCCGGCACGGCGCCAGACAGCCCGCCCAGGCCGCCGAGCGCTCCGCCGACGCCGCCGACGAGCGCATCGAGCCCACGCCCGCCGACCTTGAGCTTGCGGCCCTCGGGCGCTGTCAGTCCATAAATCCCGTACAGCGCGAACAGCACGCCGAGCACGAGCCGGAAACGCACGGGATCGATATTGTGCAACACGAACACGCCCATCGGCACGCCGACCACGCCGCCGAGCACGAACGGGGCGATGCGCGACCATTCGAAGCCGCGCCGCAGCGAGAACAACGTTGTGAGTTGCCCCAGCAGCGCGCCGAGCACCGCGAGCGGCGCCGCCACCTCTGGCGCCAGCGCCCAGGCCCAGAAGCTCAGCGCGACGATGGAAAAGGCGAAACCCGTCATGCCCTGGACCAGCCCCGCCAGCCCCGCCCCGGCGATGATGAGCGCCCAGGCTTCCCCGTTGTCAGGCACGCTTGTCGAGCGCGGCTTGGCGGATGGCGGAGAGCGTCGTCGTCGGCGTGATCGCCTCCGGGTCGACCTTGACGTGGATAATCGCGGGCGCGTTGGCGGCGAGCGCGCGCGCGAACGCGTCTTCGAAGTCCTCCGTCTTTTCGACCGTCTCGCCATGGCCGCCGAAGGCGCGAGCGAGCGCGGCGAAATCGGGGTTTCGCAAATTCGTGCCGACCACCCGGCCGGGATATTCGCGCTCCTGATGCATGCGGATCGTGCCGTAGATGCCGTTGTCCATCACGATCACAACGACCGCGAGCCCGTATTGGACGGCGGTGGCGAATTCCTGCCCGTTCATCAGGAAATCGCCATCGCCGGCGAAGGCGACCACGATACGGTCGGGATAGAGCTGCTTCGCCGCGATCGCGGCGGGCAAGCCAAAACCCATCGAGCCGCCGGTCGGCCCGAGCTGCTGCTCGAAGCGGCGGAAACGCAGGAAGCGGTTGACCCACAGCGAGAAATTGCCGGCGCCGGTGGTGAAGATCGCCTCCGGAACCCGCCGGCGCAGATGCAGCATGATCTCGGCCGGCTGCACGGCGCCCGGCGAGCGCGGCGGCTGCTCGCTCCAGGCGAGATATTCCGCGCGGGCTTGCCGGGTCGCCTCGCTCCACGGAACGCTCGTCGGCGGCTGCACACTTTCGAGCGCGGCGGCGAAGGCGGGCGAGGTGGCGACGACGCCGAGCGTCGGCGCGTAATTGCGGCCGATCTCCTCCGCCTCGGCATGGACATGGATCAGCGCCTGCTTCGGCTGGGGAATCGCCAGCAGGGTGTAGCTCTGCGAGGCCGCCTCCGACATGCGGCCGCCGATCAACAGCATCAGGTCGGCGTTTTCCGCCCGCGCTTTCAGCTTCGGATTGATCCCTAAGCCGATCTCGCCGCAGTAGTTGGGATGCTCGCCGTCGAGCGCGCTGGCGCGGCGGAATTGCGCCGCGACGGGCAGGTCGAACCGCTCGGCGAAGCGCAGCACGCTGGCGGTGGCCTTTTCCGTCCAGCCGGGCCCGCCGACCACGACCAGCGGGCTTTTCGCAGCCCACAGCCGCTTCTGCAATTCCGCCATCTGCGTCTGGCCGGGCCAGATCGCCACCGCTTCGGCGCGCGGCGCGTCGAGCGTCTCGGCGACTTCCGTCAGCACGTCCTCGGGCAGGGATATCACCACCGGACCCGGCCGGCCCTGCATGGCGTAATGATAGGCGCGCTGAATCACTTCGGGGATTTGCGCGGGCGTTTCGATCTCGGTCGCCCATTTCGCGGTCGAGCCGAACAGGGCGCGGTAATCCATTTCCTGAAATGCGCCGCGTCCGCGCATCGAACGCTCAACTTGGCCAATGAACAGGATCATCGGCGAGGAATCGTGCTCGGCGATATGGATTCCATGCGCGGCGTTGGTCGCGCCAGGGCCGCGCGTGACGAAGCAGATTCCGGGCCGCCCGGTGAGCCGCCCTGCCACGCCCGCCATCATCGCCGCGCCCGCCTCCTGGCGGCAGATCGTCACTTCGACGCCCGAATCGTAGAGCGCGTCGAGCGCGGCGAGATAGGATTCGCCGGGGACGCAATAGACGTTGCCCACCCCCTGCGCGACCAGTTGATCGACAAGAATCTGCCCGCCGGTGCGGGATTTCGGGGTCTGCGACATACGCCTCTCCAGTGGCGCCGCTGTTTGGCAGGTTGGGCGAGCGAATTCAATCCAGCGATTGCGACTTGGTTGACGGCGCCGCGCCCGTCACGACCTATTGACCGCCATCTCGGATTGTGGCCTGTCTCACCACATTTTTAACGCCCGTCCGTCATTTATGCGGCGTGGGGGCTGGCGTCGAATGGATGGCTCTGCGTTATATGCGACCCAGAATACGAGGATAAAACTTATGCGCTTCGCTTCGCTTCTTCGCGCCGGCCTCGTCGTCGCCGGCGTCGCCGCCGCCTCGCAGGCGTCCGCCCTGCTGCTGACGATGGGCGGGCAGGACGTGAACAATTCCGGGATGTCCTATGGCACGCGGCCGGTCGTCGCCTCGATCCCGCGCGAAACCGTCTCCTATTCCGGGCCTTATGCGCCCGGCACGATTATCGTCTCGACCCAGGAGCGCCGCCTTTATCTCGTGATGCAGGGCCATCAGGCGCTGCGATATGGCGTCGGCGTCGGTCGTCCCGGTTTCACCTGGGGGGGAAATCTGCACGTCAGCATGAAAAAGGAATGGCCGGATTGGACGCCGCCCGCGCCGATGCTGCGCCGCCGCCCCGATCTGCCGCGCCACATGAAGGGCGGCATCGACAATCCGCTCGGCGCCCGCGCGCTTTATCTCGGCAGCTCCGAATATCGCATCCACGGCTCCAACGAGCCCGATACGATCGGCCAGGCGGTGTCGTCGGGCTGCATCCGCATGACCAACGACGACGTGAAAGATCTTTACGAACGGGTTGCGGTCGGCGCGAAAGTGATCGTGCAGAACTGACGGGCGGGGAAAATTCCCGACGATATATATGGCGGAGCGTAACGCTCCGCTTTCTTTTTGCGCCGGTCGCGCCTAGATTTGGACCATGAACACGCTTGCCGCGCCCCTGGTCGACCCGTTCGGCCGCGCCATCACCTATATCCGCGTGTCGGTGACCGACCGCTGCGACTTCCGTTGCGTCTATTGCATGTCCGAGGACATGACGTTCCTGCCCAAGCAGGATCTGCTGTCGCTGGAGGAACTGGACCGGCTGTGTTCGGCTTTCGTCAGGCTCGGCACCCGCAAGATCCGCGTGACGGGCGGCGAGCCGCTGGTCCGGCGCGGCATCATGTCGTTGTTCCGCTCGCTGTCGCGCCATGTCGGATCGAGCGCGCTCGACGAACTCACGCTCACCACCAACGGCTCGCAACTCGCGAAATACGCGGCGGAATTGCGCGATTGCGGCGTCGAGCGGATCAATGTCTCGCTCGACACGCTGGACCCGCAAAAGTTCAAGGCGCTGACGCGCTGGGGCGATATCGCGCAGGTGATGAAGGGGCTTGACGCCGCGGACGCGGCCGGCCTCAAGGTCAAGATCAACGCCGTGGCGCTGAAGGGCGTCAACGACGCTGAGGCGGGCGATCTCATCGCCTGGGCGCACGGGCGCGGCTACGATCTCACCTTCATCGAGGTGATGCCGCTGGGCGAGATCGAAAACGCGCGCTTCGACCAATATCTGCCGCTGACGGAACTGCGCGCTTCCCTCAGCCAACGCTACACGCTGGAGCCCTCGCTCTACGCCAGCGGCGGCCCGGCGCGCTATTTCGACGTCGCTGAAACCGGCGGCCGGCTCGGCTTCATCACGCCGCTGACCCATAATTTCTGCGAAAGCTGCAACCGCGTGCGCGTCACCTGCACCGGCACGATGTACATGTGCTTAGGCCAGGACGACGCCGCCGACCTGCGCACGCCGCTGCGCCGCTCCGAGAGCGACGAGCCGCTGGAACAGGCGATCCGCGCTGCCATCACGCGCAAGCCGAAGGGTCACGACTTCCTGATCGAGCGCGGCCAGAGCCACGCCTCGACGCGGCGCCACATGAGCGTCACGGGCGGCTAGCGGCGCGCCCGCCGGCGCCTTATATTGCTAATCGGTCTCCCGGGGCCTTGGCCCCCGCTTGCACAAGGTGACGCTATGTCCGACTCGCGCCAACGCATTGAGAAGTTAATCGCCGACAATCCCGTCGTGCTGTTCATGAAAGGCACGCCGCAGTTCCCGCAATGCGGCTTCTCCGGCCGGGTGGTGCAGATCCTCGACTATCTCGGCGCGCCGATCGTCGGGATCAACGTTCTGGAAGACGCCGACCTGCGCGAGGGCGTGAAGGCGTTCGCCAACTGGCCGACCATTCCGCAACTCTACATCAAGGGCGAGTTCGTCGGCGGCGCCGATATCGCGACCGAGATGTTCCAGTCGGGCGAACTCGCGTCGATGCTGACCGACGCCGGCGTGGCGGTGAAGGCGCCCGCGAAGGCTTAAGGCATAGCGCCGGCGGCCTCCCGCAACTCCCGCTTCAACACCTTGCCGATGGCGCTGCGCGGCAGCGCCTCGACCACACGCAGCGCCGCCAGACGCTGCGTCTTGCCGAGAACAGCGTTGACGCGCGCCCGCAACGCCTCCGGGTCGATGGGCTCCTTCAACACCACGAAGCCGACCGGCGTCTCGCCCCAGAGCACCGAGGCCGCGCCGACCACGGCCGCTTCGCGCACCAGGCCGGTCGCCAGCAGCGCCGCCTCGATGTCGCTGGGAAACACGTTGAAGCCGCCCGAGATGATCATGTCCTTGCGGCGGTCGAGCAGGGTCAAGAAACCCTCCTCGTCGAACCGTCCGACGTCGCCGGTGCGGATGAAGCGCCGCCCCTCCGCGTCGCGCCATTCCGCCTCGCGCGTCTTGTCGGGCGCGTTGCGATAGCCGTTCATCATCGCCGCCGAGCGTCCGACGATCTCGCCCGTTTCGCCCGGCCCGATCTCGCCGCCGTCCTCGTCGATCAGTCGGATGTCGTGGCCCTCGGAGGGCAGGCCGACGGTGTGCAGCTTGTCGGGCCGCTCGTGCGCCAGCAGGATGCATGTGCCGCCGCCCTCCGTCATGCCGTAATATTCGACCAACCCGCCCGGCCAGCGCGCCAGCACTTCGGCCTTCAGATCTGCGGCGAAGGGCGCGCTAGTGGCGAGCTTCATCCGGAAGTTCGTGAGGTCGAACTTGTCGAAATCCGGCAGCGCCAGCAGCCGCGCATATTGCACCGGCACCAGCATCGCGTGGGTGGCGCGCTCAACCTGCGCGATTTCGAGAAAGCGGCGCGCGTCGAATTTCTTCATCAACACGACCCGCCCGCCGACCGCGAGCGTGGGCAACACCGCCACCAGCGTCGTATTGGAATAGAGCGGCGTCGAGATCAGCGTCACCGCGTTCTCGTCATAGCCGGCCACCAGCCGGCGCTGCGTGTGGACGAACCGCATGGCGTGCGACTGGTCGATGCCTTTGGGCGTCCCCGTCGTACCGGAGGAATAGATCGTGTTGAACACCAAGGCCGGGTCGATGACGACGGGCGCGGGCCGCGAACCCTCGGGCGCCAGCCAATCCGCGAGCCTCTCCAGCGAGAGCGCTTCCCGGTCAAACAAGGCGCGTGTCGTAGCGTCGACGAACAGCGCCTTGGCGGCGCTGTCGGCGAGCATGGCGGCCAGACTTGCCGGGGCGGAGGAGGGCGGCAGCGGCGCGACCGCGACGCCGACCCGCACCGCGCCGAGAAACACCGCGAGATAGGCGAGACTCGCCTCGCTGCAAATGGCGATGGTGTGGCCGGCGTCCACGCCGTCGCGCTGCAACGCCGCGCCGACGCGGTCCATCAGCGCGTCGAGTTCGCCATAGCTGAGCGAACCCGCCTCGTCCTTGAGGGCCGCGCGCTCAGGGCTCGCGCGCGCGGTGGCGGCGATCATGTCGCCGAGGGGGGTGAAGTTTTCCGGTGCAGACAGATCGGACATGGCGCGACCCTAACCGCCCGCCATCGCCAAGGCGAGCGCCGCGACGGCCGCGAACTGGATCAGGCACGCCCGCACGTAAAGGCGCAACCCCGCGCGGATGTCTGCGCTCGTCGCCTCGCGCCGCCCGTCGCCCATAAAGGCGTCCTCGACCATCGCGCCGCCATAGGCGCGGGGACCGTTGAGCTTGAGTCCCAGCGCGCCCGCCATCGCCGCCTCCGGCCAGCCCGCGTTCGGCGAGCGATGCGCGCCCGCGTCGCGCTTCACCGCGCGCCACGCGGCGCCGGCGCGCCCGCCCGAGGCCAGTGCGAGCCAAAATGCCGCCAGCCGCGACGCCGGCAGATTGACGAGATCGTCGAACCGCGCCGCCGCCCAGCCGAAATCCTCGTAGCGCGCGTCGCGATGGCCGATCATGGAATCGGCGGTGTTGGCCGCCTTGTAGGCCGCCGCGCCCGGCAGGCCCGCCACGCAGAGCCAGAACAGCGGCGCGACGATCCCGTCGGCGAAATTCTCGGCCAGGCTCTCGATCGCCGCGCGCGCGACGCCCGCCTCGTCGAGCGCGGCGGGATCGCGTCCCACGATCATCGCCACCGCGCGCCGCCCGCCTTCAAGCCCTTCGGCGTCGAGCGCGTCCGCCACCGCATTGACGTGGGTATAGAGGCTGCGCTGGGCGAGCATCGTCGAGGCCGCGAGCGCCAGCGCGACGAACCCGAGCCGCGACCCCGCCAGCACGTCTTGCAGCGCCAGCATCGGCAGAATGGCCGCCGTCAAGAGCGCCGCCAGCGTCAAAGCGCCCTTGAGCCGCCGAGCGGCGCCGTGATTGAGCCGCGCCTCCAGCCCGCTCAAGAGCGCGCCGATCCAGGTGACGGGATGGCCGATCTCGCGATAGATTGTCTGCGGATAGCCGAGCGGCGCCTCGATCAGAAGCGCCGCCGCGGCGAGGGTGAAATGAAACAGCAGGGGCAGGGCGGGTCGATCCGGAGCGAGGCGTTCGAGCGCCTATTCCAGCACGGCGGCGATATCAACTCCGCGCGGCTCGCTTTTCCCGATGCGCCGGCGCCGTGGATCGACCTCTCCACCGGCGTCAATCCGCTCCCCTACCCCAACTCCGCCGTCGCCGATCACGACTGGACCCGTCTGCCCAGTCCCGCCGACGTCGCCGCGCTGCAAGCGGTCGCCGCCGCGCGCTATGGCGCGAGGCAGAGCGAGGTCGTGGTCGCGCCGGGAACGCAGGCGTTGATCCAATGGCTGCCGCGCCTGTTTCCCGCCGCCTCCGTCTCCATTCCCGGCCCCACCTACAGCGGCCATGAGAGCGCGTGGCGCGCGGCGGGCGCGACGGTGCGCGACGACGTCAAGGCGGCCCATATCGTCGTCGTCAATCCCAACAACCCGGATGGGCGCCGCTGGCCGCAGGCGCAACTGCGCGCACTCGCCTCGCGGGCCGCGCAGAACGGCGGCTTACTAGTCGTGGACGAGGCGTTCGCCGACTTCGACCACGAGACCTTCGCGCGCGACGTTCCGCATGCGACCGTGGTGCTGCGCTCGTTCGGCAAGGCCTATGGTCTGGCGGGCCTGCGGCTCGGCTTCGCCGTCGCGCAGGCGCCGCTCGCGCTGCGTCTGCGCGAGGCGCTGGGAAGCTGGGCCGTCTCCGGTCCCGCGCTGACGCTGGGCCGGCAGGCGCTCGCCGACCAGGCTTGGTTCACGCGGACGCGCGCGCGGCTCACGGCCGATGTCGCATGGCTAGACGCCGGCTTGATCGGGGCCGGCTTCGAAGTCTGCGGCGGAACGCTGCTGTTCCGCCTCGCGCGCCGGGCCGATGCGGACCGGGCCTTCTCCGCCCTTTGCGCGCGCGGTGTGCTGACGCGCCCCTTCCGCGCCGATCCGATGCGGCTGCGCTTCGGCCTGCCCGCGCCCGGAGAACGCTCCCGGGTCGGCGAGGTTTTGGCCGCGCTCTAAGCTCTCACTTCGAGCGCGTCATAGCCGCGCAGCCGGTAGATCGCGGCCGAGACGATCCAACTGGCGACGAAAATGGCGATGATCGCGTAGCCCAATAGCCCAAAACTGCCGTTGATCGCGCCGACGCCGTCCCAGAATGGACCTTCCAGCGCCAATCCCTTGCCGATCAGTCCCAGCGTTTCGACGCCGCCAATCAGCACCGCCACGATCACCGACATCGCCGAGATAGTGAGGTTGTAATAGAGCTTTCGCACCGGTTTCAGGAACGCCCAGCCATAGGCGCCCAGCATCAGCGCGCCGTCGAGCGTGTCAATCAGCGTCATGCCGGCGGTGAACAGCGCGGGATAGACCAGCAGCGCCCAAGGCGAGACGCCGTCGGCCGCCTGCGTCGCGGATAGCCCAAACAGCGCCACCTCCGTCGCCGTGTCGAAGCCGAAGCCGAACAGGAAGCCGATCGGCAGCAGATGCCAGCTCTTCGACACCATGGCGAACAGCGGCCGGAACAATCGCGACAACATGCCCCGGCTGTTGAGCAACAGGTCGAAATCGTCTTCGCAAAAGGCCTCGCCGCGCCGCACCGCGCGGAACGTGCGCCAGACCGAGACCAGGATGATGAAATTGAACGCCGCCAGAGCCAACAGAAAAGAGGCGGAGACCGCCGTGCTGACGATGGCGCCATAGGCTTTGAGTTCGTCGAACCGGCTCGTCACCTGGGTCGCCGCAAACCCGACCGCCGCCGACATCAGGATCACGATCAGCGAATGGCCCAGGCTGAAATAGAGCCCAGCCGCAACTGGCTTCTCCCCGCGCTGCATCAACTTGCGCACGGAATTGTCGATCGCCGCGATATGGTCGGCGTCGACGGCGTGACGCAGACCCAGGGTATAGGCGAGCACCGCAGACCCCAGCAGCACCGCATGGCCGTCCAGCACATAAAGCGCGGCCGACCACGCCGCGACATTGGCGGCGAGCAGGCCGCCGAACAGGAGGTATAGGCGCCGGCTTGACCCGGCGGCGTGACTCAACGACTGCCATAAGACGCTCAGCATGGATCCCTCGCATGCAACAGTTGCGCGCCCGCGCGGGAAGCCCGCGCGGTTGATGGCAGGTCTCCTGGCTTGCGGGTCGTTGCGTCTCGCTGAGCCTTCCCAAAGCCTTGCGGCTTCAGTGGCCATAGGTTGCGAGGCGCTCGCCGCTCACAGTTGCGGGGGCAGCCGCGGCTGACGGGGTGAACCGTTTCCGCGTTCCCTTTTCATCTCCTTGTGGGAGAACCATCGCGCCTAGAGATAGCCGGCGTCCGGGATGCGCGCAAGCTGGTTCGCTTGACACGATAGGGCGCGCAAGCAAAGTCTCAGGCGAGGCGCTTCGTGGCGGGGACGGGACAATGCGGGCTTTGGCTTGGCTGGGCGCAATCGCCCTCGTCGGGATTTCGCCGACCGGCGCGCTCGCCGAGTGCGGCGCGTTCTGGGCGTCCGCGGCATTGGTTGTCACGTCGGGCGGTGACAAGGTGAATGTACAAGCGACCGCCGCAAGCGGGGGCGTTGTTATCACGCCCATCGACCCTGGCCTGCCGGCGCGATTGCCCGTCGATGTGCTCAGGCGGGCTTTGATTGACGCAAGACTCGTGACCGTACAGGCGGCCGCGATACGCATCAACGCGCCGCTGGATTACTCCACGGCGGGCGCCCGGCGTCGGCTCAATCTTTCAACCGACCTCGGCGCCGGCGCCATCGGGCCAATCGTTCTGACCGAACGGATCAACATGGGCCGCACGGATCGCCTCTACCTGCGCGGCGGCGCGATCGATCAGTGCCTGTCCGACAATTCGAACGACGTGTCGCTGAGAGGCGGCCATCTCGACATCAACGCCTATCTCGGCGGAGTGGGCCAGAATTCGGCGCCGAAACAACAATTGCTCGTCGCCGACCTGCACGGCTTCTCGCTCTACACCGAGGGCGGGGCGGCGGCGACGATTGTCAGCTTCGGGTCGTTCCCGCTTGAGGAGTTCGATCGCGGCCAACCGCAGGGGCAGGACGCGATATTCGTCAACGGCCCGCTGCATATTCAACGAAACCCGTAAGCGGCGTCCAACCATGCGGCTTCACGTCATCAATCCCAACACCACCGCCTCGATGACGCGCAAGATCGGCGCGGCCGCCCGCGCCGTCGCACGACCAGGCACGGAGATCGTCGCCGTCAATCCGGAATTCGGACCCGCTAGCATCGAAGGCTATTTCGACGAAGCGTTTTCGCTGCCTGGCCTGCTCGACGAGATTGCCAAGGCGCAGCAGGCCGACGCTTTCGTGATCGCCTGTTTCGACGACACCGGGCTTGAGGCCGCGCGCTGTGCGACTTCGGCGCCAGTGATCGGCATCGGCGAGGCTGCGTTTCACATGGCGGGGCTGATCGCGGAAAAATTCAGCGTCGTCACCACGCTGTCGCGCTCGATCGTCCCGATCGAGCGCAACTTGATGAAATACGGCCTGATCGCGCGCTGCGCCCGCGTGCGCGCCGCCGAAGTGCCCGTGCTGGCGCTGGAGGAGGAAGGCTCCGACGCGCGCCGCCGCATCGAGGCGGAAATTGCGCTCGCCTTGGAACAGGACGGCGCGGAGGCGATCGTATTGGGCTGCGCGGGCATGGCCGATCTCGCCCGGGCGCTGGCCAAGACCTTCGGCGTGCCGGTGCTCGACGGCGTCGCCTGCGCGGTGGCGCTGGCGGAGAGCGCGGTGCAACTGGGATTGCGCACCTCGAAGCGCAACACCTACGCCGCGCCGCGCGCCAAGACCTATGCCGGCGCCTTCGCGCGCTTCGCGCCGCGCTGAGCTTTCAGCCCGCCGAGCACGCAGACGATCTCCCATTCGTCATCCGTCACCGGCTGGACCGAAAGCCTGGAATTGACCACGAGCGCCATTTTGGCGAGCCTTGGCTCGGCTTTCGCCGCTTCCAGCGTCACCGGACGCGGCAACGGCTCGACGGCGCGGATGTCGACCATGCCGAACTTGCCCGTCGCGTCGCTGGGATCGGGGCGATAGAGCGCGCTGACCTCGACGATTCCCACCGCCGCCTTGCCCTCGTTGGAATGGTAGAAGAAGCCGCGGTCGCCGAGCTTCATCGCCATCATGTTGAGCTTGGCGGAATGGTTGCGCACGCAGCTCCATTCCGTGCCGCCGTCGCGGATCAGCTTCTCGAAGGAGAATACGGAGGGTTCGCTCTTGAACAGCCAATGCGCCATGCGGGATCTCGGGCTCGTGGTCGGCGCAATCTAGAGCAATCCGCCTGACGGGGAAATCGCCGTTTGAACGTCTCCGGGGCCCGGAAAAAAACGCTCGAAATGCGTGGGACTTGTAAAATTCACGCGGGTTGAATTATTCCGCTTGCATCCCGCCATGGCATTTGACATCAGTAATCTGATACGGTCGGCGACGTCGTTCCAGACGGCCGACAGGCAAAGACGCATGCGCGCTTGCGCGCCAGGGGAGGAACAGGTCGCCGCATGGACAGCGCGGGACACGATATCGCCGCAACGGCGCCGACGGGCGGCTGGCTGGTCGAGATGCGCGCCATCGAGAAGCATTTTCCTGGCGTGCATGCTTTGCGCGGCGCCCGCTTCGACTTGCGGGCCGGCGAGGTTCATGCGCTGATGGGAGAGAACGGGGCCGGCAAATCGACGCTGATGAAGGTGCTGACCGGCGTCAACCAACCCGATTCCGGCCAAATTCTCGTCGAGGGCAGGCCGGTGACTGTGCCGGGACCCCGCGCTGCGCAGGAACTCGGCGTCAGCATCATCCATCAGGAACTGCACCTGATGAGCCATCTCACCGCGGCGCAAAACATCTTCATCGGCCGCGAGCCGCGCCGCATGTTCGGCTGGTTCACCGACGACGTCAAAGCCAATGCCGATGCGGCGGCTTTGTTCCAGCGGATGAAGATTGACATCGACCCCAGGGGCGAGGTCGGCCACATGACCGTCGCGCGCCAGCAGTTGGTCGAGATCGCCAAGGCGCTGTCGTTCAACTCCAAAGTGCTCATCATGGACGAGCCGACCTCTGCGCTCAACGACACCGAAGTCGCCCATCTCTTCGCCATCATCGAGGATCTGAAAGCCCACGG
This sequence comes from Hyphomicrobiales bacterium, assembly GCA_025358745.1. GTDB lineage: Bacteria > Pseudomonadota > Alphaproteobacteria > Rhizobiales > Beijerinckiaceae > Roseiarcus. The sequence continues at coordinate 2,997 of JANYIH010000304.1, read as the reverse complement.
CGTCGGCATCGTCTATATCACGCACAAGATGGACGAGGTGAAGCGCATCGCCGACCGCGTCACCGTGATGCGCGACGGCGAAACCATCGACACGTTGCCGGCGGCGGGGACGCCGATCTCGCAGATCATTTCGCTGATGGTTGGACGCGATCTCGCCGACGCGTCGCGCGCGGAAGGCAAGGGCGGCGGCGAGGAGGCTTTGCGCGTCGTAGGCCTCAATCGCGGGTCGGCGATCCGCGATGTCAGTTTCAGCCTGCGCAGGGGCGAGATTCTCGGCTTCGCCGGATTGATGGGCGCCGGCCGCACGGAAGTGGCGCGTGCGATCTTCGGCGCCGATCCGATCGACAGCGGCGAGATTTACATTCACGGCCGAAAACAGAAGATCGCCGCGCCGTCCGACGCGGTGCGCTACGGCCTGGCCTATCTCAGCGAGGACCGCAAACGCTATGGCCTCGTCACGCCGATGTCGGTCGGCGACAATGTGACGATGGCCTCCTGGCCACGCTTCACCAGCGCAAGCATGTTCATGCGCGACGGCGCGCTGCGCAAGACCGCGGGCGAATATGTCAGCCTGCTGAAGGTGAAGACGCCCTCGGTCGATCAGGAGACGAGGCTATTGTCGGGCGGCAATCAGCAGAAGATCGTCATCGCCAAATGGTTGTTGCGCGATTGCGACATTCTGTTCTTCGACGAGCCGACGCGCGGCATCGACGTCGGCGCGAAGGCCGAGATCTACAAGCTGTTGCAGGGCCTTGCCGATCAGGGCAAGGCGATCGTCGTCATCTCCTCCGAACTGCCCGAGGTGCTGCGGCTGTCGCATCGCATCGTGGTGATGTGCGAAGGCCGCATCACCGGCGAGCTCGACGGCCGCACGGCCACGCAGGAATCCATCATGACGCTGGCGACGCTACGCCCGGCGGCTGAACCTATCGAGGCGCAATGACCAACACAGTTCTCGAACAGGCCGGACCGTCGAGGTCGGGGCTTTTCACGGTGGCGGCGATGCAAAAAGCCGTCGCCTTTGTCGTGTTGATTGCGTTGATCGCCTATTTCGGCGTCGCGGCCCCGAATTTTCTGACCCAACTGAACATCGTCGGCATCCTGCAGGCGACCGCCGTCAACGGCGTGCTGGGCGTCGCCTGCACCTTCGTCATCATCTCCGGCGGCATCGACCTTTCGGTGGGAACGCTGATGACGTTCGCCGCCGTCATGTGCGGCGTGTTCCTGACCAATTGGGGCTTGCCGATGATCTTCGGCGTCGTCGCGGCGCTCGTGAGCGGCGCTCTATGCGGCGCCGTTTCGGGAATCATCATCGCGAAACTGCGTGTGCCGCCGTTCATCGCAACGCTCGGCATGATGCTGCTGCTCAAGGGGCTCGCGCTGGTCATCGCGCAGGACAAGCCGATCTATTTCAACGACACGCCCAACTTCTCGGTCATCTCGAACGATTCGCTGGTGAGTTATTTTCTGCCCTCGTTCGAGGTCCCCAACGGGGTGTTGATTCTGTTCCTGGTCGCCATCGCGGCCTCGATCGTCCTCAACAAGACGCTGCTCGGTCGTTATATCTTCGCACTCGGAAGCAACGAGGAAGCGGCGCGGCTCTCCGGCGTCAACGTCGATTTCTGGAAGATTGTCACCTACGCGCTCGGCGGCATGATCTGCGGCGTGGCGGGACTTATCATCGCCTCGCGCCTCAATTCCGCCCAGCCGGCGCTGGGTCAAGGCTACGAGCTGGAGGCGATCGCCGCGACCGTGATCGGCGGCACGTCGCTCAGCGGCGGGCGCGGCACGATGCTTGGCACCATCATCGGCGCCTTCATCATGAGCGTGCTGACCAACGGTCTGCGCATCATGGGCGTCGCCCAGGAATGGCAGATCGTCGTCACGGGCGTGATCATCATTGCCGCGGTCTATGTCGACATGCGGCTGCGGCAACGCACCTGATAGGAAGGGAGCCAGTCCAGGGAACAGACGACATCCATCGCAAAACCGCCCCGAAAGGCGGGAAACGTTCAACTCAAGGGAGAAACCGATGAAGAAGACTTTGCTGATTGGCGCGCTGGCTCTTGGCGCGTCCGCGGCGCTGACCGCGCCGAGCTATGCCGAGGACTATTTTCCGATCATTTCGAAGGGTTTCCAGCATCAGTTCTGGCAGGCGGTGAAGGCCGGCGCGCAGGAAGCCGCCAAGGCCGACGGCGTGAAGATCACCTTCGAAGGGCCGGAGACGGAGGCGATGGTCGACAAGCAGATCGACATGCTCGCCGCCGCGCTCGCCAAGAAGCCGCAGGGCCTGGGCTTCGCCGCGCTCGACTCCAAGGCCGCCATTCCGCTCCTGAAGAAGGCGCAGGAAGCCAAGATCCCGGTTATCGCCTTCGACTCCGGCGTCGACAGCGACATTCCGCTCGCCACCTGCACCACCGACAACCTCAAGGCCGCCGGGGTCGCTGCCGACCACATGGCTGACCTGATCGGCGGCGAGGGCGAAGTCGCCGTCGTGGTGCATGACCAGACCAGCAAGACCGGTCAGGACCGGCGCGACGGCTTCGTCAACCAGATGAAAGCCAAGCACCCGAAGGTCACAATCGTCGATATCCAGTACGGCGGCGGCGATCAGTTGAAATCGACCGAGATCACCAAGGCGATCCTTCAGGCGCATCCCGGCATCAAGGGCATGTTCGGCGCCAACGAAGGCTCGATCATCGGCGTGCTCAACGGCGCCAAGGAAATGAAGAAGAAGATCGTCATCATCGGCTACGATTCCGGCAAGCAGCAGAAAGGCGCGATCGCCGACGGCTCCGAGGCCGGCGCCATCACGCAGAACCCGGTCGGCATCGGCAAGTGCGTCGTCGATTCGCTGGCCAAGGCGCTCAAGGGCGAGACGCTGCCGAAGGTGATCGACACCGGCTTCTATTGGTACGACAAGGCCAACCTCACCGATCCGAAAGTCGCCGCCGTTCTCTACGATTGAGATAGGAACGTGAGATGAGGGGGCGCCCC
>JANYIH010000266.1 GCA_025358745.1 Hyphomicrobiales bacterium | reverse complement strand
CGACGATCGCGCGCTCGAAGCTTTAGCTCACCGCCGGGGCCTTGAGTTCGCCGCGCAGCCGCTCATATTCGAACCGCACCATTTCCGCGCCGTGCTTGCGCTCCAGCCGGCGCACGGCGAAATGGCCGCGCGCCATCGACTGAAAATGATGGGCGAAGGCGGCGTTGACCGCCGCGCCGCCGACCGCGCCGACCACGGGGATCGCCTGCGCGGCGACCTTCTGCGACACCACCACGCCGAACCGCGCGGCGACCTGCGACAGGAAGCGCACCAGCACCGGCGCGGTTTCGCCCGCCAGCCCCTGTTTCAACAAGAACCGCGCGCTCTCGCTGACCGATTGCGCGAGCCCCGCGCGCACCGCGAAATAGCCGCTTTCCAGCCCTGCCTCGGCCGGCTTTTCCGCGCCGAGCGCGAACACTTCGAGACAGGCGAGCGCGGCTTGCGGCGTGCCCAAATCCTCGCCTTCCTCGCGTGCGATCTCGGCGATCGAGCGCAGCAGGATCGTGGTGGAGACCGGCAATTCGACGGCGGTGGCGACGATGCCGAAGGCGCCGCCGAATGCGCCGGTCGCCGCCGCCGCCGCCTGATGCCAGCGATTGTTGGCTTTGGCCGGAGTTTTCGTGGCGAGCGAGCGCATGGCGACGCGCAGCGCCGTCTTCAGCGCCGCTTCGGTCGCCAGCGCCACCGCCTTGCGCGCGGAAGCCGGCAAGGCGCGCCCGATCGCGCGCACCTGTCCGCCCAGCAGCCGCGTCATCCGCGCCGTAAAGCTGTCGCCTTCCAGAACTTTCACCGCAGCCGCGAGTTCGGCAAGCTCTTGCGCCGACATCGACGGCGGCATCATCATGACGCCGGCTTCCAACATGGAGCCCCCCGAGGTTTGGCCCGCGGATTAGATAGGGAGGCGGAAGGCGCTTCGCCAGTTATGCCGCGATGTTGACGGGCTCTGGCCCGAAGTCGAGCGTCACGGGCGGGGCCAGGTTCTCGTTGCCCGGCTCGACATTGAGCAGCAGCAGGGGCGCTTGTGGCGCGGTTTCGGCCTCGTCGAACCGCGGCGCCGGGGCAAGCTCGGCGGCGGCGGCGACGAATTCGCGCGCTTCCTCGCGCGCACCCTCGCCGGCGAGGCGCCAGAGCATGGCGGTGACAGGGGTCAGTTGCGGATCGTTTTCGGCCTCGATGGCGCGCAACATTCGCATCGTCAGCGCATAGTCGACGCCGACGCCGGGGACGATCTCGGCCGCGCAGGCGACGGCGATGCGGAAGGCGGGCAGGAAGGCGCTAGGCATTTTGGCGCGCGTATAGAGCGAAGCGAAAGCGTGCCCGCGCGTATCGCGCATCCATCCGGCGACGCGCGGGGCCGGCAGGCCCGACATGTCGGCCAGACTCTGCGCGAACAGCGCGACTCCGCCGCAGGCGAGCGCCCGCACCAGCAGGCCCACCGTGAGATGTTCGCTCGCGCGCAGCCAGCCGACGAGTTCGGCGAGATCGTCCGCGCCGCAACCGGCCGCAATGGAGACGAACGCCTGCTCCCGGCCATCGCGCGCGATGCGCTCGGCGCGGCGTGGATCGAGCCATTCGCTGGCGAATTGCGACACGTCGGCGGTGGTCGCGGTCGCGATCGCGGCGCGAAGCGAAGCCGGCAGGGCGGGGCGCTCGATCAGCCGCGCCCGCACCTCGGCGTCCCCTTTGAAGCGCTCAAACAGCCGCCACAGCGCCGGGCCGCGCAGATCCGCCTGATAGTTGCCGATCAGCGCCAGCGCGGCGGCGCGTTCGCCGATTTCGGCCAGCGCGGCGGCGACCGGAGCGCCAAGCCGCGCGCGGCGCGCGATGGCGGTTTGCGCGCGCGCGTCGCCGGTGGCGGCGCAATCGACGAGATCGGCCTCGCTCAGCAGCGGCGACATCGCGAGAATGGCGCGCGACACCTCGCAAACATCGCTGGCGAGCGCCAGCACGACATGCCGGGGCGCATCGGCGGCGCTCGCGAACGCCTCGCTAAGCGCGCTGCGGACGCGCGGCTCGGGATCGTCGAGCGCCCGCGTCAGCGCGATTTCCGCCTCGGCGCGGGTCTCCCGCGAAAGGTCGCAGTAGAGATAGGCGCGCGCCAGGGCGTTGACGGCCTGCGCGCGATCACCAGGCGAGGCTTGCGGCGCCCAAACCAGGAATCGGCGCACCAGGGCCGATGGTTCGATCAGGACAGGAGATTCCGCTGAGGCGAGGGCGTTCACGGGGACTCCCGGACAGATCCGATTACGTCTCTTTCTTTTCTCTCTGTTAGGGTAAATGTCGGCTTAAGAACTTGGCCGATGAGGTGAATAATGATCGCGGGATGCACGCCGCACGAACGGGGCGGCTATTATTTCGAGGATTTCGCCGTCGGCTCATCGTTCGCGCACAAGTTGCGGCGCACGGTGACGCAGATGGACAACATGCTGTTCTCCAACATGACGCTCAACCCGCAACCGCTGCATATCGACGCCGAGTTCTGCGCCCAGGAGACGGAATGGGGCCGCCCGCTGATGAATTCGCTGTTCGCGCTCGGGCTGATGATCGGCATGTCGGTCAACGATCTCACCGTCGGCGCCACGATCGCCAATCTCGGCATGACCGACGTGCGCTTTCCCCACCCGCTGTTCGAGGGCGACACGGTGCGCGCGACGACCGCGATCGTTGCGACGCGCGGCTCGAAATCGCGGCCGGACGCAGGGTTGGTCGAGTTCCCTCGCCGCGCGTTCAAGCAGGAGGGAATGCTGGTCGCGGAATGCCGCCGCACGGCGTTCCTGCGCAAACGCCCTTCCGCCACCATCGCTGTCTGAGCGCGATGCGCTCGCTGCTGCTCGTGCCCCCCGGCGACGCGCAAGCGCTCGCGCGCGGACTGGCGAGCGGCGCCGAGGCGTTGGTGGTCGATGCAGGGGCGCCGGTTTCCGGCGGCCCGGCGATCTTCGCCCGCGTGCGCCCGCTCGACTCAGCCGAGGCGCTGGCGGATATCGCCGCCGCCGCCTCCATGGGCGCGCGCGGGTTGGCGCTGAGCGAGGCGACCGGCGGTGACGACGTGCAGCGGCTCGGCGCGCGGCTGGCGGTGCAGGAGGCGCGGCTCGGCCTGCCCGACGGGACGTTGCAGATTCTCGCCTTCGTCAGCGAGACGCCGCAGGCGATTTTTGGACTGTCGAGCTATCGCGGCGCCTCGCGACGGCTCGCCGGCCTCGTCTTCACAGCCTCGCCGCTGGCGGCCAGGCTGGGCGCAGCAGGGCGGGGCGGCTCGCCGCTGCGGCTCGCGCGCGATCTCACCCTGTTCGCGGCCCGCGCGGCGGGCGTTATCGCGCTCGACGCGCCTTATCCGGACGTGGACGATCACGACGGGTTGCGCGCGGAGGCGCAGGCGGCGCGCGACGATGGTTTCGACGGCAAGGCGGCGCTCGACCCGGCTCAGGTCGCGATCATCAACGCGGTGTTTCGTTAGCGCGTCGCGCCAGTATGCCGCTCAACAGACTATCCGCCGCCGCCTCGGCGCGGAAATGCGTCTCGTAGCGCCGCCGCCCCGCCGCTCCCATCGCGGCCCGCAGCGCGGGATCGGCGGCCAATTTCGCCATTGCCGCCGCAAGCGCCGGCGCGTCGCCGGGCGGGACCAGCAAGCCGGCGACGCCGTCCTCGATCACCTCGGCGCCGCCGCCCGCCCGGCCGCCGATCACGGCTTTGGCGAAGATCATGCCCTCGACATAGATCAGGCCGAACGATTCGTAGCGCGACGGCGCGACGAGCACGTCGCAATCGCGATAATGAGCGCGCAAGGCGGCCTCCTCGACCCGGCCGTGAAAGACGATCCGGTCGCCTACGTCGGCGACATCGTCGCGGGCGAGGAACGCGGCGCGGTAGGTTCCCCCCTCCGCGCGCTCTATGGCGTCGTCGCCGACGATGTCGAGCCGCGCTTGCGGAAAGCGGCGCAGAACTTCGGGCGCGGCGGCGAGCAGGACGTCGATCCCCTTGCGGCTTTCCAGCCGTCCGACGAACAGGAACCTCACCGAACCGTCCTGGGGCCGCGCGTGTGCGCCCTGCGCCCAGTCCGATACGCCGTGCGGGGCGAACACGATCCTGTCGCTGGCGAAGTTCAGGACATAGCGGCGCGCGATGTCCTCGACGATGGCGCGGCTGTTGGCGTGCAGCAGGGTTGCGCGTTCGAGCACCCAGCGCTCCAGCGCCAGCAGCGGCGCGCCGCGCGCGCGCATCCATTCGGGGTCGGCCCGCCGCGCCGGCTGCGAATCGAGCCAGAAATCCATCGTCGTCTGCAACGCGCAGACCAGCGGAAAGCGCGGTTCGCGCAGGAACGCCATCGGCTCGCAATCCCACAACGGCGCATAGACGAGATCGACGCGCCGCGTGGCGTCGAGCCTCGTCACCGCCTCGAACATGGATTGCGAATAATCCCAAAGATGCTGCGGGATCTTATGCGGGGGGACGAGATCGGGCGACGGGCCGGACGGCGAGACGGCCAAGCGATGCACCCAGACGCCGTCCTCGAAATCGAGGCTCGGCGCCCCCCGGGCGAGGGTGAACACATGCACGAAATGGCCGAACCGCGCCCAGGCGCCGGCGAGTTCGGCCATATTGCGCGCGATGCCGCCGTTCTGTCCCGGCGGATAATCCTGCGTGACGAGACACAGACAAAGCCGCGGAGCGGGCTTGGTCGTCGGAAACGGTCGGAACGCCGGCGGCTCGGCGCGGCGGTCGGCGGCGCTCATCAACCTGCGCGCCGGCGCGCGGGCCGCCTCGATGCCCTCCGCGATCGCCATTAAACCCTCTTTCGTGAAGCGCTCCAGATCGGCGCGCGGCTGCCCGCCCGAGGCGATGCGGCGCTCGATCCCCGCCTGCCATTCCTGCGCGTCGTTCGCCGCCGCGTGCAAAACCTCCCAGGGGCTGTGATGGCGCAGCGCGTTGCGCAGGCCAAAGTAGACGCGGTTCTTGAGGCTTTGCCGCCAGCTTCGCATGAAGCTGGTGGATTCGCGCAGCACGCTGGGAGCGGGCCGGTGATGCACGGCGGCGCGGGGGCATTGCGCGATGCGGCCGCCCGCGTCGTTGAGACGCGTGAGCAGATCGGTCTCGTCGAGAAAATACTCGAATTCCTCATCGAAGCCGCCGAGTTCGAGCAGCGTTTTGCGACGCGCCGAGCAATTCGCGCCCAGGAGATGGGGGAATTGCGGTGAGAAGGGATAGCTCAGCCGCTCCATCTGCGTCTGCCAATACGCTGTCGCGTAGCCCAACCGGTCGATCGTGACGAAGCGGGCCTGAAATTCAACCCCGGTGGGGTCGTAGACCACGCCGCCGGCCGCCGCCACCTCAGGGTCGTCATAGGCGGCGTTGAGGTCGCTCAGCCATTCCGCTTCGGGCATGGCGTCGTCGTCGAGAAAGGCGACGATCTCGCCTGCCGCGAGGCCAATGCCGATATTGCGGGCGCGCGACAGGTTGCGCACGGGACAATGCGCGATTTTCGCCCGGCCTGCGAGCGTGGCGGCGAATTCGCGCGTGCCGTCCGGCGTCGGCCCGCACACCAGACACAGCTCGAAGGCGCGATAATCCAGCCCCTCCAGCGCCTGCAAGGCCGCCTTGAGATAGGGGAGGCGGTCGTCCGTGCAGATGACGATGGAAAACGGCCGCTCCGTCACGCCGCAGCCGGCCGGGCGACGATTTTCAGGCGAGTTCCCGTGATTTCCGGCGCCTCGGGCGCGAAACCGGCGGCGCGC
>JANYIH010000264.1 GCA_025358745.1 Hyphomicrobiales bacterium | reverse complement strand
CGGCGTCGGCGTCGAGCACGACATAGCCGATCTCTCCGCGCGTCTCGTAATATTGCGCGGCGATGTTGATGGAATGGCGCGCGAACAGGTCGTTGAGCTTGCCCAGCATGCCCGGCAGATTGCGCTGCACCTGAATGAAGCGGGTGCCGCGCGGGCGGGCGGGAAGTTGCGCCTGCGGGAAATTCACCGCCCCGACGGTGGAGCCGTTGTCGCTGTAATCGACCAGTTTGCGCGCGACCTCCTCGCCGATGCGCTCCTGCGCCTCCTCGGTCGAGCCGCCGACATGCGGGGTCAGGATCACGTTCTCCAGCCCTTGCAGCGGCGAGACGAATTTCTCCGCGTTCGAGCCGGGCTCCTTGGGGAACACATCCACCGCCGCGCCGCGCAGATGGCCGGAGCGCAGGGCGACGGCGAGGACGTCGAGATCGACCACCGTGCCGCGCGCGTTGTTGATGAGGAAGGCGCCGGGCTTCATCGCCACGATCTCCGCCGCGCCGATCATGTTGGCGGTCGCGGGCGTCTCCGGCACGTGCAGCGAGACGACGTCGCTCTGCGCGAGCAGGGCGTGCAGCGAAGCGCAAGGCTCGGTGTTGCCGTGGCGCAGCTTGTCGGTGTGGTCGTAGAAGATCACCCGCATCCCCATGCCTTCGGCGAGATAGGAAAGCTGCGAGCCGATATTGCCGTAGCCGACGATGCCCAGCGTCTTGCCGCGCACCTCCAGACTGTCGTTGGCGGATTTGTCCCAGCCGCCCTGATGCGCCGAGATCGAGCGGGGAAAGATGCGCCGCAGCAGCATGACGATTTCGCCGATGACAAGTTCGGCGACGCTGCGGGTGTTAGAGAACGGCGCGTTGAACACGGGGATTCCGAGCCGCTCGGCGGCGTCGAGATCGACCTGATTGGTGCCGACGCTGAAACAGCCGATCGCCATCAGCCGGTCGGCGGCCTCCAGCACGGCCGGCGTGATCTTGGTGCGCGAGCGTATCCCCAGCACATGCACGCCCTTGACGGCGTCGATCAACGCCTGCCCGTCGAGCGCCTTGGCGCTCCGCTCAAGGTTGGAATAGCCCGCTTGCGTGAAGCGGGCGACGGCGCTGTCGTTGACGCCTTCCAGCAGCAGGACGCGGATCTTGTCTTTGGAGAGCGACAGGGCGGGGGCGTCGGTCACGGGGCGCGTCCTTGTGGGTGATCGGTCGAACCTCCCTGCGGCGGCGCGGCGTGGACGTCAATTGGATTTAAGATTGCGCAATGTCGCCGCTGGCCCCGCCGGCGGCCGAGAGCCTCGGCCGCATCAGCAGAGCAATCATGCAAACATGAACTGCGACTGCGACAGCGACGTCGCCTGTACGTTGAACAACGTGATCGTGTTCGACGCATTAATGGAGATGACGGTATCCGCGCCGGATTGATGCAGATCGCCGCTGCTGATCAAGGCGGCGTAGTTCGCCCAATCGGCGGTGGAGAGACGGATCGTATCGCTGGCGGCAAAGCCCGAAATCGAGACGAAGCCGAGTTGCTGACCGAGGGAAAACGTCTCTGATGCGCCGACGACGGTAAGCGCGTTGTTGCCTGAGAAAGAGACCGTGTCGCCATTGCCCTTCAGCGAGGCTTTCGCGTTGACGAGCACGACCGAGTCGTTCGAGCCGGTCACGACGTCCTTCGCCGCGCCGGTGTTGTAAAGGCTCATCGACGAGCCCGCATTGGCGAAGATCGCATTGCCGCCGCCGGTGATCGCGGCTTGCGCGCTCGACAGGATCACGGTCTCGCTTGCGCCATAGACCGCGTCCCAATTGCCCTTGGTGCCCAGGAGACTGATCGAGGAGCCCGCGTTGGCGTAAATCGTGTTGGAGCCGCCGGTGATCGCGGCCTGCGCGCCCGACAGGATGATCTGGTCGCCAGAGCCGTTGACCGCGTCCCAATTGCCATTCGTGCCGAACAGGCTCATCGACGAACCCGCGTTGGCGTAGATCGTATTGGAACCGCCGGTGATCGCGGCCTGCGCGCTGGCGAGGATGATCTGCTCGCCCGAGCCGTAAACGGCGTCCCAGTTTCCTTTCGTGCCGGACAGGCTCACCGACGAACCCTGATTGGCGTAGATCGTATTGGCGCCGCCGGCGACGGCGGCTTGCGCGCCCGTCAGAATAACCTGCTCGCTCGACCCGTTGACCGCATCCCAGGTCCCGTTGGTGCCCGCCAGACTGACCGACGAGCCGCCGCTCGCGTAGATCGTGTCGCCGCCGCCGGTGATCGCCGCCTGGGCGCCGCTCAGGTTGATCTGCTGGTGCGATCCGTTCACCGCGTCCCAATTGCCGTTGGTGCTGTAGAGGCTGACGATGGAGGCGGCCGAGCCGATAAAATTGATCTTGTCGCCGCCGCCGACGACCGAAACCTGGGCGTTCCCGAGGTTCACGGTCACGCCCGAACCGGTGGCCGTATCCCAGACGCCGCCGGTGTTGTAGAGGCTGGCCACGCTCGCGCTTCCCACCAGATTGACCTTGTCGCCGCCGCCCACCACCGAGGCTTGCGCGTTGGTCATGTTCACAATGCCGTTCGCATCGTAAACGGTGTTGAAATTCCCGCCGGTGTTGATGTTGGAAACGACAGTGACGCTCGCCGCAGCGGCGTGAGCGCCGATCGTCACGGTGTCGCCGCCCGTCAATTGCAGAATCGTGATATTGTGCAGGTTGGTGAAGTCGGCGTCGTTGGCGGTAATGCCCACGGCGAGGCGCGCGGCGTCGGAGCCGCCCAGACCGTAGGTTGAGTTTGCGGTCAGCAACGCCTTGTTTGCGAAGGAAAACGTTTCCGAGAGATGCGTGCCGAGCCAGACCGGTTTGGTCGCATCCTCCGTGATGACGCCGTTGGAATAGGCCACGGCCTTGTTGGCTTGCACGAGCCCCGCGCCGCTCACGGACGACTTCGCCATCGGGATCGCCGAATCCTGAAGGAGATTTTGGACGTCGAACGTGTTCAGTTGCGAATTGGCTTGCAACATCAAAGCCACGACGCCGGCCACGGAGGGCGTGGCGCAGGAGGTGCCGTAGAAATTGGGGATGCCTGAGAATTCCTGGCCATTGACGATGTCGCTGGTATTGATGTCGTCGATGCCGGTGATGGCGACGGGGACGAGATTTTGTGGGGTGGCGAGCCGATTTCCTGCCGCGTCGAACAAATATTGCTCGTTCACTCCGCTGGCGCTGAAATATTCCGAGAGGGGAACGGGGGCGCCGAGCGCCGGCGTGTTGCCGGCGTCGGCCGCCCCGACCGTGATCTGATACGGCGAATTGTGCCAACCGATGACCGCGCCGGAGTTGGCGCCCTGGACAACGACGCCGCCGGGAGTTCCGCCATTGACCCGGGCCATGAACTTGACCAGGCCCGGATCGGCGCCGCCGAGATTGATGACGGAGATTTGGTACGTCACCGTCGTGCCGAAATTGTTGACGAGTTGCGCCAGGCCGGGCGTCGAGGAATAGCCCGAATTGATCAGCGGGCAGTTTTGCAGATTGGCGGATTCGCCGTTGAGGAGGGGATTGTCGGCGCGACTGTAGACAAAGAATTTGCCCGACCCTCCGTCCTGGAGGATGGCGCCCGTAAGCGAGCCGCTGGAAACCGAAACCACCAGCGCCAGGTTGTCCGCCGCCTGCCCCCAGGCTTCGTCCCATTCCAACTGGAGTTGGCAAGACGAATTGGCCTGGAGCGTGAGGTTCAGGAACGGGCTGCCGTTGAAACTCAACGCGTCGTTAAACGTCTGGAACCCCGCCGTGGGCGTGTAAAGCGTGACGGGCGTGCCATGCCACGCTGTTTGATATGCGGGATCGGTGACTGTCGAGCCGGAATAGCCCTGCTGCGCGGCCGAGTTCTGGTTGCCGGCGCAGCTGAGATAGACGACGCCCTGCGCTTCGATCTGCTTGATCGCCTCGGCCACCACGCCGCTCTGAAACCAGGGCTGATCGGGCAAGGTGTAGTCGTCGCAAATCACCTTGCAACCGTCGGCGGCCAGCGCGAGGATGGCGTGTGCGAACGCGGTGTCCGTGTTTGTCGTGTTGTTGGCGAAGTCGGCGGCGGAGCCGGAGGCGGTGCAGAAGTCCAGTTGCGCGCCCGGCGCGATTTCGTGGACGACCTGCATCATCGCCCGGCCTTCATCGTCGCTGTTGGCGTCCAGCAGCTCTTGCAGCACCTTCACATTGGCCTGCGAGGGCAGGACGGTGCCAAAGCCCATGTCCACTGAGGACAATTGCTTGCCATTGAACCCATTGGAGATGACGCCGACCTTGATCCCCGCGCCGGTCTGGGTAAGGCCGGTTACGCCGAGCGCGGCGCGAACCTGCGCCGGCGTCGCCCCCTTGCCATTGTTGAGGATCTCGCCCACGGGCGGTTGGCCGTAAATGGTTTGGGCGGTCCCTGCGATTATGACTTGCGGCGACGAAATGGCTTCGGGTTGGCTCGCCGACGCGGCGTCCCAGCCGGTCGCGGCGGCGACGGCCGGGGCGGCTTTCATCGCGGGCGACGCATTGGGCTGAGCGCCGCGCGCCTCATCCCTGGCGGCGGGAGCAGACTGAGCGCCGGGCGCGGTCGCTGGCTTTTCGCCGACGTCACGATCAACCGGCCCCGCGCCGGGCGCAATTTGGAACACGCGCGCTACGATCATGGGCGCGTCGAATATGCCGGCGGCTGCTGCGTGCGAATCGATCGAAGCGGCGCGGAACGGAGACCCAAGCGCCGCAATCGAGGCAGGTTCGACGGAAGCGCCGACACTGGCGCCAGCGGCTTGTTCGGCAAGGAAACCGAACTCTTGCGCCTCTTCGGCCAAATCGCCGACGCGATGAACGAAAATCATCTTTGTCTCCCCAATTGAACCCGCCGGCGAAATCCATTCTCAGAGCGAAGCAACCTAAAAACCCTTTTCAACGCCGGCAAATCCAGGTGGAAATGCGACGGCGGACGAACTTGAAACCGCGCCCTTTTTTTCTCGTCTTTTGCAATGTATAGGACTGTTTGTATATGCGTCAACATCGCTCAAGTCGGCATCTCCACGCCCGGCCTCGCCCGTCTTGAAAGGCGAGACCCGCCCTAGCAAAGATCGCGACTTTGCCGGATGGGCGGAGGGGCTCGGGCTTCACCGCTTGTGATGCACCTTCTGCAGCCCATAGACCGGCGCGGGGATGCCCGCAGCCCGCGCCTTCAGTTGCAGCGCCAGGAACTGCGAATAATGGCGCGACTGGTGCAGGTTGCCGCCGTGCATCCACAGGGCTTCCTGCTGCGTCGGCTTCCACAAGTTGCGCTGTTCGCCCTCCCAGGGTCCGGGGTCCTTGGTGGTGTCGGAGCCCAGGCCCCAGACCTTGCCGACCTTATCGGCCATCGCCTTGCCGCACAGGTCCTCGACGAAGCCGTTCATTGAGGTGTAGCCGGTGGCGTAGACGATCACATCGGCCGAGATCACCTTGCCGTTGTCGAGTTTGACGCCGTCGGGCGTGATTTCCTCGACCTGACCGGAAGCAAGCTTGATCTTGCCTTCGATGACGAGCTGACTGGCGCCGATGTCGATGTAATAGCCCGAGCCGCGTCGCAGATATTTCATGAACAGTCCGGATTCGTCTTCGCCGTAATCGAGCTTGAAGCCGGCCTTCTCAAGCGCGGCGTAAAACTTGGCGTCGACCTCGCGGATCTTGTCGTAGACCGGTTTCTGGAACGTGTGCAGGATCTTGTAGGGCAGCGAGGCGAAGATCAGGTCCGCCTTGTTGGTGGTCATGCCGCCCTGCACCGCGCGCTCGGAATAGAGATCGCCCAGGCCAATCTCCATCAGCGTCTCCGAACGCACGATATGGGTGGAGGAGCGCTGCACCATCGTCACATCGACGTCGTTCTCCCAAAGCGCCGCGCAGATGTCGTGCGCGGAATTGTTGGAGCCGATGACGACGACCCGCTTGCCTTTGCAGGCGTCGGGGCCGGAATGGGCCGAGGAATGGTGCTGCTCGCCCTTGAAGGTCTCCATGCCCTTGAATCTGGGCATACTGGGCTTGGCCGACATGCCGGTGGCGAACACAAGTTGTTTTGGCCGCAGAACAATCTCGCGACCGTCGCGCTCGACGGTGACGGCCCATTGTTTTTTCGCCGCGTCGAACTCGGCATGTTTGGCGGTGGTCGAACTCCAATAGTTGAGCTCCATCACCTTGGCGTACATTTCCAGCCAGTCGCCGATCTTGTCCTTGGGGCTGAACACCGGCCAGTTTTTGGGGAAGTCGATGTAGGGCAGGTGGTCGTACCAGACGGGATCGTGCAGGCAGAGCGACTTGTAGCGCTTGCGCCAGCTATCGCCGGGCCGGGCGTTCTTCTCCACGATAATGGTCGGCACGTCGAGCTGACGCAGCCGCGCGCCGAGCCCGATCGCCCCCTGACCGCCGCCGATGATGACGACATAGGGTTGCACGCTATGGCCCAGCGTCGCCGCTTCCTCCTCGCGACGCTCCTTCCAGGTTTTCCCATGCCGATGGACCCCGTGCGCGGCGCCGAGCGGGCGAGTGAAGCCTTGAGGCTCCTCGTGGCCCTTCAGTTCGACCAGCGTCGTCAGCAGGGTCCAGATCCCCGCCTGCTTGAGCCGCATCAGACCGTATCCGCGCCCGACTTCGGTCTCGAACGTGAACCACGCCTCGGTCACGCCTTCGGAATCCGAGACGGTCTCGTTTTCCGCCAGCGCAAAGTTGCGCGGCTTTGTCTGCGCCAGGCAGGCGTCCAGCATGGCCTCGACGGCGTCGCGGCCTTCGAGCGTCTTGATGTTCCAGGTGAAGGAAACGAGGTCGCGCCAATAGCACTCGGGGGCGAACATTTTCGCTACGGCCTTGGCGTCTCCCGACGCCAGCGCGGCCTCGAACTTGCCGAGAAAAGCTTGCGCGCGCGCATACGGAGTTGTGTCGAGCATGGCGTCCTCCCCCTCGCGGAGCGGGTGTGCAGACTTGTCGCCGCCGCCTCTCCGCCTGAGAGGGAGAGCCTATCGCGTCGCTGCGGGTCGTCCAGCAATTTCTCATGCTGCAATGCGACACGCCGAGGGGTAAGATCGTTGACTTCGCCGGCCCACTGTGGCAACCGCTCGCGCGCGGGCTCCCCGCGCCGGAACGTCTGATGTCGCGCTTCGTCAAGTCCACGACGAAAACGACGACCGCCTGCAAAGGCGGGACGAACGGGTAAACGCGCCTTCGCTCCGGTTTCTCCCCCGGCGGGGCGCCGGGGTCGACGGCCTGAAGAGGCCGCAAGCGTGGGGAGGGGCAAGGGTTTACCAAATGTCAGGCTTCAAGGTCGCGATCGTCGGCGCCACCGGCAATGTCGGGCGCGAAATGCTCGCCATTCTCGCCGAGCGGCGCTTTCCCGTCAGCGAAGTGGTCGCGCTCGCCTCCACGCACTCCATCGGCCGCGAAGTTTCGTTCGGCGACCGCACGCTCAAGTGCAAGGCGCTCGACCATTTCGATTTCGCCGACACCGACATCTGCCTGATGTCGGCCGGCGGCGCGATCTCGAAGGAATGGTCGCCCCGGATCGCCGCGCAGGGCTGCCTGGTGATCGACAATTCCTCGACCTGGCGCATGGACCCCGACGTGCCGCTCATCGTGCCGGAAGTCAACGATCTTACCCCTCGGGCGTGTCGCGTTGCAGCATGAGAAATTGCTGGACGACCCGCAGCGACGCGATAGGCTCTCCCTCTCAGGCGGAGAGGCGGCGGCGACAAGTCTGCGCACCCGCTCCGCGAGGGGGAGGACGCCATGCTCGACACAACTCCGTATGCGCGCGCGCAAGCTTTTCTCGG
>JANYIH010000024.1 GCA_025358745.1 Hyphomicrobiales bacterium | reverse complement strand
CAAGGCGACCCTCGTCGATAGCTCCCTTGAATCAGGCCGGTAGTGCCTTGTCCACAAGTCCACAGGCCCGACGAAAACTGCCGCGTTGAGGTGGCCGGTTATTTGTCGGAATGGGTGGCCGGATTGAATCGGAATTCGCAGTCCCCCGAGCGGCAGGTCAACCGGGCGGCGCCAGCAGCGGCTACGCACGCGCCTCGATCGCTTGCCACAGTCCGGGCAGGCGCAATCGTTCGCCTTCGCTCTCACCGAAATGACAACGCGGTCGGCCTCGACCGCCATACGCTCGACAACAAAGCCTGCCGGAACAAGGTCTGCGACCCGCTGAGCCATCGCGCAGATTCTCCGGTGGAAGTCAGCGCAAGGACACGATCCGCCCGCATCAGAATTGAGTCAGAGCCCAAAGTTGGCCCCCCTGATTGCGGATTGGATCGACTGCCTGCTTTGGCGCGATCGGGCGGTGAGGGGATGTTGGTTGTGGAAACAGTGGGGCGGATACGCCGAGAACATCTGGTCAAGCGTAAGTCGATTAAGGAGATCGCGCGGGAGCTGAATCTATCGCGCAACACGGTGCGGCGGGTTCTGCGATCGGGCGAGACGGCGTTTTCCTATGAGCGCGAGTTCAGCCGCGCCCGCAGCGATTTGTCCCGCAGCCAGGCCGGCGGGCCCTCGGTTCGCCTGGTCGAACACGCGGCGTCGACGCAGTCCTTCATTCCTCCGAGACAAAACGCGCGCCCCGTCAAGCCGGGACCGTAATGGGCGTATTTGGCGGAATTCGTCATGATCGTGCGGGCGCCAGGTGGGACGATCGGGTCCGCGATCATGCACCAGCAGGTGTCCTGTATGAATTCGACACCGAAGCGCCGGAGTTCGTCGATAAGGTCGGCGGCGTTGGCCCGCCCATAAGTGCTGCGGCCCGTCGTCACGACGACCGCGACGTCGGGATGTTTGCTGCGCCCTCGGCAGAGCGACGCCAGCCGCTCGATCTCACTGAAGGAAAAATGCGGACTGCCGAAAGAGACGAGATCGACGCGCTCGCCGAACGCGCCATTGAGTTCGCCCCATGCCGCCCCGACGTCGCCCGCCGAGACCACGATGGATTCGCGATTTTCGGCGACAATGTCTTCGAGCGAGACGGCCTCTGGCGTCACGCCAAGGATATGAAACATCGGCGCGCTCGAAACGGTCGCGAAGGCGGCCCCGAAGGCCTTGAGGTCGTCCATTGAGGGCGCCGCGCCCTCCAGCCCCACCACGACGGGAATGCGGTCGCCGGAGAGCCTGCCCACGGCGTAGCCGAGAAGGGGATAGAACTCATCGTCGAAATCCTGGAAGTCCGACAGATCCACCCGTAGCGTCGCTTTCCGGTTTATGTCCAGATGCGCGCCCGCTCCCGGGGCTCTTCCCGTCAGGGCGATGCAGATGTCGAGGAAGTCAGGATATTTCATCGTCCGCGCGCCAAGAACGCTGTTGGCGAACACGACCGCGTTGGACTCCGCCCAGGCGATCTGCTCGCCGAATCCGGGTGCGGTGTCGAGCAGATAGGGGGCGCAGGTGAAGGTCGGCTGCGCGCCCATGTCTAGATAGGCTCGGCCCAGTGCGCTTGCGGGTTCGCCGAAAGCGGGATCGACCTTCTGCGCTCGCCAGCCTCGCTCATCGACCGATATCGAATTGAGCGTTGTCGGGACCACGACCTTGCCGCCGAGATCCCGCAGTCTCCGGGCGAAGGCCAGCGATCCGGGACCTGTGTAGATGCAGCCGTCGACATGAACCTGAGAAATGTCGATCAGGTTCTTTGCGCCTTGCAGGCGGCTCATACGCACGAGGATCCGCATCGCCGCCTGCGCGGTCTCGCCATGCGCGCCGTCAAGCAACGCTCTGTCCCCGGCGGAGAGGGCAATGTCGTCAACCGGGGGATCGCGAGTTGGAGGCGGCGCCGAGAATGCGTGGCCGGAGACCCAACGGCCATCGATCGTGAGACGATCACATTTCACCGCCCTGCGGAAGTCATCGGGAGCCAGCCTGACGACGGGAAGGGATCGGCCGAAGATCTCCTCCGCGACAACCACGCCGAGGGTGAGGATATCTTCCTGCCGCGAAAAAATCATCGCTTTCGGGCCCTTGCCGTTAAGCAGCAATTCCAGCATCACCCCGCTTCCCGAGCACGATCCGCGCCCTCCCGGAATCGCAAGAATCTTGCCGGCGATGATTTGTCCGCTCAGCGGATGATGGCGGTCGACGACCTCGCCCGTCGCGGGATTGACGCCGCCCCAGAAGCTGAGTTCGACGTCGCTGGCGACGACCTCGCCGTCCGTCGCGCCGTGAACGCAGGCTGTGCCTTCATATTCTGAATCGTGGGCATCGTCATGCATCGGCAGTCTTTCAACGCGGCGATGGCGATAATAGGAGCGAGCGCAGCTTTCGCAAAGCCTCCCGTCACATTCTCACTTCAAACGGGGCCTAGTCTCGTGCTGAGCGGAACGCGCGCGGGAGGTGAGTGCCGTGGCCGATGCAGCTATCACAAGGACCGAATAGCCAAGCCGGCCGTTCTAGGGCGGCGCCGAAACGCTGCTCGGCAAGCAGATAGCTTCGTTCGGCGTCACGGCGTTCGGCTTTGCGGACGGGATCGACGTCGCCCAAATGCGCCGAACGGCGGAAGCCGCGCGTGCCAAGGGGCGGGTCGGGACGATCCTCGTCGAAACGCCCGCCAACCCCCCAACGGGGTCGTCGATCTCGCCGCCTGTGCGGATATCGCTGACGGCCTGGAGCGAACGCAGCAACATCGACCGCCGGTTGTCGTCGACAACACGCTGCTCGGCCCCTTGTTTCAGACGCCGCTGAACTGCGGCGCGGACATCTCACTGTGTTCGCTGACCAAATACGTCGGCGGTCACAGCGATCTCATCGGCGGCAGCATCAGCGGAAGCGCAAATCTGGTAAAGCAGGTGATGAGTTGGCGCAGCGCCATCGGCACGCAGCTCGATCCCAATTCCTGCTGGATGCTGATGCGATCGCTCGAAACCCACGAAATTCGCATGACGCGATCCAACGACAACGCCCGTCTCGTGGCCGAATATTTGGCGGGACACCCCAAGATCGCCAAGGTGCACTACCTCGGTTTTCTCAAGGACGGCGATCCACGCAAGACAGTGTTCGACCGGCAGTGCACGGCGCCCGGTTCAACCTTCGCCTTCGACGTGAGAGGCGGAGAAAGGGAAGCATTCGCGCTGCTCGACCATCTCCAGATCATGAAACTGGCGGTCAGCTTGGGCGGAACGGAAACTCTTATTTCGCATCCAGCCTCGATGACACATTCGGGCGTCGCGCGGGAGCTTCGCGAGGCGATAGGGTTGACGGATGCCCTAATCCGCATTTCGGTTGGCATCGAAAACGTGGAGGATTTGATATCTGATTTTGCCCAGGGTTTGGAACATGTTTGAGTTGTCGGATCCGAGTTCTTCCCTGCCGTGGGAACTATGCCGGCCGTGCCCCGTTTCGCCTGAGGATTGTTGCGGCGTGGTTTGATTGATCACCAAGTTCACACATCCTGTGGCGTAGATGTCGCCTGTCTGTCGAACTTGACCTGAAACTGTTCAAACCTCCCCAATTCCGCTTCGATACGAGACTTGTGACGCTTGGGGTTTTTGCCAAGCCACGTCCATTGCTGAACTAATAAAGCCGCCTTTTCGCGATCCGCCTTGAGATCGACCGCAGCGACGATTTCATCGCCGACGAGCACGGGTAGTGCGAAGTATCCCATCACCCGCTTAGCCCGGGGGACGTACGCCTCGAAACGGTGCTCGTATTCGAAAAACAGCTCCAGCCGCCTTCGTTGTATAATCAAAGGATCAAATGGTGAGAGAATATGGACTCGTGCGTGGTCTAGCGGAGGGATCGCGGCGAGCGCCTCCGACTCCAGCCAATGCTCGATCTTCTCTGCGCCCTCCACAGTCACGGGAATCAAATGCCCATGCCGTGTTCTCGACTCGATTGCAGCGCGAACCGCTGCTTTGCGCTTGGCGTCGAGGTGGCAAATTGAATCAAGGCTCACCAGACCTTGCGATCGCAGCGCGCGCGTTAGAAGGTAGTCCACGACCTGCCGTTCCGTCGCCGGCTTCGGCTTTTTCTCCCAGCCGAAATGGCGCTCCATCAACTCGCAGGTCTTCAACATGCCGGAACGTTCGCTGACCGTGAGGTCGCCGCGGAAGAAGGCGAGTTGAAGAGCGCGCTTGGATGGCTTTCGACTGGCCCAGGCATGATCCTTCTTGATCAAAACATCGTCCACGATGTCGCGAATGGAGAGAGCGCCATCTCGGCGAACGAGAGTCAGCACCTTGTGAAGATCCCCTTTCGTGACTGAATCGAACCAGGTCAATGGCGAATGGCGATGCCGCTTCATATCGGGCAAGAAGAAGGGGAGATCTCGCGTCGGCACGTAAGAAAGCGCATGGGTCCAGTATTCGAAGACGGACTTTTCGATAGTTTGGGCTTGGTGCAGGTGCGCTCGGCGATATCGGGGAATTCGGCTCCACAAAATGTGATGATGGCAGCGTTCAACAACGTTGATCGTGTCGATTTGAAGATAGCCAAGATGTTCGATCGCCGCGCGGGTTGCATCGGGACCGTCGCCGAATGGCTCCGCCTCGTCGAGGCGCTGCGCGCGGAGCCAGATCCGTCGCGCGACGCTCTTGGATAGGATGACCGGCGCTTGCGAACGAGGGGGCATGCTTGCGTCTATATCGAAAGGATTTCACAATTGGCGACTGTTCGCGCCTACGCCGACTTGAGCATGACCTTGGAGCGGTTTCGATTTGCGATCAAGCCCGCGGGGCGCTGAGGAAGCCTCATTCCGTCGGCCTCAACAGCGTCTCATCGACCTCACCAATAGCTTTCAATATCCGCGCGTCTTCGAAGTCGCCAACCGCGGGATCGCCGGATCGAGAGAACGCGATGGCTCCGCAGTGCGGTTTGATTGCAGCTAAACCTTTCGCCACGCGAATGGCCTGGTCCGCGCTTTGCGCCTCCTTGGGCTCGGTCGCGACGATGCTGCCGTCCTCGGAGCGCACGAAGGCGAGCGCGACGTGATAGGTGACCGCAGTCATTCGCGTTTCCATTTTTGACGTCGCGCGTCTCACGCTTTCAAGCAGCCATGAGGACGGAAGCGGAGATTCCGGGATGCGCAGTCCGCCACACCCGGCTTATGCGTGTAAGGAACATAAATAGAACATTTGACCGAAAAGTCAACTTTGAAGATCTTGACGAAGTGCCGGGTTTGTTGGATCGGTCTCGGCGCTTGCTAGCTGTCATTCGGCGCGACGACATCACCCCGCCGCCACTATTCAGATTAAATAGTTGGCGCGCTTATCGACGTCGAGTCCCCACGCTAATTCACACGCGCACGGCCAAGGTCAAGGCTGCCAGGAGTCAACGTGGGGCTACTGCGTGATGAACCATTGGCGCGAGTCCTCAAAGGCTCGCCAATCCAATCTCTTGATCAGTAGCGAAGCATAGTTGAAGACCTCACCGTAGATCCGTCAACAAGAAGATTGCAACCGATCGGCGCAGGTTGAAAGCACCTCATGAGCGGAGCGCGACCACCAGTCCTGCTCCGAGAAGATTTCAACCTCGACCAAGCCTTGATAGCCGGCCTGCTCGACCTGACTCCTGAGCATTTGCAGGTCGATCACGCCGTCACCCATCATGCCGCGATCCATCAACATGTCGCGCGTAGGTGCGAGCCAGTCGCAGACGTGATAGGCGAAAATGCGCCCGGCCATGCCTGCCCGTCTCACGTCGCGCGCCAGATGCGGGTCCCACCAAACGTGATAGGCGTCGACCACGATCCCCAGGAGCGGTCTCGCGCCCTGTGACGGCTCGATGCGCTCGGCCAGGTCGAGCGCTTGCTCGATTGTGTTCAGGCAGGAGCGGTCGTTCGCGTACATCGGATGCAGCGGCTCCAGCGCCAATCGAACATTCGCGCGGCGCGCGTACTCGCAAAGGATCGCCGTTCCCTCCTCGACCTGCGCGCGGGCGCGCGGCAAATCGCGGGACCCTTGAGGCATGGAACCGACAACCATCACGAAGCAGGCGGCCCCGAGCGCGGCGGCCTGATCTATCGCGCGCCGGTTGTCCGCGAGCGCCGCATCGAAAGCGGCCTTGTCGAGCGCCGGAAGGTAGGTGGAGCGACAGTAACCCGAAACTTGCAGCCCGGCGTCGCGAATGCGGCGCGCAACCGTCTGCGCATCGCGTCCTTCGAGATCGCGCCGCCAGGGACAGATCCCGCCGAATCCATGGCGCGCGACCAGTTCAATCACCTCTTCGATCGGCGAGCGATGCCCGAGCGTGGCGGTGTTGATCGCGCAGAGGTCAAGCCGAAGGCTAAGATCGCGCAAGACGGTCAGTCTCCAAATCCATATATCCGTAAGAGCGCGCGCATCCGGTCACGCGCCCGCTCGGGATCTTCCAGCACGCCGGCGGCGTCGGCCAGTTGGAACGCTTCGACAAAATAGGGCGCCGGACGCATCGACTGCGCGCCGCCGAGCATGACGAAATGATCCTGAAAGCCGTTGAGATAGGCGAGGAACACGACGCCCGTCTTGTAGTATTGCGTCGGCGAGCGGAAGATCAGACGGCTCAGGGGAACCGTCGGCGCGAGAATGCGCTCGTACGCGTCCGCGTCTCCGCATGCGAGCGCCGCCAGCGCGGCGGAAGCTGCGGCGGCGATGGGATCGAAGATGCCAAGCAGCGCGTGCGAGACTCCCTGTGCATCGCCTTTGATGAGTTCGGGGTAGTTGAAATCGTCGCCCGTGTACATCTTGACGCCCGCCCCGAGCCGGCGGCGCATGACGATTTCCTTATCGGCGTCGAGCAGCGAAATCTTGATGCCGTCGACTTTGGGTGTATTCTCGGCGATGACGGCGAGCGCGCTCTCCAGCGCATCCTCGAAACGGTCGGCGCCCCAGTAGCCGGCAAGCGCCGGATCGAACATCGCGCCGAGCCAATGCAGGATCACCGGCTTATCCGCCATATCAAGCACTTTGGCGTAGACCCGAGCGTAATCCGCGGGCGAGCGCGCCACACGCGCCAGGGCTCGGCTCGCCATCAGGATCACGCGGCCGCCGAGCCTCTGCACCGCCTCGATCTGCTCGCCGTAGGCGCGCACGACGTCGTCGAGGCCGCGCGCCTCGGAGGGCGGCAGATGGTCCGTGCCGACGCCGGTGAAAATGCGCTCGCGCTCCTCGGCGCAGGCCGCGTCCAGAGTGCGGCCCGCGAGTTCAAGCGCGCTGCTCCAATCGAGGCCGAAGCCGCGCTGCGCGGTGTCCATGGCCTCCGCGACGCCGAACCCCAGATCAAGCAACCGTCGACGGAACGCGACAGTCCCCTTCCAATCAATCGCCGGCGTGAGCGATGGCTCCCGGTCGGCGAAGGGATCGGCCACGACGTGAGCCGCCGCAAAGGCCACGCGATTGAAGCGATGCGGTGGCGGAGACACCGCAACCGGGATCGCGCGCATGGCATAGCGGATTGCCCGCCCGCGCTCGTCGGGAAGATCGATGACAAGGGCCATGTTTCGCTCCCTCTTGTTAGAACCTCGGAATGACAAGGCCGCCGTCGGCCTCCAGCGCCTGACCGGTGCAGAAGGCCAGTTCACCCGTCGCCAAGGCGGCGGCTATCGAGCCGATGTCCGACGGCTGACCCATGCGCGGCGCGACCGTCAACCCCTCGGCGATGCGTCGCTCGTAGCTCACCTTGACGGGCGCCGTCATCGGCGTTTCAATGATGCCCGGCCGGATTTCATATGAGCCGACGCCCTCGGAGCCCAGGCGCACGGCGAACAGCTTCGCGATCATGGAGGCGCCGGCCTTGGAGACGCAATATTCGCCGCGCGAAATTGAAACCGCCACCGCATTCGACGACGAGACCGTGATGACGCAACGATGCGCGCCCGGCGGCGCGGGCCGCGCCACAATGCGCTTCGCCCAACGCTGGGTCAGGAAGAAGACCGCGCGGGAATTGACCGCCTGACAGCGGTCGAAGCTTTCGGGCGTCGCCTCTAACAGATCGCCGCGCTGGAGGACGGAGACGCCCGCATTGTTGACCAGCGTGGTGAGCGGGCCGATGGCGCGCTCCGCGCCGTCGAGGATCGCCCCATGGCCAGAGAGATCGGCGACGTCGCCGATGACGGCTTCCCCTGCGACGCCGAAGGCGCGGACCACCGCGAGCGTCGCCTCGACGTCGGCGTCGAACGCCAGCGCGTTGACGCCGATCGAAAAGCCGCGCGACGCCAGCGCGAGCGCAATCCCCCGGCCGATGCCGCGACCGCCTCCCGTGACGAGCGCCCGGTATTCGCTCACGTGCGCGCTCCGTTCTTCATCAGTTCGCGCGCGATGACGACGCGCTGAATCTGCTGCGTGCCTTCATAGATCTGGCAGATCTTGGCGTCGCGATAGAGCCGCTCCACCTCGAAGCCTCTGATATATCCGGAGCCGCCGAAGATCTGAACGGCGTTGGCGGTCTGCGCGACCACCATGTCGCCGGCGAAGCATTTGGCCATCGAGGCCGCCGCGTTGGCGGGCTCGCCGTTGTCGATCAGCACGGCGGCGCGATGAACCAGGCCGCGCGCGGCGGCGATGTCTTTCGCCATGTCGGCCAGCATGAATTGCAGGCCCTGGAACGAGGCGAGCGGCTGCCCGAACTGTTTTCGCGTGCGCGCATATTCCAACGACGCTTCGAGCCCCGCCTGAGCGATGCCGACCGCGAGCGCGGCGATGCCGACGCGGCCCTTTTCGAGCACGCTCATCATCATGTGGAAACCACGTCCCTCCTCGCCCAGCAGCGCGTCGGGGCCGAGCGCAACATCGTCGAAGTGCAGAGCCCCGACCTGGCTCGCGCGCTGGCCCATCTTGTGCTCCTTCGGGCCGCGCGAGACGCCCGGCGCATCGAAGGGTACGATGAAGATCGACATGCCGCGATTGCCGGCGGACAGGTTTGTGCGCGCGAGCACGAAGCCGACGTCGGCGACCGGCGCGTTGTGGATCCAGGTCTTCGCGCCCGTCAGCCGCCAGCCGTCGCCGACGCGGACGGCGGTCGTCTTAACCCCGCTCACGTCCGAACCCGCCTCCGGCTCGGAGATGCAGTAGCTGACGAACCTGGCGGCGGAAAGCGCGTCGGGAAGCCATCGCGCCCGCTGCGTGTCGCTGCCGTAACGCGTCAATAGCGTGCCGATCAACTCGACCACGCCGCATTGGTCGGCGACGCAGGCATAGCCGCGCGACAACTCCTCCATCACGATGGCGTAGGCGTAAGTATCCAGCCCGACGCCGCCGTGCTCGGCGGGGACAGTGATTCCGAACAGGCCGACGGACGCCATCTCCCGATAGAGTTCGCGGGGAAAGCTCTCGTCGCGGTCCAGCGCCTCGGCGAGCGGACGCACGGCCTCATCGGCGAACTTGCGCGCCGTGTCGCGGATTTGCAGATATGTGGAAGCGTCCTCCCTCGGGATCGGAATCATTTCGCTACTCGCCGCTACGCGGACTTGTCCGCTTTCTGCGCCGCCCGAAGGGGAAAGCTCGACACTTGCGCAAATAGTAACTATCCAGTTATTTATTGCTTTGCGCCGAAGGCGTCAAGAACGCCGTCGGCGTCATATCAGGAGGAGCCCGTGAGCAAGGTCGTCGAGAGGCTCACGCCCGACCGCATAGCGGCGCGCATGTTTGACGGCGCCACCGTCGCGCTGACCGGCTCCGGCATATTCCTGGAGGCCGACGAGTTGTTCGCCGCCATCGAGCGAAGGTTCCTCACCGAAGGGCGCCCGCGCGACCTGACCCTCGTTCATGCGCTCGGCATCGGCGACGGGGCGAACAGCGGGCTCAGTCGCTTCGCCTATCCCGGACTCGTGCGGCGCGTGATCGGCGGCCACTGGAGCTGGTCGCCGCGCATGCAAAAGCTCGCCCGCGACAATCTGATCGAGGCCTATTCCTTTCCCGCCGGGGAGATCTCCAATCTGTTGCGCGAAATCGGCGCAGGGCGGCCGGGGCTCATCACCCGCATCGGGCTCGGCGCGTTCCCCGATCCGCGCAAACAGGGCGGCCGTTGCAACGCTGCGGCCAAAGACGAACTTGTCGAACTCATGATCATCGATGGCCGCGAATATCTGCGCTACAAGCCATTGCACATCGACTTTGGCTTCATCCGCGCCACCGAATCCGACGCGCGCGGCAATCTCACCTTCCACCGCGAACCGGCCGACCTCGACGCCCACGCCGTGGCCCTTGCGGCGCACAACTGCGGCGGTCAGGTGTTCGCGCAAGTCGAATCCTTTCGCGAACGGCGGGGCCTTCATGCGCGGCTCGTGCGGGTGCCCGGCGTGCTGGTTGACGCCGTCGCGGTGACGCCGTTGGCGCGCAAGACCTATCTGCCCGATCACGACCCGACCATCTCGGGCGAGGCGCTGCTCACGGCGGGGGCCAAATCGCAACTCGAAATGCCCGTCGGCTTGCGCCGGCTGATCGCGGAACGCGCGCTTGACGAACTGGGCGACGCGCGGTCCGTCAATTTCGGCTTCGGCATCCCCGGCGGCATTCCCGCGCTCGCCAGCGCCGCCGGCAAGGCCAAATATTGGGGCACGGTCGAGCAGGGCATCCACAACGGCGAGATGCTCGACGGACCGATGTTCGGCTCGGCGCGCTACCCGGACGCGATCGTAGCCTCCAACGACCAATTCGACTTCTATTCCGGACGCGGCATCGACACCGCCTTCCTCGGCATGGGCGAGATGGACGGTTTGGGCGACGTCAACGTTTCCATGATTGGCGGTCGACTTGTTGGACCGGGCGGCTTTATCGACATCACCCAAACGGCGCGCAAGGTGGTCTTTTGCGGCGCCTTCGAGGCGAAAGGCCTGGAGGTGGAGAAGGACGCGGCGGGACTTTTGCGAATTCTCCGGCCGGGCCAACTGCCCAAGCTCGTGGCCGCGGTGGAACATGTGACTTTCAGCGGCGCGCAGGCGCGCGCCAACGGCCAAACCGTGATCTACGTTACCGAACGGGCCGTGTTCCGGCTGGACGCCGATGGCGTCGCCCTGATTGAAGTCTCAGCCGGCGTCGACCTCAAACGCGATGTGCTCGACCGCATGGGGTTCCAACCGATCATGCGTTGCGGGCTTTAGGTTCAAGCCGACGGGTCGGCGCGCACCAGCCGTCGGATCGTTTCGACGTTGAACTCGAGCCGCTCTTCGAGCCGGTCCTTGGCCATCAGATCGCGATCGTAGACGATCGAGCCGGTGTAACGGTTCGTCAGATAATAATAGCTGATCGCGGCGATCGTGATGTTGAGCTGAACCGCGTCGATGCCGGGACGAAAGACGCCATCAGCCACGCCCCGGTCGATGATGCGCTGCACGATCTCGATAAACCGGGGATATTCCTGTGCGAGAGCCTTGGACTTCCTGAGGTGTCGAGCCTTATGCAGATTCTCGCTGTTGACGAAGGTGAGAAATTCCGGATTCTCGAGATAATAGCGCCAGGTGAAGCGGACCAGCGCGTCGAGCGCGTCCTGCGGCGTAAGACCGTCGAGCGCGAGGGAGCGCTCGGCGGCGCGAATGCCGAGGTAGCTGTCCTCCAGGACGGCGGTGAACAGGTCCTCCTTGCTGTTGAAGTAGTGGTAGATCATTCGCTTGTTGGCTTTCGCGCGCGCAGCGATGCTGTCGACGCGCGCGCCGCCGAGACCCGCGCGCGAAAACTCGCGCTTGGCGGCCTCCAGTATGCGCCCCTTGGTGGCGTCGGGATCGCGCTGGCGCGCGAGTTTCGAGGCGGATCTGGGCGTAGAAGAAGATTTGGGCTTCTCGGCCTTCCGACGCCTCGCCAACGCGGAGTCGCCCGTGTTTTCGGTGGTGGCCATTCCCTCTTTCCGTGCCGAGGCGCCGCGCGCCCAATTGAAATAAATAACCGGTTAGTTAAGATGGGGGAAGCGGGGAAACCGCGGGTGCGCCCATCAATTCGTCGCATCGCGCCGGTCGCGGTTTTCGAAAGGCCGCGGCGGCGGATCGCGAGGGCGGGGCGGCGCTTTGGCTGCGCCGAGGACAGGGCGAGAGCGGCTTTGCGGAGGAAATTATGGTCGACTACATCATCATCGGCGGCGGTTCGGCCGGTTGCGCGCTGGCGGCGCGTCTGACCGAAAAGCCTGACGTCAGCGTACTGATGTTGGAAGCCGGGCCGAGGGACACCAATCCCTACATTCATTTGCCCGTAGGCTTCTACAAGATGACCTCCGGTCCGCTGACCTGGGGTCTGACGACGGCGCCTCAGCGACACGCGAACAACCGCGAAATTCCCTATGCGCAGGGTCGCGTGCTCGGCGGCGGCAGTTCGATCAACGCCGAAGTGTTCACGCGCGGATGCCCCGATGACTACGACGCGTGGGCGACCGAGTACGGTTGCTCCGGTTGGTCGTTCCGCGAAATTCAACCCTTCTTTCTCAAGTCGGAGGACAACGACACCTATTCCAACGGCTGGCACGGGGTCGGCGGCCCACAGGGGGTCTCGTCGCTTTCGCCGCCGCACAGATTGACGCGGGCCTTCGTGCAGGCGTGCCAGCAAATCGGCATTCCCTACAATTCCGATTTCAACGGCCCCAGACAGGAGGGCTCAGGCCCGTATCAGACCACCACCCGCAACGCCAGACGCTGCTCCACCGCGACAGGCTATCTCAAACCCGCTCTGTCGCGCCGAAATCTCGCGATCAAGACCGGCGCTCTCGTTAAGCGCATCGTGGTGGAGAACGGCCGCGCGCGCGGCGTCGAAGTGATCGAAGGCGGCCGTCCCTCGATCTTGCGCGCAGAACGCGAGGTCATTCTCACGGCCGGCGCGATTGGATCTCCGAAACTGATGCTGCTTTCCGGGCTCGGGCCGGCCGACGATCTCAGGGCGCTGGGGATCGGCGTCGCCGCCGACCTGCCCGAGGTCGGGCGCAACCTGCACGATCATTTCGGCATCGACATCGTCTATGAGCTGAGCGGTCCCTACAGTCTCGACAAATACGCCAAACTGCATTGGATGGCCTGGGCCGGGTTCGAATATCTCGCGTTCGGCAAGGGACCGGTCGCATCCAACGTCGTCGAGGGCGGCGCTTTCTGGTACGCCGACCGCAATTCGCCGACGCCGGATCTGCAATTCCACTTTCTCATCGGCGCAGGCGTCGAGGCCGGCGTGCCAAAGATTTCATCCGGCTCGGGCGTGACCCTCAACTCCTACACCTTGCGCCCACGCGCGCGCGGCTCGGTGACGCTGCGCAGCGCTGAGATTGCGGACGCGCCGATCGTCGATCCCAATTTCCTCGGGGATCCCTACGACCTCAGGATCTCGACCGAAGGGGTGAAGATCAGTCGTGAGATCCTCAACCAATCGGCGATGGCGCGCTACGTGCGCAAGGAGCATTTTCCTGGCCCCGGCGTGTCGGGCCAGACCGATCTCGAAGCTTACGCACGCCAATATGGACGCACATCCTATCACCCCGTGGGAACCTGCCGCATGGGCGGCGATGCGCGCTCGGTGGTCGATCCGCAGTTGCGCGTGCGCGGCGTCGAGGGATTGCGCATCTGCGACAGTTCAGTCATGCCGCGTGTCGTCAGCTCCAACACCAACGCCGCCTCGATCATGATCGCGGAGAAGGCGAGCGCGATGATCCTCGGCAACGCCTAAGCCGGCGTCGGCGCGTCCTGCCGCAGCAGGCCGCGCCGTTTCAATTCGCTCCAGAACGCGCCCGGAATAGTCTGGTTGAACCACGCGAAGTTCTGTTGCAACTGGGCGACGTTGCGCACGCCGGCGATGAAGGAGGCGATGGCGGGGTGCGCGACGACGAATTGCAACGCGGCGGCGGGAAGCGGCACGTCGAACTCCGCGCAGACCTGCTCGATCCTCGCCACCCTGTCCATGATGGCCGCCGGCGCGGGCTGGTAGTTGTATTTCGCGCCCGGCCGCGCGCCGGTCGCCAGAATGCCCGAGTTGAAACCGCCGCCGACGACGACCGACGCGCCGCGCTCCTGGCAGAGCGGCAAGAACGCGTCGAGCGCGTCCTGCTCCAGCAGCGTGTAACGCCCCGCGAGCAGGAAGCAGTCGAAATCGCGCTGTTTCAGCGCCTCATGACAGACTTGCCATTCGTTGCAGCCGACGCCGATCGCCCTGACGACCTTCTCGTCACGCAGACGCTGCAATGCTTTGGCCGAGCCTGCCATCGCCTGTGCGAACATTTCGGGTTGCCGCTCGGGGCCGTGCGTGAACACGTCGGGATCGTGGATGAACGCCATATCGATGCGCTCCAACCCCAAACGCTGGAGCGAATCCTCAACGCTGCGCATCGTCCCGTCATAGGAATAATCGAAATGCACCTTGAAGGCGCCTGCGTCCACCCACGGCGTGAAGTCAATCTGCGCGCGCGGCGCCGGCGTCAGCATCCGGCCAACTTTCGAGGACAGCACGTAATCTTCGCGTCGCCGCCAGCGCAGGCTGTGTCCGGTTCTCAGTTCCGACAGGCCGTGTCCGTAAAGCGGCGCCGTGTCATAGTAGCGAATTCCCGCGTCCCATGCCGTCTGAATGATGGCGTGCGCCTCGGGCTCGCTGATTGGTTTGAGGAAATTGCCGATCGGCGCGAGCCCCAGCGAGAACGCCGTGACGTCGAGATCGACGGGCCCCAACTTTCGCATCGTCTGCGGTTTCATGCCAAGCTCCTCTCTATCTTCAGTCCCATTCAGGCGCCCACGGCGCCGCGCTTTTTCCCACGATTCGCAAACCCGTCGCGCCCAGCGCGTCGATGCGCGCCATGTCGACGCTCGACAGCGTGAAATTCATCACGTCGAAATTGGCGCGGATGTTCTCGGGGTTGGTCGACATCGTGTTGATGGCGACGCCCTTCTGAAGAATCCAGCGCAGGGCGATCTGCGCTGGCGTGCGGCCGTAGTCCGCGCTCAACTCGGCGAAAAGAGGATATTTCGAAATCGCGCCGCGCGCGAGCGAGCAATAGGCGACGAGCGGAATCCCCGTCTGCGCGGCGGCAGCGAGCAATTTCGATTGGTCGATCAGCGGATGGAACTCTATCTGATTGGCGACAAGCGGGGTCGATGCCGCCGTCGCCGCCGCGCGCATCATCGCGGCGGTGAAGTTGCTGATGCCGATGGCTCGCGCCAACCCTTGTCGCGCCGCCTCTCCGAGCCAGCGAACCGCTTGGCGGACATCGCCCACGGGCGGCCAGTGCAGCAGCGCGACATCGATTTGGGGCAGGCCCAAACGCCGCAAGCTTTCGCGCAACGACGGGATGAGCTTATCCGCCGCAACATTGTCGGGATGGATCTTGGTGGTGACGAGCAGCTCCTTGGGGTCAGCCCCGCAATGGGCAAACGCGGCGCCTAGGTCCTCCTCGTTGCCATACATCTGAGCGGTGTCGAAGGCGCGATATCCGGCGTCGAGCGCCGCGCGAACGGCCGATGTCAATACCTCGCCCCGCAGCGGCCAGGTCCCGAAGCCGCGCTGGAAAGATCCGGCAAAATAGGGGGATCTGGTCATCGCAACCCCTTTGCGCGGCGGAGAGACGAACGTTCCCGAGTGCGGCCGCCGCGACGTTTATTAGTGAACTGGTTAGTTACTACGGGCGGCGCTGACTGGCAATCGCTAGTTGACAGGGCGAGCGGGAATACGTAAGGTTTTAACCAACTGGTTACTTAAGGCCAGTCCAGCAGAGGAGCGCGAAATATGCCGAAGGGCCTGCAAATGTCAGCGTTGACTCGTCGCAATATGTTGAAGGGCGCCGGCGGCGCCTTGGCGATCGGGACGCTCGGGATCTCGTTTCCGAAGCCTGCGATCGCCAAGGAGACGACCTGGACGCTCGCCAATTCCATGCGCTCGCTCGCCAATCCCTATCACGCCACTTTCGCCAAGGGCGGAGAAGATTTCGCCAAGTCGATCGACGCCAAATATGAAACGCTGGTGACGGAGGGCAATTCCGAGAAGGGCGTCGCCGATATCAAGGCGCTGCTGCAACGCACCGGCGGCAAGCTGATCCTCACCGTCGTTCCCAACGACTCGCCCGACGCGCGCGTCATTGTCGAGGAATGCAAGAAGGCCGGCGCCTATGTCGTCACGCAGTGGAACAAGCCGGGCGATCTGCATCCCTGGGACCACGATCCCAACTATGTCGCCCACATGTCGTTCGACGGCGTGCCCAACGCCAAGGCGCTCGCCAACGTATTGTTCAAGGCGTTCGGCGGCGAAGGCGGGGTCGTCGCTCTGGGCGGCATTCTTTCCAACGTGCCCGCGATTGAGCGCAAGCTCGGCCTCGACATGGCGATCAAGGACTCCGGCGGCAAGGTGACGCTGCTCGACTTCCAGCCCGCCGATTGGAACGAGCAGAAGGCGTTCGACATCACCCAAGCCTGGATCACGCGCTTTGGCGGCAAGATCAAGGGCGTGTTCGCCGCCAACGACGGCATGGGCATGGGCGCGCTCGAAGCGCTGCGCCAGAACGGGCTGGCGGGCAAGGTGCCGGTGGTCGGCCTCGACGGCATCGCCGAAGCCGTGAAAGCCACCGAAGCCGGCGAGTTTGCCGGCACCGTCGCCTGGGACCCGTTGTGGACCGGCGGCATGGGCCTTGCGGTCCCCTACGCCGTCGCCACGGGCAAGCTCGACATCGCCAAGGAGCCGCACGCCCACCGCGAGTTCTACGGCACGGGCATCCTTGTCACCAAGGACACCGTCGCCGGCTTCAAGAAGGGCGCCGCCAAGCTCGACTTCAACGATCTTTGGAGCAAAGCCACTGGTCAGATCCAGTATCGCGGCTGATCGCGCGTAACGCCGCCGGCCGAAGCGACCGCTCCGGCCGGCGGGTATTGACAAGGGGTTGGATGTCGACCGTCCCTCTGGAAAAGCGAAGCGCGGTCCCGCGCGGTTCCGCGCGGATGTCGTCGCGATGGCGGGACTGGGCGCCGCTCGCCGTCCTTGTCGCGCTGTGCCTGACGATCAGCGCATTCAACGGCAATTTCCTGACCGTCGGCAACCTGATGCGCCTGCTCAACACGGCGGCGATTCCGATGGTGCTCGCCATGGGATCAACTTTCGTGATCCTGATGGGCAGCATCGACCTGTCGGTGGAGGGCGTCGTTGCGTTGACTGCGGTGCTGGCGAGCTTGCTCGTCGCCAACAACATTTCGTCGGTCGCCATCGGCCTGTGGGCCGTGCCCATCGCCGTGGTCGCCGGCGGACTGATGGGGTTCGTCAACGGCTGGCTGCATGTGCGCGTGAAGATCCCCTCGTTCATGACGACGCTCGGCGTCGGCTTCGCGGGCGTCGGCGTCGCGACAGCGATCCTGCGCGGCTTTACCGCTCGCATCGCCGATCCAACTTTCCGCTTTCTTTCGCTCGGCCGCGTGCTCGACGTTCCGATGGCGGTCTGGATCGCGGCGGCCGCTGTCGCGATCGCGCTGATCTTTCAGGAGCGCACCCGCAGCGGCCGCTGGATCTACGCGATCGGGGCCGACGAATCGACGGCGCGCAACGCCGGCATCCCCGTGGACAGGACCCGCATCCTGGTGTTCACGGTCGCCGGATTGTTTTATGGTCTTGCCGGCGTTCTCTCGGTCGCCCAGTTCGGACAGGGCCACGCGCTCATCAGTCAAGGGCGGTTGTTCACGGCGGTCACGGCGGTGGTCGTCGGCGGCACGTCGTTGTCGGGCGGCGTCGGTTCGGTAGTGAATACGGTGATCGGCGTGCTCATCGTCGTCACGCTGGCTAACGGCATGGTGCTGATGGGCGTCGAGCCCTACGTGCAGCAAGGCGTGCAGGGATTGCTCATTATCGCCGCCGTCGCGCTGTCGCTTGATCGCTCTCGTCTCGATGTGGTCAAATGACGGAAATCGCGACCAAGACCCTCGAACTGCGCGGCGTGACGAAGCGCTTTCCCGGCGTCACGGCGCTTGACGATGTGAGTCTCGCGGCGGCCAAAGGCGAAGTCGTCGGCGTGATCGGCGAAAACGGCGCCGGCAAGTCGACCGTTCTCAAGATCCTGAACGGAATCTATCAACCGGATTCAGGCGAGGTGCTCGTTAACGGCAAGCCGCTGCGCATCGCGTCCGCGCGGCAGGCGTTCGACCACGGCGTCGCCATGGTGTTTCAGGAGCAGTCTGTCATCCAGAACCTTACGGTGGCGGAGAACATGTTTCTCGGCCGCGAGTCCGAGTTTCTGCGCTTCGGGTTGATCGACAAGCGGCGGATGAACGCCGCCGCCGAGCCTTTTCTGCGCCGCGTCCGCCTCGACGTTCATCCCGCCAGGCGTTGCGCCGACCTCTCATTCGCGGAGCGGCAGATGGTCGAGATCGCCAAAGCGCTGACGCTCGACAGCCGGATGAGCGGCCGGGTCACGATCCTGCTCGACGAGCCGACTTCCGTGCTGGAAAGCGCTGAGGTGCGACTGTTGTTCGATATCATCGCCGAATTGAAGGAACGCGCCGCGGTCGTCTTCATCTCGCACCGGTTGGAGGAAGTGGTTTCGATCTCAGACCGCATCTATGTCATGCGCGACGGCAAGGTGGTGAAGGAGGTCGCAACCAAGGACGCGACGATCCCCGACCTGCAAGCCCATATGGTCGGCCGCCAGCTCCACCACGAATATTACCGCGAGGCCCGACAGACCGCACCTTCCGCGCAGGTCGTGATGGAGGCGCGAAGCCTGACCAAACGCGGCGCCTTCGCCGATGTTTCGTTCGTGTTGCGGGCGGGCGAAGTGCTGGGCGTGGCGGGCGTCGTCGGCTCGGGCCGCGAAAAGCTCGCGCAGTGCCTTGCCGGCCACCTGGCGCCCGATTCGGGCGAGTTGATTGTGCAAGGCCGGCCGCGCCGTGTCTGGGGCGCCTATGAGGCCGTCGCGGAAGGCGTCGGCCTTGTGCCCAGCGAGCGCAAGGTCGAAGGCGTCGTGACCGCATTTTCGGTCGCCGAGAACATGACCCTGTCGGCGCTCGGCGATTTCAGCCGGCGCGGCGTCCTCGATTTTGCTCGCGAGCGCGCTGTCGCGGAGGAATGGGTGCAGGCGCTGCGAATCCGAACGCCGACGGTGCAATCGCTCGTCAGCGGACTCTCGGGCGGCAATCAGCAGAAGGTGGTGCTCGCGAAGTGGCGCGTTGCGGGGGTGAAGATCCTCGTTCTCGATCACCCGACGCGCGGCGTCGACGTCGGCGCGAAGGAGGATGTCTATGAACTCGTCCGCGACATGACGACGGAAGGTCTCGCCATCGTCCTCCTGGGCGATACGCTCGATGAGGTGGTCGGCCTTTCCAGCCGCATTCTGGTCATGCGCGACGGGGGGGTCGTTGCGGAGATCGAGGCGCCAGCGCATGGCAAGCCCAGTCAGTTCGATATCGTCCGGCACATGGCGTGAGGCGATGCACGATTATCGCACCACGTTTCTTGCCCTCCTTCCGCTGATCGTGCTCGCCGCGCTGATAGGCGTCGTCGGCGGCTGGGATGCGACATTCCTGTCCGCCTCCAATCTCCTGAGCGTGGCGAGCGACACGATGACGCTGTTCCTGA
Organism: Hyphomicrobiales bacterium; assembly: GCA_025358745.1. Classification (GTDB taxonomy): domain Bacteria; phylum Pseudomonadota; class Alphaproteobacteria; order Rhizobiales; family Beijerinckiaceae; genus Roseiarcus. Next base: position 7,520 of record JANYIH010000024.1, on the reverse strand, counting down.
TGGCGTCGGGGGTCACCATCGTCATCATCATCGGCGGCATTGACCTGTCCGTTCAGACAGTGGCTTCGATGACGAGCTGCATCGTCGCCGCCTACCTGCCGATTTGGGGAGCCGCCGCCCTCCCGGCGGCCCTGTTCGCGGGCGCGCTCCCCGGCCTGATTGGCGGCCTCGCCTCGACGAGGCTGAGAATCCCCTCTTTCATCGCGACGCTCGCCGTCAGCGGCGTAGTGACCTCCGCCGGCTACTGGTTCTCGGGCACGCGATCCATCAACATTCCCGGGGACCTCAGCAACCGCTATCTGTTCTGGGCGGTCGGGACCACCTTCGGGGTGCCTCGCGAAGTGTGGGTTGGCCTCGTCGCGCTCGCGGGCCTGAGCTTCGCGCTGGACCTGACGCCATTCGGCCGGCGTGTGCGCGCGATCGGCTCGCAGGAACGGGCGGCGATCGCCGCCGGCCTGAATGTCGACCGGGTCAAGATAATCGCATTCACATTGTCGGGTCTCATGGCGGGCCTCGCCGGCGTGGTGATGTCGGCCCGGCTCGGCTCGGGCTCACCGGTGCTCGCCAACGAATTTCTGTTGCCGGCGATCGCCTGCATCATCGTCGGCGGCACGTCGATCACCGGCGGCGTCGGCTCGATCTGGCGCACTTTCGTCGGCGCGCTGATTTTGCAGGTGGTGCGGATCGGCATGACCTACATGGGCGTCACCGTATTCGCGCAACAGATCGTGTTCGGCTTCATCCTCGTCGCGGCGGTGGCGGTGACGATGGATCGTCGCAAAGTCCTGATCATCAAATAATGGCGTCGCCATGCAGGATTTCCATCTGAAGGTCGGCGACGTGTTTCGGTTCGCCAAGACGGTGGGCGAATCCGACGTCTATCTGTTCGCCGGCATAACGGGCGATCTGTCACCCAACCACGTCGACGAGCAGGAAATGGCGCGAACCGCTTATGGCGGACGAATCGCGCACGGCGCCCTGATAGTGGGCTATATGTCGGCCTGCTCGACCATGGCGACGGCGGGTGCCCGGGCGGGCGGCGAGACGCCGGTGTCGCTCGGCTACGACCGCATCCGGTTCCTGCGCGCAGTCCGCATCGGCGACACCATCCGGGTGGTCTATCGCGTCGCCGAAATCGATCCCGCGCGGCGGCGAGCCGTCGCAGACGTGCGCGTCACCAATCAACGCGACGAACTGGTCGCCGTCGCCGCCCACATCCTGCAATGGACGCCGGCCCCCCTCGCTGGCGATACGCAAATTCAGCCGCCGGGTGTGGACCTCGCCCCTCCTGTCGGACATAGTCGGCCAGCCGATTAAACTCAGCGCGGGACATTGCGGCATGCCGGGAAAAGTTGAACGCGTCCGTCGCGACGACATCGTGATCGCCACGCTCGACAATCCGAGCCGCCTCAACGCGCTCGATCGACCCATGCTGGAGGATCTTGATCAGCTTGCCGACGCAGTCGAGCGGGACCGCACGATCCGGGCCGTGGTGCTGACGGGCGCGGGCGGCCGCGCGTTCTGCGCCGGCGCCGACATCGCGGAATGGGGCGCTCTCGACGCTGACGATTTCGCGCGTCTGTGGATCGGCGCCGGGCATCGCCTTTTCGACCGGCTCGCGCGATCGCCTGTTCCAATCATCGGCGCGCTGGAAGGCGTGGTCTTCGGCGGCGGCCTGGAGCTGGCGGCGGTGTGCGACTTACGGATCGCCGCAAGAAGCGCAACTTTCGCTTTGCCGGAGGCCTCCATCGGCGTCACGCCGGGATGGTCCGGCGTCCAGCGATTGGCGCGGCTGCTGCCCGAGCCGCTGGTCAGGCAAATGGCTCTTACAGGCGCCCGGCTCAGCGGCGAGCGGCTTCACGCCGTTGGTTTCGTCAACGAAATCGACGACGATCCGTTGGGGCGCGCGATCGCCATCGCGGAGGGTGTGCGCGATCTCGCGCCGCGCTCCGTCGAAGCCGTCAAGTGGGTGCTCGGCGCCTCGCGCGGCGAAGGACGCGAGCAAGCGATTGATCAGCTCGCGGCTGGACTGGTTGCGCGAACGCTGGACAGACAAGAAGGAACGCGGAGTTTTCAGGCGAAGCGGAAGCCCGACTTTTCCGGTAGGTAGATGCTTCCATCTCATGCGAGTTTCGATTGATCAATTCGTATTGACGATCTTGCGCCCCCAGTTGAACCCGGTTCGGAATTTCAGGGTTGTACGATCTTCGGCGAAGATCTGCGGCGCCGGCGATGACGCTTTTGTGCTGATCGACGCCACTCTGCGGCAGTTGTTCACGACCAGCGGCCTGCCGGCAGGCATCTATACGCCGATCCACGACCTCGTGCAGGAGGTCGCGAACGGCGGCGTCGACACGGTGCAATTGGGGTGCGTCTCTGTGACGGGAATGTTTGGCCAAGTTCAAACCCTTTCCAGCCTTACGCTCGGCGCGAACATCGAGAATGGTCAAGTCCTCGCAGGCGGGGCGTTCGACATGATCGGCAACGCGGCCAACAACGCGCTGGTCGGCAGTACTTTCTCCAACATGTTGACCGGCGTCGGCGGCGATGACACGCTGACGGGCGGCGGCAAGACCGATACGTTCTCCTATGCTGGCCCCGGCTTGGGTCACGACAATGGGAAGCGGCGAGGAGTGAAAGGCGCCGTTGGCGGTCTTCACGCCAGCGCCGTCGGTGTTGCGGACCTGGACCGGCGCGGCGGCGATCCCCATCAGGACACGCCACTTCGCCTCAACGCGTGGGCGTGAGCGGCGGCGCGGGCGGCGGGAGCCGTACTGTCATAGCCGACCTGATCGCCATAGACGATCGTCACAATTTTCGGCATTTGCTGCTCCATGGCAGAAGATCGGCGTATTGGCGAGCTTATGCGGCTGTCAAAACGTCGTGCGCTGCCGCATCGCCGCCGAGAGCGTGCCGTCATCGAGGTAATCCAGTTCGCCGCCGACCGGGACACCATGCGCAAGCCGGGTTATCTTGACGGAAAACGGCGCCAGCAGGTCAGTGATGTAATGGGCTGTTGTTTGGCCGTCGACGGTGGCGTTGACCGCCAACACGACTTCCGTGACGCCGCCGGCGGCGACTCGCTCGGCGAGGCGGTCGAGCGAGAGGTCTTCCGGGCCGATTCCGTCAAGCGGCGACAGGGCGCCGCCGAGCACGTGATAGAGCCCGCGCGTGGCGCCTGCCCGCTCCAGCGCCCAGAGATCGCCGACCGATTCGACCACCACCAGCGTCGCGGGATCGCGCCGCGCGTCGGCACACAGGGTGCAGGGATCGCGCGTGTCGACATTGCCGCAGGACGAACAGGTGCGAATGCGCTCCTCAGCGATCCTCATCGCCTCGGCGAGCGGCGACAGCAATTGCTCGCGCTTGCGGATGAGATGCAGCGCCGCGCGCCGCGCCGAGCGCGGTCCCAGTCCCGGCAGGCGGGCGAGAAGCTGGATCAGGCGCTCGATTTCAGGGCCGGCGACCGCCATCAGAACGGCAGTTTCATTCCCGGCGGCAGCGGCAGACCGGCGGTGACCTCCTGCATCTTTTCCGCCGCCGCGCGCTCGGCTTTGGCCTTGGCGTCGGCGAAGGCGGCGACGATCAGATCCTCCGCCATTTCCGCCTCTTCCGGCTTCATCAGCGCGGGGTCGAGCTTGATCGCCTTCAGGTCGCCCCTGCCCGACAGCGTCACCTTGACCATGCCGCCGCCGGACTGGCCCTCGACCTCGATGCGGGCAAGCTCCTCCTGCGTCTCGGCGAGCTTGGACTGCATCGCCTGCGCCTTCTTCATGATGCCCATAATATCCATGGCGGTCAGTCCTCGTCGAATTCGTGCGGATCAACGTAGCCGACGTCTTCGTCGGTCGGCGGCGGCGCTTCGGGGACAGCGACTTCGGGCGCGCGCACGGCGACGATCTGCGCGCCGGGGAACAGGTCCAGCACCTTGCGCACGACCGGGTGGGCGGCGGCGCCGTCGCGCTTCACCTCTTCCTTGGCTTGTGCCGTTTCGCGCAAAGTCGGCGTGGTCGCCCCTTGCGCGATCGCGATCATCCAGCGCTCGCCGGTCCAGTCCGTGAGCTTTTTGCCCAGCATCGCCGCCAGCGTCGGCGCGGCGCCGGGCGTGGGGGTGAATTCGATCCGGCCGGGCTCGAAGCGCACGATCCGCATCTCGTGCTCCAGAGCGCGCAGCAGCGCGACATCGCGCTTCGTGCGGGCGAGCGCGACCACATCCTCGAACCGGACGAGCCGGAGGCTTTGTACGGGCGCGGGGGCGGGCGCCAGCGCGGCGCGGGGGGCGGAGCCGCCTGAGCCAGGGGCGACGGGCGCGAGACGGGCGGGCGGGGCGCCGCCTTCGGATAGTTTGCGCAAAGCCTCCTCAGGGCCGGGCAGGTCGGCGGCATAGGCGATCCGCACGATCGCCATGTCGAGCGAGGCGAGCGGGCGGGGCGAGTCCTTCACGTCGGCATAGCCGTTCATGATCAGCGTCCAGGCGCGGCTCAAGCTCCCCATCGACAGCGCCCGGGCGATCTCGCCCGCCGCCTGCCGCTCGACCTCGGCCACCGCGGGGTCGGTTAAGGCGACCTCGCTGATCTTCACCCGCGTGACGTAGTGGCAGAACTCGCTAAGTTCGAGGATCATCTCGGCGGGATCGGCGCCGGCGCGATAGAGCCGCGCGGTGATCTCCAAGGCTTGCGCGACCTCGCCGCGCAGGGCGAGCTTGAACAGTTCGACAATGTCGCCGCGGTCGGACAGGCCGAGCATCTGACGCAGATCGGCGATCCGAACGCCGCCCGCGCCGCCGTGGGCGATCGCCTGATCGAGCAGCGAAAGCGAATCGCGAACCGAGCCTTCCGCGACGCGGGCGATCAGCGCCAGCGCGTCGGGCTCGGCTGTCACGTCCTCCAGCGCGCAGATCTTTTCGAGATGCGCCACCAGCCGGTCGTTCTCGATCCGCTTCAGGTCGAAGCGCAGGCAGCGCGAGCGCACCGTTACCGGCACTTTTTCGATCTCGGTGGTGGCGAACAGGAATTTGACGTGTTCGGGCGGTTCTTCCAGCGTCTTCAACAGGCCGTTGAAGGCGGCCTTCGACAGCATATGCACTTCGTCGATGATATAGACTTTTGTGCGCGCGCTCACGGGCCGATAGCGCGCGTTTTCGATGATCTCGCGCACGTCGTCGATGCCGGTGTGCGAGGCCGCGTCCATCTCGATCACGTCGACGTGGCGCGACTCCATGATCGCCTGACAATGAACCCCGAGTTCCGGCATGTCGATGCTGGGCCGCTCGATCCGGCCGGGCAGGTCGTAATTGAAGGCGCGGGCGAGGATGCGGGCGGTCGTCGTCTTGCCGACGCCGCGCACGCCGGTCAGAAGATAGGCCTGATGGATGCGGTTGGCGGCGAAGGCGTTCGCCAGCGTCCGCACCATTGCCTCCTGGCCGATCAGGTCGTCGAAGGTCGAAGGCCGGTATTTGCGGGCGAGAACCCGGTAGCCGCGCGGGGCGGCGGAATTGTCAGCCATCGGGCCTGCTCAGAACGAGCGGCCGTCGACGCGTTTCGACGTCAGCGCACGCGGATCGACGCCTTCGAGGCAATTGACGTTGACCGCGACCATCTCGGTTCCGTCCTTGCCGGCCGCGAAGGCGAACGGCTCGATGCCGCACACCGGGCAGAACTGGTGGCGGATCTTTTCCTTGTTGAAGAGATATTGCGTCGTCGCGCCCTCGCCCCTGCCGATCGTAACCTTGGCGCGCGGCGTGAACGCCATCACCCAGCCCAGGCGCTGACAGCGCGAGCAATTGCAGGTGACGGTGGCGTCAAGGTCGAGCGCGGCCTCGAATTGGACCGCCTGACATTGGCAGGAGCCGCTATAGGTCTGTTCGGTCAAGGCTTTTGCTCCCAGCCGCGCCAGCGAGACGGAGGAGGTAGGAGGTTGGACAAAGACCCGCCCTGGCTCGTTAGGGCTGCTTCCTTCCGGACCTGACCCGGTTGGCGAGCGGTACGTCCTTCGCCAACCTCCCGTCGCCTATCTGGACCATGCGGGGGCTAAGCGCAAGAGGGCCGACCGATCAGGTTCGCGCCGGCCATTTCCAGTCCTTCACCTCGGGCATGTCGTCGCCGTGGCGGCGGCGGAACCGAGCGCGGGCAGGCGGTCGATCACGTCGCCGACGAGATCGACGCGGTCGAGGTCGGCTAGCACGACCCTGTCGAATGGGGTCGTGGCGGCGCCGATCTCCTCGTAGCCGCGCAAAAGGATGTTGGAATGGTTGGTTCGCCGGTAGGTGAGCTGGCCTCGGCCCCCCGGCCGACGCCCCGGTACGAATGGCAAGTCGCTCGTTGCCCGCCAGCCTAACCTACCGTTTTGTCGTCAATTTAAACCAAGAAATCTGACGAGGGTCGGTGCGATATCCGGGCTGGCTTCGATCGCGCCGCTTTCGATATCGCGTGCTATCTCGACGATGCGCTGGTTGATTGGCGCCTCGATTCCATGTTCGCGTAGAATGTCGATGGCGTATCCATTTACTTCCTGGATTTCGGCCCGCCGGCCCTTGCGCCAGTCCTGCAAAGACGTGGTCAGGGTATCAGGCCTTGAAAAGGTCGTCAGAACCTCATCGAAGATCTGATCTACGTACCGCTCGGGATCGTTCGTCGTTATCGGCGGCAATCCGATGATCGGTATTACGGAAGCTCCGTCCAGCAGCGCCGCTTGCATCGCCTCATATCCCGCTCGCCGCATCACCTCGAGAAAACCCGGAGTGTGCGCTGCGTCGGCCAGTGGCAGGTTCAATATCGCGGACGGAATCAGTTCCGCCGCGTTGACGACCAACTTCATCCACTTGCACGACTTGATGTCGGCCGATACTTCGACGCGACCCGAGCACCTGAGTAGTTCGGCGACATCCTCGACCCGATGTTGCTGCCCAGGATCGAGCGCCCCAAGGGCGAACCAGGACTCCTCGTGGTCGTTCTGACGGGTCGTGATCCCCGGCACGAACATATTCGAGGCGATCTCGATAACGGCGCCGATCGTCCTCTCGGCGCCGACGACAGACGCGATGTCCACATGGGTCATGCCATTTTGGAGGCCGATGACAAATCCGTCTTTCGCCAGCACAGGTTCTATCATCAGGGTCACCCACTTCGTGTCGTAGGCTTTGACGACGAGGAAGATAAGATCAAATTTCTCCCTGATCTCGGCGACCTGACAAAAATGCAGCGCCCGCACCTTGGCGTTGATCGTGCGCGACGGCAAATTGACCGTAATGCCCTTCTCGCGGATCGCCTCGACATGGGCGGGCCACTGCTCGATAAAAGTTACGTCGTATCCCGCCAACACGAAATCGGCCCCGATCGACGCTCCCTGAGCCCCGGTCCCCACAAACGCAATCTTCGGATTCGCCGTCACTGCCTCAGCCACATGTCTCTCCATAACAATTGTACGTTGTCTTGCTACAATCCGGCGCGCATCCGGCAACCAGCGCTCAAAGCCGGGCGCGCGCTTGCGCGCCCACCTCCAGCTAAACTCTACCCTAGGGA
>JANYIH010000219.1 GCA_025358745.1 Hyphomicrobiales bacterium | reverse complement strand
GCCAAGATCGGCGTTCAAACAAAGCACGCGCTGCCGGGCGTGGGTGAGAACCTGCAGGACCATTTGCAGCTTCGCACCATCTTCCGCATCCAAGGCGCCAAGACGCTCAACGTCGAGTTCCAGTCGCTCGTCAAGCGGGCGCTGATGGGCCTCGATTTTGCCTTCAACCGGCGCGGGCCGCTGACCATGGCGCCCTCGCAGCTCGGCATTTTCGCCAAATCCTCGCCCGACTACGATACGGCCAACGTGGAGTTCCACGTCCAGCCTTTGTCGCTGCCCAAATTCGGCGATCCCCTGCACGATTTCCCCGCCATCACGCTCAGCGTGTGCAATCTGCGCCCGGCGAGCCGCGGCTCGGTCCACGCCGCCAACGCCGACCCGCTCGCCGCGCCGATCATCCAGCCCAATTACCTTAGCGAGGACGAGGACCGGCGCGTCGCGGTGGATTCGATCCGGCTCGCGCGCCGCATCGCCGCCGCGGCGGCGCTGGCGCGATATCGCCCGGTCGAGGAATTGCCGGGCGCGGACAAGGCGAGCGAGGCGGAGCTGATCGCGGCGGCCGGCGATATCGGCACGACCATCTTCCACCCCGTCGGCACCTGTCGCATGGGGCGCGCGGAGGATGCTGCGGCAGTTGTCGATGGGCGCCTGCGTGTGCGAGGCTTGGCGGGCTTGCGAATCGCCGACGCCTCGATCATCCCGCGCATCACCTCGGGCAACACCAATTCGCCCGTGCTGATGATCGCGGAAAAGGGCGCGGCGATGCTGATCGAGGATGCGGGGTGAATGTCGGGCTGATCGATGGCCGTCAATCCGAGACCGCGCTCGCCATCGCGCGCGGCGCGCGGCGGATGTTGCGCGCATTAGGATTTTCGAGCGTGACGGAACTGGCTTTGAGCGACGGGCGGCGCGCCGACGTCGTCGCACTCGGCGCGGATGGCGTGATCCTGATCGTCGAGATTAAATCCTCCATCGCCGATTTTCGCGCCGACCGGAAATGGCGCGATTACGCCGCCCATTGCGACCGGCTCTATTTCGCCATTTCCGACGCCGTCCCGCCCGAGATCATGCCGCCGGAGGCAGGGCTGATTCTGGCCGACCGATACGGCGCGGCGATCCTGCGCGAGGCGCCGGCCCATGCGCTGGCGCCGGCGACGCGGCGGGCGGTGCTGCTGCGCTTCGCCAGCGCCGCCGCCGACCGGCTGCACCGGCTGGTCGACCCGGAGCCGGGGGACTGAGGGCGGCGACGATCCCATTTGCAATCCCTCCCCGCCGCCCCTATAAAGCGCTCTTTCCCCCTTAATTCCACGAAGAGGCCACCCCTCGTCACAGGGCGGCCCCGCTCGGCTTGGAAACACAGGAGTCTTCGATGAGCGATACCCCGCTGATGCCCAAGGCCACCGCCGTGTGGCTGGTGGAGAACACTTCGCTCTCGTTCGACCAGATCGCCGAATTCTGCAAATTGCACCCGCTCGAAGTGAAGGGCATCGCCGACGGCGAAGTCGCCACCGGCATCAAGGGCTACGACCCGATTTCGACCGGCCAGCTCACCCGCGAGGAAATCGCCAGCGCCGAGAAAAATCCCGAGCACAAGCTCAAGATCGCCGCCTCGAAAGTGCGCATCCCCGAGTTGAAGAAGCAGCGCGGCGCGCGTTACACCCCGCTGTCGCGCCGGCAGGACCGGCCGAACGCGATCCTGTGGCTGATCCGCAACCACGCGGAACTTAAGGACGCGCAGATCATGCGCCTGGTGGGCACCACCAAGCACACTTTGGAGGCGATCCGCGAGCGCAGCCATTGGAACAGCGCCAACCTTCAGCCGATGGACCCGGTGACGCTGGGCCTGTGCTCGCAGATCGATCTCGACATGGAGGTCAACAAGGCCGCCAAGGACAAGCCCAAGGTCGAAGTCTCCTCGGGCCAGACGCTGGTCTCCGCTGAAATCACCACCGCCCGCCCCACGCCCTCCTCGGCGACCGACGTGTTCGGCGCGCCCAGCGCGCCCAAGCCGCGCGAGGAGGACAAAATCGACGTGGACGCGGTGTTCGGCAAGCTCAAGGAACTGAAGCGCGCGGAATAGCGGCGGGCTCTCGCGCCGCCCCGACATGCTCGACGAACTGGCGCGCCGATTCGCGCCAGGTGAATTCGAGCGAGCGCGCCCGCGCCCGCTCGCGCGAAATCTCCATCGCCGCCAGGCACGCGCGGCGCAAATCCTCGTCGAGCGCGCCGGCGCCGGAATCGGCGATCACGTCGAGCGGCCCGGTCACGGGATAGGCGGCGACCGGCAGCCCGCTGGCGAGCGCCTCGATCAGCACCACGCCAAAGGTGTCGGTGCGCGAGGGAAACACGAACACGTCGGCGCTGGCGAAAATCTCGGCCAGCTCGGCGCCGAATTTCTCGCCCAGAAAATGCGCCTGGGGGTAGGCGGCCTCAAGCCGGCCCCGCGCCGGTCCGTCGCCGACCACGACTTTCGAGCCTGGCAGGTCCAGGCTCAGGAACGCCTCCAGATTCTTCTCCACCGCCACCCGTCCGACATTCAGTAAGATCGGTCGCGGCAGATCGAGCGCCGAGGTCTCGCGCGGACGGAACAGGCCGTGATCGACGCCGCGCGTCCATAGCGCGACATTTGCGAAGCCGCGCCGCTCCAACTCCTGTTTCATCGAGAACGTGGGCACGAGAATCCGCTCGGCCGGGGCGTGGAAGCGCCGGAGATAGGCATAGCTCAGGCCAAGCGGAATCGGCAGCCGCGCGGCGGCGTATTCGGGAAAGCGGGTGTGATAGCTGGTGGTGAACGGTAACCCGCGCGACAGGCAATAGCGCCGCGCCGCCCAGCCGATCGGCCCTTCGGTGGCGATATGCACATGGGTCGCGCCGTGAGCTTCGACGCGTCGGCCGACCGCGCCCGCGGAGGCGAAGGCGAGCCTGATGCCGGGATAGGTCGGCAGCGGCGCGCTGCGAAAACCCTCCGGCGTGACGAATCCAAGTTCGGCGCCGAATTCTCGCAGCGGCTCGGCGATGCGTTGATAGGCGAACACCACGCCGTTGGTCTGACCCCAGGCGTCAGTCGCAACGACGATTTTCATCCCGCGTTTTTGGTTCCCACCTCGAACAGCATCGGCGCCGGCGCCGCTGCGCTCGCGCGCGGGTT
>JANYIH010000215.1 GCA_025358745.1 Hyphomicrobiales bacterium | reverse complement strand
GTATGCGCGACATAAGCCCACGCCATGCCGAACGCGCGCGGATAGCCCGCGAAGGGGCCGGAGACGTTCGCGACTCTGCTTTCCTCTTCACAGTGCTGGGGTGGATTTGAGGCGGCGCGTTTTATCTGACAAATAGGCTTTGCGAAGGAACTCCAAACCTTATGTGCTTGTCTCTTGCAGTGAGACCCGAGGTCCGACATGTGGCCGCGACGATTCTGCAACGTCATTGAGGGTAGAGCGCACGGCTGCGAAAGCGCCGGAGGGGGATCGCAGACCCATTCGCCGGGCCGACAACTGGACATTGCGACGCGTCTGCGTTCTTTATGCGCGCCCTGGCCGCACCACGTGTTGTCGCGGGGCCGGTACGAGCGGAGTGGTCCATGTCAGAGTCCTCGCATCCCCCGCCGCGACGGGAGGATTATGTCGTCGTGCCGGGCTCACGCGGGGCGCGTCGCGACTTTCGCATCAGCGTCGGATTGCGAGAGGGCTGGGACGCCGAAGGACGCGTGTTCGACGTCTCCGAAGCCGCGCGCACCGCCCGGACCTGGATGAAGCGCCGCGTCGAAGCCGGGCAGCCGGCTTTGTCGGGCATGTTCGCACGCGCGGAGGTCGCCTATGCCTGGCCGCGCGCCGACGGCACGACCGGCTCGGATCGCGAACCGGTCGCCCTGTTCACGGGCGAGGCCGTACACGCCTATCTCGGCCATCTCCCGGACGCCGCCATCGAGGCGATGCTGAACGAACTGGCGGCCGAACTCGGCGCGGCGCTCGGCCAGGAACGCATCTATGTCGCGTTCGGCGAGCGGACCTGGATTCTCGACGCCGGAGATCGCGCAACCGCGTGACGGCCGGGCGAGCGAATAAGCGGCGCGCGCCGGACGGGGCATTGCGGCTCGGAGGCGGCTCGACGCCCGTCTGAGGTGCTTTGTAGTAACAGGACCAACCCGCAGGTGTCGCCGTGGCGAAACCTGCGGGAAGCGAGGATCGCATGGCCGATGACGATCCGCTCAACGGTTTCACCGTTCCGCTTGATGACGTCGCGATGATCGGTTCGGGCCTGTCTCGGCCTGAATCCGCTTTGTGTTTCTGCCGCGGCGACATTTTCGTCTCCCATCGTCCCGGCGGCGTGAGCTGGCTGAAGCCCGACCATTCGATCGCGCGGATCGGAACGTCGGAGGATATCGTTTCCAACGGGGTTGCGCGGCTGGCGGACGGTTCGTTCCTGCTCGCCAACCACAGGGACGCCGGCGGCGTCTATCGCCTGAGCACGGACGGGCGAACGCGGCCGTTCGTGATGGAGGCCGACGGGGCGCCCCTGCCGAACGTGAATTTCGTCTATCGCGATCATCAGCAGCGCATCTGGCTCTGCATCAGTTCCCCGCGCGGCGGCGACGACCAATATCGTCACAACGTCGACGACGGCTACATCGCGCTCGTCGAGGGCGGCAGGGCGCGCATCGTCGCGGACGGTCTTTGCTGGACCAACGAATGCCGGTTGAACGCGGCCGGCGACACGCTGTACGTCAACGAAACCTTTGGCCGGCGCCTGACGAGATTTCGCGTCAAGCCGAACGGCGATCTGACCGATCGCGCGCTGGTTACGCAATTCTCGCGCGACACGTTCCCTGATGGTCTGGCGATGGACGCGCACGGGGACCTGGGGGTGGTGGCCGTGGGGTCGAACCGTCTGATCCACGTCTCGCGGGACGGCCGCCAGCGCATCGTGCTGGAGGACAGCGATCCCGCGCACATGCAGCGGCTCGCGGACGCGCTCGATAACCACAAGCTGACGCGCCCGATGCTGATGAACAACCAGAGCCGGAAGCTCAGGAACATCTCCAGCATCGCCTTCGCCGGAGAGGACCGCCGAACGGCGGTGTTGGAATGTCTGGAAGGCGACGCGTTGGCGACGTTCCGTCTGCCAACCGCGGGCGCGGAACCCTCCCACTGGAATGATCGGGTGTGAATTCGGCGAGGGATCGGATTGCGTGACGTCGCCGGCCGCGACCCGCGAAGACCTGAAGGGAAAGTCCTACGGAGCCGGCAACGCTCCGGCGTCGAGCGCGAGGATGAGACCGCACAGCGCGCCGATGTAGCTGTAATGGCGCAAGCCCATCACCACCCCGCAGGCTTGGCGCGTGATCAATGCGCCGTTCGACCAGCCCACCACGGCGATATTGGCGAAATGCAGTTCGATATAGAGACGGCCGGAATCGCTGAGCGCGATCGCGCAGGGCGCGCCGCGTCGGGTCAACGCGGCCGGGTTGATGAGATAGGCGTCCGTCTCGGAACGACTGTCGTAGACGAATTGAACGATGTCGCCTTCGCGATTGGATTGGAACGTCCGCAGCTCGGCGCCCATCTCTTCGGCGATCGCCGCCGTCATTGTCTGGAGTTCAGCCAACGAATCGATGGAGCCTTAGGTGCGGCGGTCCCGGCCGCCTTCGCCCAGATTGGACATGTTGGGGCCATCGATCAGCACGAGACGCCAGCGGGTCTCGCGCGCTCTGCGCGGCCTCAACGCGCGCCCGAGGTCGCGAGCCCATTGTTTCCTCGAGTTCGCGGCGCGTCGTGCTCGTTGCGCTGAGCAGCGATATCGAGCGCAGAAACAACTGCGCGGGATTGAACGGCGTGAACTCGCCGCTGAGCTGCCCGACCATCACCCAACGACCACACGGCGCGAGCGATTTGCGTGTTGGCTGGACCTGCGACGAGCCGACATTGTCGATCACGACATCGACGCCGCCGCTCGACCTCGTGCGAACCTGGGCCGAGAAATCCTCGCCCCTTTGCGCGAGCACCTCATGCGCGCCCGCGCGCAGAATTGCGTCGACCTTGCCGGGCGAGGTCGTCTGCGCGATCACGAAGGCGCCGGCGAGAACCGCGAGCTGCACGGCGTGCACGCCGAGCCCGCCCCCGGCGCCGGTGATCATGGCGGTCTCGCCGAGCCGAAGCCGCACAACCTCGCCGATCGCATGGAGACCCGTGCCGATCGCGCAGGCGGCGATCGCCGCGTGTTCATAGGACACGCCGTCGTAGACGCGCGCGATCACGCCCACATCGGCGCGCAGATATTCCGCGTATCCCCCCTTCACGCCCTTGTCGCCAAGGAAAACAGCCTCCGCGCATAGCGGCTCGCGCGCCGTGCGGCAGTCGCCGCACACATGCGATCGCTGAGTGGTCGCGACACGCTCGCCGACGCGGAATCCGCGAACCCCGGCGCCGAGCGCGACGATCTCGCCGGCGACCTCATGACCGGGAATGAACGGCAATTCCACGCCCGCCTTCAGCGCTCTCACCAAACATTGCTATTGCTTTCCCGGTCACAATTCAAGTTGGCGATCGGCGGGAGACCTGTTGACTACCCGAAACGCCAATTACATACTTATGGGTGTCATCGATCCCGAACCGGCGCTCGATGTCGCAACGGGAGGATGACTTGAAGTCGCCGTCCAGCGTCGCCGAAGGGCTCGTTCTAGGCCAGCGCGTGGCGCTTGACGCGGAACAGATAGAAGCGGCCGTGGCGACTGTCCACGCGCGCCAGCGCGCCCTTCGAGCCTTTTGCAGCTTCGATCGCGCCGAGATCCTCGACAGGGTCGCCAACGCGCTGCGCGCCGCCCG
>JANYIH010000171.1 GCA_025358745.1 Hyphomicrobiales bacterium | reverse complement strand
GCGCGGGATCGCACCGGCCGAGGCGGCCGACGTCGCCGAGGCGCTGCTGGAGGAGGATTTCGAATTTATCGAAATCCCGCTCAATTCGCCCGATCCGCTGAAAAGCATCGCCGCCGTGCGCGCCATGGCGCCGGCGCGCGTGTACGTCGGCGCCGGCACGGTGCTGAGCATGGAGCAGGTCGAGGCGGTCGCTCAGGCCGGCGGCGACCTGATCGTGACGCCCAACACCAACGCCGCCGTGATCGCGCGGGCGAAAGCGCTCGGCCTCGTCTGCCTGCCCGGCGCCGCCACCCCAAGCGAAGCTTTCGCGGCGCTCGCGGCCGGGGCAGACGGGGTGAAGGCGTTCCCGGCCGAGATGATCGGCCCGGCAATCGTCAAGGCCTGGGCCGCCGTGCTGCCGGGTGGCGCGCCGATTCTGCCGGTCGGCGGCATCACGCCGGACATTATGGGGCCCTACGTGAAGGCCGGCGCGGCGGGTTTTGGCCTCGGCTCGGCGCTGTACAAGCCCGGCGACGAGGCGGCGGCGGTGCGGGCGAAGGCGGCGGCGTTTCGCGCCGCCTGGGGACGGCTGCGCGGCTAGGGAGGCGATCGAGTGACCCACCCTCTCGTCAAACTGATCGGCCCGCTTTCGGAAATCAGTCAGCGGCGGCTTGAGGAGCTTTGCGCGGAAAGTCCGGTTCCCGCCGGCCGGGTCGCGCGGAATTTACAGATCGTGGGGATCGACGATCTCGGCTTCATCAAGAACGCCGTCCTCAATCCCGCCGATCTCGGGCTGCGCGACAGCCTGAAAGCCGGGTTCGTCGAATTCGCGGACGCCATCGTCACGCCGCTGGGTTTCGTCGTCGCCGGCGATCATCTCCTCTTCAACACGCAGATCCTGCCGAATGGCTGGATGCGCGGCGGCGAGGGCGGCGCGCCGGAACTGATCCGCCGCATTTTCGAGCGCAATTTCATCCACAAGCTCGATATCTGGCGCGAGACCTGCCTGCTCTCGACGCCCGACGCGATGGAGGAGATCGCCGAACCCGCGTTCCTGTTCAATTCGCGCCTGTCCTGGTGCAATTTCGCGCATCTCGTGCACGATACGCTGATTCAGACGCCGACTTTCGCCGAGGCGGGCGCGCATCTCGGCCAAAGCCTGCGGCCGATCCTGGTCGGGCCAGCGTTCCACTATCCCATCATGCCGGAGATTTTCGCCCGCGCGGTCGGGCCGACGAGCCAACCGCCGCTGTTCACCCGAGGCCGGTTCTTTCGCGTGCGGCGCCTGTTCGCGCCAACCACCCATTTCGCGCCGTCGCGCCACGCGATCGCGCGCGGCGCGGTCGCGCGGCTGATGCGCACGCTTTCGACCGCGTTGGGGGACCATCGCGCGCCGCAAAAGCGCCGCTACTTCATCTCGCGCGAGGACTCGAGCCGCGGCGGCGACCGCGAACCGGCTTTCCGCAACGCCGAGGCGCTGCACCGGGCGCTGGGCGAATGGGGGATCGAGCCGCTGGTCGTAAGCAAACTGGACCCGGCCGCCTATCTCGACGCGTTCGTGAATTCAGAACTGATCGTCGGACTGCACGGCGCGGGCCTGACGAATGTCATTCTCTCGCAACATCCGCGCGTGGCGGAGATTACGGTTCCCGGCTACCCCGACTGGAACTCGCTGTCGCTGTTGATCGAGAAAGGCATGGGCGCTCCGTTCCGGCGCGTCGTCATGCCGCCGCCTCGGGAGGGCGTCGCCGAATACGACATTCCGGCGCTGACGGCCGCCTGCAAGGATCTATTGTCGACGCCGATCCCGCGCCTCGCGTGACCGCACGGCCTTGCCGGGGCGAAAACCTTCCCCTATAAGCCCGCGCTTCCCGCCCTTTTCCGACACCCCTGGAGGCGAAGCGGGATCAACTTAAAGGAACACGACATGGCGGCGATCAAGCAACTCGCGGCCGTGACGCGTAGCGGGACAGGCAAGGGGGCCGCCCGCTCCGTTCGTCGCGAGGCCCGCGTACCCGGCGTCATTTATGGCGGCGGCGAAAAACCGGAACCGATTTCGGTCGATTTCAAAGAGCTCGACAAGCACATCTACGCCGGCCACTTCCTGACCACGATCTTCGATCTGGAGATCGAAGGCCGCAAGGAGCGGGTGCTGCCGCGCGACTATCAGCTCGACGTCGTCACCGACCGTCCCGTGCATGTCGATTTTCTGCGCCTGCGCGCGGGTTCGCGCGTGCGCACCGCGATCCCTATCCACGTCGTGAACCGCGAAGCCTCGCCGGGCGTGAAGAAGGGCGGCACGGTCAACTTCGTGCTGCACACGGTCGAGCTCTACAGCCCCGCCGACAATATCCCCGAGGCGGTCGAGGTCGACATCTCCGGCCTGGATTTTCACGGCGCGGTGCATATCGGCGATCTCAAGCTGCCGCAGGGCTGCCGCCCGGCTCACACGAAGGGCAATTCGACCATCGTCACCGTCGTGCCGCCTACCGTGCTGCCAGATGAAGTGAAGGCGGAAGCCGAAGCGGCCGCGGCCGTTCCGGCCAAGAGCGCAGCCCCCGCCAAGAGCGCAGCCCCCGCCAAGGGCGCCGCGCCGGCCAAGGCCGCCGCCGCAGCTCCCGCCAAGGGCGCGCCTGCCGCCAAGGGCGCCGCCCCCGCCAAGCCCGCCGCCAAGAAGTAACGCGCCGCTACGGCGGACAGTCGCCCGCTCGCGCAGCCTGCGCGGGCGGGTTTTTTGTGGCCCGAGAGGACGACATGCTGCTGATCGCCGGCCTTGGCAATCCGGGCGCGGCTTACGCGAAAAACCGGCACAACATCGGCTTCATGGCGGTCGAGGCGATCGCGCGCGAGCATCGCTTTCCCCCGTTCCGCTCGCGCCTGCAAGGTCTGATCGCCGACGCGGCGATCGGCGAGACGCGGGTCGCGCTGCTCATGCCGCAGACCTACATGAACGATTCCGGCCAGAGCGTCGGCCAGGCGATGCGCTTCTACAAGCTCGATCTGAAGGGCGTGGTCGTGCTGCATGACGAACTCGACCTTGCGCCCGGCAAGCTCAGGGTCAAGATCGGCGGCGGCAACGCCGGCCATAACGGCCTGCGCTCAATCACCGCCCATATCGGCAACGATTACAAGCGCGTGCGGCTCGGCATCGGCCATCCCGGCGCGAAGGAGCTGGTGCATCCTTTCGTGCTCGGCGATTTCGCCAAGGCGGAGATGGGCTGGGTGAGCGCGCTGTGCGACGCCATCGCCGGCGACGCCGCCTTGCTGGCCAAGGGCGACGACGCCGGACTTCAGAACAAGGTTCATCTTGCAATGGCGGCGGCCGGCTTCTAGCTGCCGATCACGGAGCGTCGACCTGGAGGTCGACGCTCCCACGGCGGCTCACTCCACCCCGGTGTTGCACGAATCGACCTGCCCGCTCTGCAACCCCGTCATCAGCCATTTTTGCCGCATCGCTGACGAGCCATGGGTGAAGCTGTCGGGCACGGCGTAGCCGCGCGCGGACTTCTGCAACGTGTCGTCGCCGATCGCCTGCGCGGTCGCCACCGCGCGCGCGACGTCGTTTTGATCGATCAGATTCCATTTCTTGTTGGCGTTGGCGGCCCATACGCCTGCGAGGCAATCCGCCTGCAATTCGACGCGCACGGAAATCGCATTGGCCTGCGTGCGCGAGCCGTTCTGCTTGGCCTCGTCGGCGCGGTCGAGAATGCCTAGGAGGTCCTGCACGTGATGGCCGACCTCGTGGGCGATCACATAGGCATAGGCGAAATCGCCGCCGCCGCCGTATTTCGCCTGCATCTCGTTGAAGAAAGAGGTGTCGAGATAAACCTTCTTATCGTTGGGGCAATAAAACGGCCCCATCGCCGCCCGCGCCCCCCCGCAGCCCGATTGCGTGCCCCCGGTGTAGAGCACCATGGTGGTCGGCGTGTAGCGAACGCTCTTCTGCGCGGGCAGGATCTCCGCCCACACCGCTTCGGTCTCGCCCAGCACGTGCCGCAGGAAGCTGGTGGTGCGGTCGGTTGCCGTCGCGGGGCGCGACTGCGGCGCGGTCGCCACCTGCTGCTGCTGGCCGCCGTTGCCGGTGACGATCTGCGCGCCGTTAAGCAAAACGGCCGGATTGATGCCGGTGAAATAGCTGATGATCAGCACGATGACGATGACGCCGACGCCCATGCCGCCGGTGCCGAACGAGGCGCCGCCGCCGCCCATGCCGGCGCTCATGCCCTGGCCGCGACGATCCTCGATGTTCGAGGATTCAGGGGTGTTTTCCCATTGCATGACGTCGCCTTCCCGTCGCTGGCTGCGCGCCGCTTCTACCAGACGATAATTTACGCCGATAGAGCGCCTTTGTTCCCGTCGAGCCGCGCGAAAGCGACTTCGACGATGTCGGCCGGCCAATCCGCCGTCAACACGCGTAAGCCGGCCAGATCGCCGGCAAACAGCGCTCGCGCGGCCTCCTCGAAACGCGGCCGGTCGCCCGCCAGGGCGGAGAGGACACGATAGGCGGCCTCGCGCGCTGACGCCGTCTCTGTCGCGCCCTCATCGGCGGCGCGCGCCGCATCGACCAGTCGCCGCAGCGCCGCCGAGGCGCCGCCGCGCTGGCGGGCGAGCCAGTCCCAATGGCGTGGCAGCAGCGTCACCTCGCGCGCGGTCACCCCCAGTTTTGGCCGCCCCCGACCGCGCTCCGGCTCGCCGTAGCGCTCGGCGATGTCGGCCTCCGCGCCGTGCAGGTCGAAATCGACCTGCGCGCCGCTCTCCATGTCGAACGCTAGCGCTCGCGCTGAGCCGGCGCGTTTCAGCGCCAAAGCGGCTTCGCGCCGGTCGCCGGAGGCGATCCGGCGCGCGCCGTCGAATGCGACAAACCAGGACATGGCGAACTCCTCTGCCCACTTTTATACCCGTATGATATTGCCTTGGCAATAAAACCCGGATACAAAAGCGACATGACCGACCGCCGCACCGCCATCGCCGCCTACAAGGAGCGCAAATCCGTCGCCGGCGTCTACGCGCTGCGATGCGGGCCAAGCGGCGAAATCTGGGTCGGCGAAACGCTCGACATCGACAAGATCTGGAACCGGCTCGCCTTCTCGCTGCGCTCGGGCTCGCATCCGCGCCGCGCGCTGCAAGCGGCGTGGGCGACTCATGGCGACGCAGGGTTCGCCTTCGAGGCGCTGGAGCGAATGCCCGAGGCGCCGTCGGCTTACGCGCGCGACGCGGCGCTGAGGGATCGTCGCGACGTCTGGCGCGAAAGACTGGGCGCCGCGCCGGTCTGAGCCGCTAGTCCCCGATCTCGCCCGCCGCTTTGCGCTTGTGGGCCAGCAGCGCCATCAACCGCCGGTCGCGCCACGTCTGCCGCTGGCCGAGGTCGGCTTCCGGCGTCTTCGCCCGCCGCGACGCCTCGATCGTCTCCAGCACCGGCCCGGCCCAATCGGCCCGGCCGGGCGGAAACATGTCGCGGTAGATCGACTGATAGCGCGCGACGTAATCGCGCACGCCCTTGGGCGCGTTGAGGTCGATCGTCTCGAACGGCCCCATGAAGGACCAGCGCAGCGCCAGCCCGTCCTTCAGCGCGACATCGACGTCGTCGGCGCTGGCGAGCCCCCTGTCGACCAGCCGGAAAGCCTCCTCCAGCAGCGCGCCCTGCAGGCGATTGACGACAAAGCCGTCGATCTCCCTCTGCATCACGATCGGCGAGTGTCCGGCCTGGCGCATCAGCGCGGCGGTGCGCTTGACGATTTCGCCGTCCGTCCACGGCGCCGGCACGATCTCGACGGCGGGGATGAGATAGGGCGGGTTGATCGGGTGGGCGACCAGCATCCGCGCCCGGCCGGCCAAATCGGCGCTGAAGGCGGAGGGCAGGATCGCCGAGGTCGAACTCGCCAGCACCGTCTCCGGCGCGGCGATCCGGTCGAGCTTGGCGAACAGCTCGCGCTTGACGTCGAGCTTTTCGGGCGAATTCTCCTGCACGTGCGCGGCGCCGTCGAGCGCGGCCTCCAGGCGCTCGACGGCGTGGATGCGGGCGAGCACCACGCCCGGCTCGTCGTCGAGCAGGCCATAGCGCCTCAGCTCGGGCAGCATTTCGCCGATCGTGGTCAGCGCGGCGGCGGGCGCGTTGGCGTCGACGTCCCACAGCGCGACATCGGCGCCGCTGCGGGCGAATGAGATCGCCCAGGCCCGCCCGATCAGCCCCGCCCCGACAATTGCAATTTTCGCCATATCCATTCCTTTCGCCGCGCCGGCGCCGACCCTATCTCTAGGTCAGTGTTGATCGGAGCGGCGCACATGTCCACCACGGCCTATAGCTTTCGAGTCGACGGCGCGAAATACGGCGTCGGCTTCGGCTCGGCCCTGGCGATGGCGATCTCCTACGTCAACAATCACTCGATCCTGTGGGCGATCATCGACGGTCTGCTCGGCTGGCTCTACGTGATCTATTTCGCGCTGTTTCGCTGACCCTCACGCCCGCCGCCGCGCGATGGCGGCGACCTCTTCGCTGGTCGGCGGGTTTTGCGCGCGGCGCGACAGGCTCGACGGCGTGCGGATCTTGATCGGGCGGGAAAGGCCCTGCGTGACGAAGTAGAACTCGCCCGGCTTCAGCCGGCCGAGGTCGTCCGCCGCGCCGCCGCGCGCCGCCATCATCGCCCTGACGGTTTCCAGCCCCGCCGGCGAACTCATCCGGCCATAGACCTGCGTCAGGCAGCCGGAAATCGCGGCCGGATCGAGCGCGCGCGGCTCGCCCGTCGCAAACACCAGGCCGAGGCCATATTTGGCGCCTTGGGCTGCGAGCGCGAGCGCGCTGCGCTTGCACGGCGTCGTCTCTTTCGCCGGCAGACATTCGTGGGCTTCGTCCAGCACATAGAGCCGCTCGGTCGGCCCCGGATGCGCCTTGATCCAGCAAAACAGCGTCATTTGCAGCCGGTTGACGAAATCGCGCGCCGCTTCGCGCTCCAGCCCGGAAAGGTTGACGACGGACACGCGCGTTCGGCCCGTCTCACCGGCAAACAGCTCGGCCGGATCGAGCGGCGTCTCGGCCACGCCGAACAGCGGATTGGCCGCCATCGCCACGACGAGTTGCCGCGCGACCTCGCGCGCGATTTGGCCCGCCTCCGGAATCCGGCTCGCGGTTTCCGGCAAGTCGTGCATCAGCGCCGCGAGGTCGTCGAGCGAGCCCCCGCCCGCGCGCGCGAACGCTCGCAAGCCGTCGGCCAGCACGCCGCGCTGCCGGATCGCGCGCGGGCCGCGCCCCGCCAGACTCGGCTCAAGCGAGGCGAGCGCCATCTCCAACGCGCGTTCGCGCTCCTCAAGTCCGTCGGCCTCGTTTCCGAGCGCGGCGAAATCGGGCAGCAACGGCAGATGCAGCGGTCGGCCGCCGCTCACCCCCGGCGTCCACACCACGACCTCGACCTGCTCGAAATAGGCCTTGGCCTTGCGCGCGTCCTCGTCGGAAAAGTCGGGCGGCCGCGCCGGCCAGCGCTCGCCGAGCCGCGCGAATTCGTTGTGCAGGTCGAGCACCAGCGCGGGAACGCCCGCCAGCGCCGCCTCCTCGACGATCCGGCTCAGCAACACGCCCCGGCCCGCGCCGGCGACGATGGCGACCCGCTGCGGCAGCCACGCCGCCGGCAAGGTCACCGGCCCGATCATTTCGCCCGGCTCCGCCGAGCGCCCGATCCCCAGCGAACGGTCGGTCGGATCGCGCACGACGGGCGGCGCGAGCGGCGGCGCCGGCGCTTCGGCAAAGCCGAACGCGGCCGGCGCGGCGGGTTCGGGCGGCGGGGGAGGCGCATAGGCGAGCGAAGCCGGCGTCGGGGATTGCGCGAACGCGTCAAGAAAATCGGGCGGGGCGAGGCCCGCCGTCTGGAACAGCTTGGTTTCGAACAGCGGCTTGCGACGGCGCAGCCAGGCGTCGAACCCGGCGACCTGCGCCTCATCCATCTGACGCAGCGCGGCGAAAATCGCGAAATCTTCCGCCGAGGGGGCCAGGAACTGCCCGCCAGCGGCGTCGAAGGCGAGCAGGCGCCGGGCCGTGTTCGGCCCCGCGGGCGGCGGCGCCGCGCGCAACACGATCAAATGCCGGCTGCCGATGTCGGCTTCGATTCCGGAGGCGACCATGGCGGCGCTGAGACGCGACTGAAACGCAAGCGCGTTGTCTTGCGGGATGAGGCGAAACCCCCAGCGCCGTTGACGGCCGCCCTTGTCGTGGAACACGAAGGCGAGCCTTGCGTGCAGCGCCGGGTTTTGCGGATTGAGATCGGCGCTCGCCTCGCCGTCGATCGATTCGGGCCAGGAGAGCTGGCGCAGATAAAGCTCGCAGGCACCGACCAGCAGCGGTGCGACCGCGTCTTCGTCGTCGAACGAAGGCGGCCTGGCGAGCGCACGGGCGCGGGCGAACGCTTCGTCGAGCGCGCTGTCGTCGGGCGCCGCAAACGGCGCGGCGGCCGAGGTCTGCGCGAGCGAAAGACATTCGCGCAAGCCGCCCGCGGCGCGACAAGCGTCCTGATTCGCCTGCGCGCGCATCAAAATCGCGCGCGGCCGCAGCCCCACCGCGCTTTCCACCGCCGCGCGCGTGAACGGATAGGTCGGATAGGGCGGCGAAAACCCGGCCTGCGCGTAGACCGGGGCGAGCCGCTCGCCGAGCAACCGCGCCACGACGTCGGCGCTGGCGATGGGCGGCAGCGCCGGCAATTCGCGAAACCGGTCGGCGGCCGAGGCGACGGTCCTTTCCTTTAGCAGCGGCCATGTCGCTTCGAGACAGGACACAATCGTCATCGACCGCCGCTTCATTTCGTGCAGGTCCATCAACCCGCCGGCAAGCGATTGCAGCAGCGAGTTGGCCTTGCGCGCCTCCGCCTCATCCACGACGGCGTTGGCCTCGCTGACGACGGCGTCGATCTGGTCCACAGCGATCAGCGTCGGCCCGGCCAGCGCCATGATCCACAACAGGCCGCGCACGATTTCGGCCGCCGGCGGCGGCTGCGCGACGAAGCCGAGTTCGCGCCGGCGCGCCTCCTCGCCGTCGTGTCCCTGCAACCACATGGCGGCGAACGTGCTGGCGGCGAAATCTCGCGAGTCCAGCAGCGCCAACGCCCGCACCACGTCCTGATGCCTTCGCGCCGCGGCGGGCTCGACGGCGGCGAGCATGGCCAGCAAGAGATCGACCACGCGCCCCTTCGCCAGCAGCGGATGCGACGGTCCCGTCGCCGCCGCGCGAGCGGCGGGGTCGGCGCTGAGGGACTTGAGCACCGCGCGCAGAATCGCCCCCGACTGGGAATGCCCGCTCGGCATTTGCCGCGACAGCGATTCCAGAAACGCCAGCGCCGCCGCGGCCCAGAAATCGGCGACGCCGACGAAGTCGATCAGCACGAACCAGCCGCCGCCCTCCCAGACCCTGCGGCGCAGCGTGCCCAGGAGATGGGTTTTGCCCGAGCCGGCGCGGCCCGACAGCACCTGCCCGATTGGATTGGCGTCAGGCGCGCGGGTGCGGGCGAAGAAGTCGGCGACCACGCGATCGGCGAGATCGCCGTGCAGCCCGTCGACGTGGTAGGGCGCCTGCGCCCATACATCGCGCAGGCCGCGCGTCCAATGGAAATCCGCCGCCGCGAAAGCCGCCAGCGCCTTCATTGGACGATCCAGACGAAATGCATCCGCTCGCCTTTGTAGTCGAGCGCGGCGGCGTGGTCCTCGGGTGTCAATTCCGGCGGATTGTCGGAGCCGGAGAGATGCAGCCCGTCACGCCCATGCGCCGCCGTCAGCGCCGCGTCGAGCGCGCCCCGGTCGACGCGGCAGGCGGCGCGCAGCGCGGCGAGCCGCAGACGCTGGTTGAGCGCGCCCCCGGTCGCTGCGAGATAGGCGGCGCGCAGATCGACGCACGGGCGAGCGCTCAGCAGGTCGGCCAGCGGGAGATTGCGCGCGTCAAGGTAGGTTTTCAGCCGCGTCAGCCACGCCTGCAACACGCTCGCAGCCGCCGCGCGCTCGGGCAGCGGGGCGTCGAGATGATCCTGCGCGAAGGCCCAACCTTTCTCGGTCGCCTCCAGCCACACGTCGCGTCCCCGCCTCTGCGCGCGGATGAGCCCCGCCACGACCAAAGCGTCGCGATCCGTCGCGGAAACGACGGGACGAACATTCCTTTGCGGCAGACCGTTTTCCGGTCCCGCCAAAATAGCCCACAGGATCAAAATCTGCATACCATTCGGCATAAGAGCCGCATCTCCATCCGCTTAGCAAAAAACCTTACGTAAATGTGCGAGTTGTCCACTATCTTTTCGCCACAGTCCAGCGCAGCGTTACGGAAGGGCGCGCGGCGACGCGACTAGCTGTTTTCTCCCGGCTCGGGCGCGCCTAGAGTGCTCGCCGCTTAGGGAGTTTCCGTTTGCCCACGCTGATTCGCTTCATACTCGTGCTCGGCGGTCTGGCGGCTCTGGCTTATGGCGGCTTGTTCGCGCTGGCCAATTTCGTCAAGGTCGCGCCGCACGAGATCAGCGAGACGGTCGAGTTGCCGAAAGCCCAGCCTTGAGCGCGCTGGTCGAGGCCTTTCTCGACGCGCTCGCCGCCGAGCGCGGCGCCGCCAAAAACACAATCGAATCCTACCGCCGCGACCTCGGCGTCTACCTCGATTTTCTCAGCCGAAACGCGCGCACGCCGATCGACGCGGCCGACGCCGACATCCGCGCGCTGCAAGCTCAGGGCGCCGCGAAGGGCCTGAGCCCGGCTTCGGTCGCAAGGCGGCTGTCGGCGATCCGGCAATTCCACAAGCACCTGTTCGTAGAGGGCCTGCGCGGCGACGATCCGACGCTGGCGCTGGAAGGGCCGCGCCGGCGTCGGCCGTTGCCGAAAGTGCTCGGCGTCGCCGAGGTCGCCAAACTGATCGAGGTCGCGCGCGAGGGGCTCGACGATCCCGCGCGGCGGCCAAGCGAACGGCTCGCCGCCGCGCGCATGGCCTGCCTGATCGAACTCATCTACGCCTCGGGTCTGCGCGTGTCCGAACTGATCGCGCTGCCGCGCTCGGTCGCGCGCGCCAAGGAGCCGCTGATTCCCATTCGCGGCAAGGGCGACAAGGACCGGCTCGCGCCCTTATCCGAACCCGCCCGCGCGGCGATCAAGCGTTACCGCGCGCTGCTGGATGAAGTCGCGCCGGGCGTGGCGACAAGCCCCTGGCTGTTTCCCTCCGACGGCGAGAGCGGCCACCTCACAAGGCAGGCGTTCGCCCGCGATCTCAAGCGCGCGGCGACGGCGGCGGGGCTCAACGCGACCCGAGTCAGCCCGCATGTGCTGCGCCACGCCTTCGCCAGCCATCTGTTGCAGAACGGGGCGGACCTTCGCGTGGTGCAGGATCTGCTCGGCCACGCCGACATCTCGACGACGCAGATTTACACCCATGTGCTCGACGAGCGCGCCAAGGCGATGGTGCGCGACCTGCATCCGCTCGCCGACGAGGAAGATTGAAATGCCGTTTTTCGCCAGACCCGAATATCTGATCGTCGTCGCCATCATCGTGCTGTTCCTGATGACGGTGCGCGTCTGCAACCAGTATCAGCGCGCGGTGGTGTTCTTCCTTGGCCGCTATTCCCGCACCTCCGGCCCCGGCCTCTATTTCATGCTGCCGTTCCTGGAATGGCGCACGCTGGTGGACGTGCGCACGACGACGACGGCCGTGGAGCAGCAGGAGACGATCACCAAGGACAACGTGCCGGTGAAGATCAACGCGGTCATCTGGCGGCGCGTGACGGCGCCGAAGGATTCGCTGATCGAGGTCGCCAATGTCGAGGACGCGGTGACGCAGGCCGCCGTCACGGCGCTACGCGCGACGATCGGTCAGCACACGCTCGACGACGTGCTGAAGGACCAGGATTCGGTCGCGGCCCAGTTGGCGAAGAGGCTCGACGCCATCACCGAGCCCTGGGGCGTCAAGGTCGAGCAGGTGCAGATGAAGAACATCGAGATCCCGCCGAGCATGCAGCGCGCGATGGCGCAGGAGGCCGAGGCGCTGCGCGAGAAACGCTCGCGCCTGATCAAGGCCGAGGCCGAGCGCGAGGCCGCCCAGCTTCTGAAGGAGGCCGCCGACATCATCGCCTCCTCGCCGGGCAGTCTCGAATTGCGAAGGATGCAGATGCTGACGGAAGTCGGCGCCGAGCAGAACACGATGACGATTGTGATGATGCCGAGCGAATTCGTCACGCTCGCCGGGGCGCTGGCGAGGAACGCTTTGGCCAAATGAGCGTCCCGTGGCGGGCTTGCGCTGAGGGCGCGATCGTCGTCTGCCGACTGACGCCGAAGGGCGGCCGCGACGCCATCGAAGGGGTGGCGACTTTATCTGACGGCGCCGTCGTGCTGGCGTGTCGCGTGCGCGCGGCGCCGCAGGACGGGGAGGCCAACGCGGCCTTGTGCCGGTTGATCGCGCGAGCCGTCGGCGTCGCCGCCTCGCGGGCGCGGGTGGCGGCGGGGGCGAAGGCGCGGATCAAGCAGGTGGCGTTGTCAGGCCATCCGGCCGAGTTGATCGCGGCGCTGGCGTTGAGCGTAGCATGAATCGCTAAAGTTGGTTCGTCATGCCCGGGCTTGTCCCACGGCTGTCGGGTTGGATTTTTCTTGATTGGGCGCACGGCGTTGATTGTAATTGGTTCAGAGGGTTTCGCGACGCATCTGGACGCAAAAAGGAATCTGCGCCGTGCGCCATCTGAATGCCGTCTTTCACGACGTTCAGAAACGCATTGCGTGGTCGGCGTTCGACAAGCTTGTGGACGCGCAGGAGATCGCCGATCTCCACAAGCGTCGTTGCGACATCGAACTGTTCTTCCGGCTCATGAAGCAGACGCCGCGCATCCAGATTGCGGTGGCGCTCATCGCCTATCCGCCGCTTAGCGCCCTGCGAAAGATCTGCGACGTTGAAACGTCCCCTTTTCAAATCGTCCGATTGGTTCGCGGCCATCTCATGCATCGCAAACTCTCGCTGAGTTTCGAGCATGCTTGAACCGGACAACCGTGGGACAAGCCCGGGCATGACGGACGCCGGCGTCGAAACACCTGAGCCCCGGAGCTTCGTCATTCTCTTTACGGCTTGTTTCGCGTGGACGACAGGGGCGCCGTCGCTTGGTTCCATTCACTGTTTGCTCTAGGGCCGTCGCCGCCGCCGCCCCCCCTCCGTCGTCCTGCGCTGCGGCAGTTTGATCGCTCGCGCCAAATTTTCGAACGAATCGCTCGCGTGAGGCAACGCCATCGCGGCGACGAACTCGGCCTGGAAGTTGGGCTCGATCGCCGTCTCGATCTTCTCGATTCTGCGCACGACCTCCTCGATCTCCGCGCGGGCGGCGAGGTTGAGCAGCGCGATGCGCGCGCCGTCGCCGGCGGAATTGCCGCCGTTGACGACTGCGCTGAGGTCGCAATCGGGGATCAACCCCAGAGCCATCGCGTAGGTCGTGTCGATGTGGTTGCCGAAAGCGCCGACCAGCGTGACGCGGGCGGGCGGCCCGGCGCCGCGTTTGTCGATCAGCAGTTTGGCGCCGGCGTAGAGCGCGGCCTTGGCGAGCTGGATCGCGCGCACGTCGGTTTGGTAGATCAGCAGGCGCGGCTCGCCCTCGTGCAGGACATAGGCGAACGAGCGGCCGACGGGCTCGATGCGCGGCGACGACTCCGCCAGCGCCCCGTCAAACAGGCCATCCTGGCTGATGATCCGCGACAGAAACATCTCGGCGATCACCTCAATGACGCCAGAGCCGCACACGCCAGTGACGGCGACATCGGCGAAGCCTGGCTCGTCGGACCAAAAATCGCAGCCGATCACCTTGAAGCGCGGCTCCAGCGTTTCGCGGTCGATCCTGACCCGCTCGATCGCGCCGGGCGCGGCGCGCTGGCCGCACGAGATCTGCGCGCCCTCGAAGGCGGGCCCGGTTGGCGAGGAGCAGGCGAGCAGCCCGTCCTTGTTTCCAAACAGGATTTCCGCATTGGTGCCGACGTCGGCGATCAGCGTCAATTCGTCGCGCAAATAGGGCGCCTCGGCGAGCGCGACGCCGGCCGCGTCCGCGCCGACGTGGCCGGCGATGCAGGGCAGCGCATAGACATAACCGCCCGGCGCGATCTGCAAGCCAACCTCCGCCGCGCGCACCTCATAGCCGCCGTCGAGCGTCAGCGCGAAGGGCGCGCCGCCGAGTTCGGTCGGATCGAGGCCGAGGAACAAATGGTGCATGATCGGATTGCCGGCGACGGTGACTTCGAGAATTGACGCGCGCTCGACGCCGGCCTCGCGCGCGGCCTCGCCAATCAACGAATCCACCGCCGCGCGCACGGCCGCGGTCAATTCCCGCTCGCCGCCGGGGTTCATCATGACATAGGAGACGCGGCTCATCAGATCCTCGCCGAAGCGGATCTGCGGGTTCATCATCCCTTGCGAGGCGAGAACCTCGCCGCTTTCGAGATCGCACAAATGCGCGGCGATGGTGGTCGAGCCGATGTCGAACGCCACGCCATAAGCGCGATCGACAAAGCCGGGATAGGCCGCGACGATCTCTTCTCCCTTGCGCAAGGCGACGGTGACTTTCCATCCGCCCGCCCGCAGCGTCTTCTGCAAGCCGGCCAGCACGGACAGGCTTGCGCGCGCCTCGCCAATCGACCATTGCTCGCGCAAGGCGTTCTGCACCCGGCGCAGATCGCTGGAGGGATCGTGCATGTCGGGCTCGGCGACCTCTACATAATAGAGGCGCACGATGGGATCGATCACGATCGGATGCGTCTGGGCGCGCTTGCGCACGACCTGCCGGTGAACCTGGCTCTCGGGCGGCACGTCGACGACGAGATCGCCGCTGAGCCTTGCCTGACAACCCAGACGACGGCCGGGTTTCAGCGCGCCGCGCTTGTCGACGTAACGCTGCTCGACCGCGTTCCAGGGCGTGGCGTGATCGGCGCTTGAGACAAGGGCGTGTTTGGAGAATTCGCCCTGCGCGATCTCGATCTGGCAGCGCGAGCAAATGCCGCGCCCGCCGCAGACGGAATCGAGATCGACGCCGAGTTTTCGCGCGGCTTCGAGCACGGAGACGCCGTCCTCGAACTCTCCGCGCTTGCCCGAGGGGGTGAAGACGATGCGATGGCTCAAGCCCGGCCCTCGTTGTCCGCCAGCGCGGCGAGTTTGGCCGTGTCGTATTCCCCCTCCAGCCTGTCGACGGCGGCCTGCGCCTCCGCCTCCAGATCGGCGCCGCATTCGACCGGATCGGCGCGCCGCCAATCGGCGAGATAGGCGTTGGCGTCCGAAGCGCCCGAACGCATCGCGGCGGCGTCGATGGCGCGGATGAAACGCTCGGACAACTCGCGCCTGGCGCTCTTGCGGCCGGCCTTGACGATCACCTGGGAGGGAATGTCGCGCCAGTAGAGCACGGTCAGGCTGGCCACTTCTGCGCCCTTTCGTTCAGGAAAGTCTCAAGCCCGCCAAGGCCGGTGAAGCGACGCTCGTAGGCGAGCCCCAGCCGCGCCGCCGCCGCCTGCGCCTTGGCGTCGGCTTGGGCGTCGTCGGTCTGCGCGAGATAGACCAGCTTGCGGTAATGGCCGAAATAGGCGTCGCGCAATTCGGGGTGACGGTCGAGCCCGAGGCCCTTGTAAACCAGCGTGTCGAAATGGCGGGCGAGGAAATCGGTGAGGAAGAACGTGCCGAGTTCCTGCTCCACCATCGCGTCATAGGCCGCAGCGCCGGCGAAGAAGGAATAGCAATGCGGGCCGTCGATGCGCGCGACGCCCTCCTCGGCCAGCACGCGGTCCAAGGCGCCGCCCGTGCCGCAATCGCCGTAGAGGCAGAGAATTTCGTCGTAGTCGGCGCGGTGGCGACGGATTTTTGCGCGCACGGCGTCAGGGATTTTGGCGGGGCGGTTGTGCAGTTGCGCGGGCAGGCAGGTCACGTCGAAAGCGCCGAGCGGGCCGTCGCGCAGCGACAGGATTTCACGCGCAAGCGCGCCGCAGGCGATCACGAGCACGCGCCGGGCGCCGCCGCGGCCGGGGACAAAGCGCTCGTCCTCCGTCTCGTCGGGCGGGGCGCTCAAACCGCGTGCGCCGAGCCCTGCCGGCGCGACAGCAACGCCTTTGCGGTTTCGACCGCCACGGCGGCGTCGCGGCAATAGGCGTCGGCGCCGACGGCTTCGGCGAACGCTTCGTTCAACGGCGCGCCGCCGACCAGCACGATATAGTCGTTGCGGATGCCCTTCGCCTTCAGCGTGTCGATCACGACTTTCATGTAGGGCATGGTGGTGGTCAGCAGCGCCGACATGCCCAGAATCTCGGGCTGATGCTCCTCGATCGCGGCCAGATATTTCTCGACGCCGTTGTTGATGCCGATGTCGAACACCTCGAAGCCGGCGCCCTCCATCATCATGCAGACCAGATTCTTGCCGATGTCGTGAATGTCGCCCTTGACGGTGCCGATCACCATCTTGCCCATTTTCGGCGCGCCGGTGGCGATCAGCAGCGGGCGCAGGATGAACATGCCCGCCTTCATGGCGTTGGCCGACATCAGCACTTCCGGCACGAATAGAATGCCGTCGCGAAAATCGACGCCGACGATCCGCATCCCCTCGACCAGCGCCTCGGTCAGCACCTTGTAGGGCGCCCAGCCGCGACCCAGCAGGAGGTTCACGCCCTGCTCGATCTCCTCCTTCAGGCCGTCGTAGAGATCGTCGTGCATCTGCGCGACGAGCTCTTCGTCGGTGAGTTTGGAGAGGTCGAGTTCGTCGTCGGCCATTAGCTTGTCCCGTACCATGCGCGCGCGCGTCTATATCCAGTGGAAAGCGCTAAAGACAAAGCGCAATTATCGCGAGCGCGCGCCGATTTTTGCGTTATGCCAGCGTCTACAGCGCCCTTTTGTGCTCGGCGACCGGGATCATTCGCCGCACCCGCTCCACAGTCCCCATGTCGAGCCGCGTCGAGACCACGCCCGGCCCGTCGGACGCCTTGGCGACGACGAGGCCCCAGGGGTCGGCCACCAGCGAATGTCCGTAGGTCTGGCGCGTCTCGTTATTGACGCTGTAGGCGCCCGTCTGCGCCGCCGCGCAGAGATAGGTTTGCGTCTCGATCGCCCGCGCCCTGAGCAGCGTCTCCCAATGGTCCTTGCCGGTTTGCAGCGTGAAGGCGGCCGGCAGCGCGATCACTTGCGATCCCCTGTCGGCAAGCGCCTGGAACAGCGCGGGGAAACGCAGATCGTAGCAGATCGAGCAGCCGATCGTGACGCCCTCGCAATCGTAGGTGACGACGGCGTCGCCCGGCTTCACCGTGGCGCTCTCGCGGTAAGACGCGCCGTCCGGCGTCGTCACGTCGAACAGGTGGATTTTTCGATAGCGGGCGATCTCGGCGCCGTCGCGATCAAAGGCCACCGTCGTGTTGTGGATGCGCTCGTCGCCCTCGATGCGCTCCATCAGCGAGCCGGCGTGGATGAACACGCGATGTCTGGCGGCGAGTTCCTGCGCCATGGAATAGGCGGGGCCGCCGGGCAACGTCTCGGCGTTGCGCGCCTTGTCGCCCTTGACCCCGCCGGCCCAGTCGAATTGCTCGGGCAGCAGAATCCAGTCCGGGCTTTCCTCGGCGACCGCCCTTTCGATCAGCGCGCGGGCGGCCGCGATATTGGCGGCCTTGTCGTTGATCGAGTTCATCTGGATGAGCGAGATTTTCATGCGGCGTGACCAAGGTTCGGGCGTGAAAGGGCGCGGCGTGTTTATAGAGGGCGCCGCCGGCCCTGAGAAGACGCTGACATTAACCGAAACCGAACGGGTTGCGTTCAAGAATTCGACAGTCGCGCCGTAGCGTTAGCGCAGCGGGAATGAGGGAACTTCCGTGGCAAGATCGGACGTCGCAAAAACAAAGGACGCCGAAGGTCGACGGGCGCCGCGTCAACGCGCGTTCCTGCGCGCGAAGCTTTCGTATCGGGACGGCGCCATTTCTTTCGACTGCGTGGTGACGCAAATTTCCGCGACCGGCGCCAAGATCAGTCTGCCGGAAGAGCTGACGCTTCCCGAGCGGTTCCGGATCGAAGTCGCCGTCAAGAACATCGACCGCGCGGCAAAACTGGTGCGTCGCGATGCTGAAGGCGCGGCTATCGCTTTCGTCGACGAGGACGCCGGGGTCGAATTGACCATGCCGGCGCTGAAACAGCGTCTGCGCGTGCTGGAAGCGGAAAATAAGATGCTGCGCGCCAACTGCGACGCATTGGCGGCGCAATTGACGCGCGCAAACGCGTCCTACTGAACCCTGCTGGATAAGTCGGCGGGATCGGCTATATCTCTGCGCAACGCATCGTAACGTCAGACGACGCGCCAGCCAGGTGATCCGATGTTCGCTTACGCCGATCTGTTTTCCGCTAAGGGCCGCGTCGCGCTGGTGACGGGCGGCGGCACAGGTCTGGGCCGGGTCTGCGCGGAGGCGCTGCTGTCGGCCGGGGCGCGGGTGCTGATCGCCTCGCGCAGGGCGGATACGTGCGAAGCGGCGGCCAAGGAACTGTCCGAGATCGGGCCGTGCGAGGGGTTCGGCGGCACGGTGCAGAGCGAGGCGGGCGTGGCGGCGCTGGCCGACGAAGTCGCCCGGCGAACCGGGGAATTGCATATTCTCGTCAACAACGCCGGGGTCAGTTGGGGAGAGCCGTTCGAGAGCTATCCCTGGAAGGCGTTCGACCGGGTGATGGGCGTCAATGTGACGGGCCTGTTCCAGCTGACCCGCCTTCTGGCGCCGATGCTTCTGGCCTCGGCGACGCCGGAGCGTCCGTCGAACGTCGTCAATCTCGGCTCGGTGATGGGCACGGTGACGCAGGCCGAAAACGCCTACGCCTATTCGGCGTCGAAAGCGGCGGTGCATCACCTGACCCGCATTCTCGCGGCGGAAATGGCGGCTCGCCACGTCACCGTCAACGCCATCGCGCCGGGGCCGTTTCCCAGCAACATGACGCAATTCGCCATTGGCTCGCAGGAGGGGCGGGCGCATGCCGCCAGCACGGTGCCGATGGGGCGGGTTGGTTCGCCCGCCGATCTGGCGGGGACATTGCTCTATCTCACCGGCCGCGCCGGCGCCTATACGACCGGGGCGGTGCTGCCGCTCGATGGCGGCATCCACTGCGCGGCGGCGACGGCGATGTTCTCGGGCGGACATTGAGGCGCAGTTTCTTAAAGCGCCCCGGCGTCACGCATCCGCCAAAAACGCGGGTTAGGGCGCAAGGGCGCTTATCGGTTGGGCTTTGCGAACTTTTCTGACGTTTATCGCCGTCGCGCTGGTGACCGCGCTGACGGTGGCGCTGGTTGCGCCGCCGTTCATCGACTGGACGGCGCGGCGCGACATGGTCGCGCGCGCCATCGCCCTGCGCATCGGCACGCCGGTCAAGATTTCCGGCCCCGTCACGCTGCGCCTGCTGCCGACGCCCTACCTCAAGCTCGCCGATGTCGCGATCGGCCCGCGCGGCGCGCCCTGGCTGCAAGGGCCGGCGATGCGGTTCGAGTTCAGCCTGACGAGCCTGCTGGGCGCCAGGATCCGCCTCGATGACGTGACCTTCGACCGGCCGCGCCTTCGCGTCGGGCCGAAATTCGCGCCGCCCGCCGGCAATCCGCTGCAATTCGAGCATATCCGCGTGACGCACGGCGAACTCAGCGTCGAGCGCGACGGCGCGACGGATTTGCTCGCGCGCGACTTCAGCTTCGACGGCTCGGCCGCCTCGACGCGCGGGCCTTTTCGCGGTCATGGCGATTTCGCACTCGGCGAGTCGCGCGCAAATTTCCAGATCGCGGCCGAGAGTTTTGTCGGCGACGCACTGCCGCTGAAAGCGCAGATCGAGACAGGAACGACCCGCGCCGATTTCGACGGCCGGCTCGTGCTGGTCCCCTCGCCCGCTTTGGCGGGGGCGGCGACGATTGCGGGCGAGACGGCGGGGCCCGACGACGAGGTCTGGCCCTGGCGCATCGCCTGCGAGGCGGCGGCGAGCGGCGACGAAGCGCGTTGCGAGAACGCCGATGTCCGGCTTGGCGCCGACGCGCGCGCGCTGGAAACGCAAGGGCGGTTCGCGCTGCGGTTCGGCGCGCGGCCGGAGGTCGAGGCCGATCTCACCGCCAAGACGTTCAACATCGATTCGCTGCTGCGCAAGGACAAGGAGACCTTCGCCTCCCCCGCGCGCGCCGCCGCCGCCTTCGTCGCGCTCACCGAGCGCGGCTTGCGGCGCGACGCGCCGCTGGCGAAATTCTCGCTGCGCCTGTCCGGCGGCGTCGTCTATCTCGGCGCGCGCTCGCTCGACGCGCCCAGGCTCGAACTATCGGGCGCGCCCGACGGCGAGATGCAGCTCAAATGGGACAGCGGCCTGCCCGGCGCGGGCCGTATTGCGCTCGACGGCGCGCTGGATCTCGGCGCCGCGCCCATTTTTCGCGGTCGCGCCGAGGGCAAAGTTGGCGATTTCGCCAGTCTTGCGGCCTGGATCGCCGAGGGGTCGCCGGCTTTGGGCGAACGGCTGGAGGCTTTGGGCGCGGCGCTGCCGACCGGCGAAATCACGGCTTCCACCCATCTCGAACTGTCGCCGTCGGGCTTTTCCGCCCGCGAACTCGCGCTCGGCGTCGCGGCGTCGCGGTTCGACGGCGGCGTGGTTTACCGCGCGCCCGAGGACGACAGTCGGGGCCGGCTCTATCTCGATCTCGCCAGCGACGCGCTCGACATCGAGGTCGCACCCAATGTCGAGGCGGGGCTCGCCTGGCTCGGCGACACCGATCTCGATTTCCGCCTGAAGGCGAACAGCCTGCGCGTCGCACGGGTCGGGCTGGCGTCGGTGCAAGGCGGCTCGCTCGACATTCGTGCGCGAAAGGACGGCGCGAAATTCGTTCTGGATAAACTCTCGCTCGCCGATCTCGGCGGCGCCTCGATCCAGGCGGAGGGGGAAACTTCGCCGGCCGGGCGCTGGACCCGGATCAAGCTTGACGCGGGCCGGCTCGGCGATTTTGCCGCTCTGCTCGCGCGCGCCGCGCCCAGCGCGCCGACCCGCTGGCTGGTCGCCCGCGCCGCTGCGCTGGGCGCGGCCAAAGCGACGTTCGAGGCGCGGCGCGACGGGCCGCCGCTCGACGGGCCGTTCGGGCTCGACTTCCTCAAGGGCGACGGCGAAATCGCCGGCGCCCGCTTCGCGCTGACCTTGAGCCGCGCGCCGGCCCCGGTCGACGCGATCGCCGCCCATGCGACGCTCGACGCGCCCGACGCCGGCGCGCTGCTGCGCAAGCTCGGCGCGCGACTTCCCGCCGGCGCCGCCGGTCGGGCGGAACTCTCGCTCGACGCGTCGGGCCAGTGGGATCGCGGCTTCGACGCCCAGGCGAAGCTCGCACTGGCGGGCGCGGATTTTTCCTGGCGCGGCGCGCTGAAGCCGCAGGCCGAGGGCGACGCGCCGTTGCTCGCCGGTCCCCTGACGTTGAAGAGCGGCGATCTGTTCCCCGCGCTGGCGGCGTTGGGGTTTGGCGCGGCGGGAACCGGCGTCGCGGCGACGGCCGATCTCGCCGCCGAGGCGCTCTTAAGCGAAAGCGGCGCCCATTTCACGAAACTCGCAGGCGTGCTGGCGGGCGCGCACGTCGGCGGCGCGCTCGAC
>JANYIH010000167.1 GCA_025358745.1 Hyphomicrobiales bacterium | reverse complement strand
GCCTACGCTTTCCTCCAGTCCCGCCGCCTCAAGGCTGCGGGCCGGAAAAAAAAGAATCGGGGGACCGCCGCCGCAACCGAGCCTGCCGGCCATCAGGCAGGCCCTCCTTGACCTCCTCGTTCGCCCTCCGCCCAAGCGATGTCCGAACTGCTCCGGACTCCTCACGAACGCCAGACACCCAAATCTGCCAAAGTAGTGCTAGCCGTTGCAACCGCTCATCGACGCCGAAAAACCCAGGCTGACCCCGCGTTGATTCGCCGCCGCTTCGTCAACCAAGAGGGAATCAGAAATCGCCGGCGGCGACTAGATTTTTTTTTAGAGGCGTCCAGCTGGTTAAAAAAGTCGCTCGCCAGCGCAATCGGGTTGTGATTCGCCAACGCCTTCGCGGAGGCTGATGAGCGCGGGGCGGGGACGAGTGTTCCGTCGCACGACGGGCAACGCCCGCCGCGGTCTCCAGCGACGAGTCGGGTTCGGCCGACCGCAAATAGCGCCAATCGAGATTACGCGCGCACGACATCGCGCTGAATGCTCGGCTGTATCGCGGCGCATATTCGACGGCTTCCTCGAACAGTCGCCGCGCGCGCGTCGCCTTCCTTGTTGAATTGCGGGATCAGATGATTGCCGCGCACAAGAAGTCCGCGCGCGCATGTCGCAGGGAGACGAGGATTCCGGTCGAGTTCGGCGAGTTCGAGTTGGACGGAAAGTCGCGCGGCGCCGGAGGCGGCGACCTCGTCCTCCATGTCGATCTCGCTTCAGCGCGCTTCGTTGACGTCGATGCCGCTCCAACTCAACTTTCATCCGTCCAGATGAGCGCCTATCTCGATCACGAGGGAGACCGGGTTACGCGGCACGCCGACGTTTCGATCTCGACCGCGCTCTGGCTAGCGACGCTCGCGCCTTTCGGGATCTTGACGAATTGAGCGATGTGACAGCCGCTTCACCCGGGCTGACCGCGGCGGCCGACTTTGGGCCGTCGTGGCCACAAAAGCGTCACGAACACTTGCGCAGAGTTCCACCACCCCGGGCAGGGCGGACCCCTTACACGAGATTCCATCATGATGTCGCCCGACGCGCGCGCAGGCGCCTGTGGCTTTACTTTAATCGAAGCGCTCGTCGCACTGGCGCTTCTGGCGGCGGGTCTGGCGGCGATCGGGCGCCTCGGTTACGGCGCGCTCGCGGCGGCGCGTCGGGCGGAAGACCGGCTTGAACTGACCTTCGCCACCCGCGCCGCGTTGACGGCGCTGCCGGATCGCCGCGCCGCTCGCGACGGGACGACCTCCGGCCAGATATTAGCTGATCGCTGGCGCCTCACAGCCGCGACTTTCCGCGATCTGCCTGCTGGCGGGCCGGTCGATTCCGGTTGGATTGCGCAAGTGCTCGAACTCAGCGTAAGCGACGCAAAGGGCGGCAGCGTCGCCGTCCAAACCGTGCGGCTGCGCCGACCATGAGGCCCGAGCCGCCCCACGGCGACAATGGCTTCACGCTGGTCGAGGCGCTGGCGTCAGTGGCGGTGATGGCCCTTATCCTGCTCACGCTCGGCGCCGTGGCGGGGCAATGGCTGCCGCATTGGCGTCATGGGTTCCAGGCGTTGCAGAACGCTGACGTGATCGCCCAGAGCCTCGACCGCATTGTCGCCGACATCGCAGCCGCCGAATTCGCCAAACTCGACAAAAGCGTCGCGCCGCCTTTGTTTCGTGGCGAAGCCGATGCCGTGATGTTTGTGCGGGCCGCGAGCGGACCCGGCGCCGGGCCGCATCTGGAATACGTCCGCATCGGGACCGCCGCGACGCCGCATGGCGCGGAGACGCAGCGCACGCGCGCCGATTTCGCGCCGGGGCCGATCGGACCGTTCCGCAATGTGGCGACCTTGCTGCATCCGCCTTTCCGGCTCGCCTTCGCCTTTCAGGCGCCGGACGGCCGTTGGGCCGGCTCGTGGAGTCAGCAGCCGAACCTGCCGCGCGCCGTGCGGCTTACCGTCAGCAACGGGGCGGCGGCCGTCGCCACCACCGCCTTTCTGCTCCACACGACTTCCGGCCCTGGTCCTGCCGCGCAGCAGACGCCGAAAACGGACGAGCCGCCGCCGCCGGTCGACCCGGCTAGAACTCAGTGAACGCGCGCGACGAGAGCGGCTTTGTCGTCGTGGCGATCCTGTGGTTGCTCGCGGCGCTGGCGGCGCTCGCCTCGGCTTACGCCGTTTTTGCGGTCAACACGGCGGCGAGCGTCTATCTGCCGCAGGAGCGAATGCGCGCGGAACAGGCCATCCTGGCCGCCGTGGAGCTCACCGCCTATCGCCAACTGGCCTGGCCGAAGCCGGCGCGTCCTGATCAGGGAGCCTTCTCGACCCGGCTCGGCCTCGCGCGCATCGACGTCGCGTATCGCTCCGAGAGCGCGCGGGTGGACGTCAATGCGGCGGCGCGTGACGTGCTGGCGGGGGTTTTTGCGAGCGCCGGCGCGAAGGCGGCGGCCGCGCAGTTCCTCGCCGACCGTATCGTCGCCTGGCGCGAGGCGCCAAAGGAGGAGAGCAAGCGCGCCGAGGCCGCGCTCTACCGCAAGGCGGGCCTCTCCTATCAGCCCGTCGGCGCGCAGTTCGACAATGTGCTGGAACTCGCCCTGCTGCCAACGATGGAGCCGGCCTTACTTTCTCGCGCGCTGCCGTTGCTGACGGTTCACAACGGCACGGCCAAGGTCGATCCGCAGGTCGCCGATCCCGCCGTCCTGGCCGCGCTGCCCGGCATGACCGCGAAAATCCAGGGCGCGCTGCGGGCGGCCACGGCGGGCGGCAAGCGGCTGGAAAGCACCGCGCTCGCGGCGCTTGCCGGCCCGGCGGCGGATTTCGTCAGCCTCGATCCCAACGACAATGTGCGCGCCGATATCGTCGTGACGACGCCGCAGCGCCGGGTGGCCGCGCAGATTGTCCTGCATATCACCGAGACCGCCGCCGAACCTTATCAGATCCTGTACTGGCGCGACGATTTCGACGGCGACAACGCCCTCAATTGAAGCCGATGCCGCGCTGTCGCGATGGCGTCATGCCCGCGTCCTAGCGGTTCTCCCGCGTACATTCGCCGGGGGAGAAGTTTACAATGAAAACCATAGGTTTGGTTGCTGTCGGCGCGCTCGCGGTCGCCGCGGGCGTTTCGGCTCCGGCGCTGGCGGGATCGATCGGCAGCGCGGGCAATGGAGTCCAGCGCGTGCTGCTCATCAGCATCGACGGCATGCACGCGCTCGACTTCGAGAACTGCTCGAAAGGGATGAGCGGCGTGAACGGAGGGCAGCCTTTCTGCCCGCATATGGCGAAACTCGCCGACCACGGTTACACCTACACCGAGGCGTCCGCCGCGCGCCCCTCGGATTCCTTCCCCGGGCTCACGGCGATCGTCACCGGCGCCTCGCCGCGCACGACCGGCGCGTTCTATGATGTAAGTTACACCCGCACGCTCTCCCCGCCCGCCAAGACCACGCCCTACGGCATTGTGGGCGGCGCGAACCTGTGCCCCGGCACGGTGGGAACACAGCTTGGCTACGATGAGGAGATCGACGTCGATCTGACGCGCCTGGATGCGGGCGGCGGCATCGATCCCGGCTTTCTGCCGCGCGATCCCAAGCGAGGGTGCGCGCCGGTTTATCCGCACCAGTTCATCAGCACGAACACCATTTTCGAAGTGGTCAAGAACGCGGGCGGCTACACCGCCTGGATGGACAAGCACCAATCCTATGAGATCGTCAAAGGCCCGAGCGGCCAGGGCGTCAACGATTTCTGGGCGCCGGAGATCAACTCGATCCCCGTGCCGATCAACGTCACCCGCATCAAGGGGCAGAGTTGCAACCCGCTGCCCGATCAGACGCACGTATCTTCCAGCGACGACTACACCAAGAGCTTCAAGAACGTGCAGTGCTACGACGCCTACAAGGCGCAGGGCGTGCTCGCCCAGATCGAGGGGAGGGACCACACCGGCAGCGCGCAGACGCAGGTGCCCAACCTGTTCGGCATGAATTTCCAGGCCGTCAGCGTCGGCCAGAAACTTGTCGAAAAGTCGATTGGCGTCACCGGAGGCTATCTCGACGCCAGGGGCGTGCCGAGCGCGGCGCTGCTCGGCCAGATCCAGTTCGTCGACGCCGCCATCGGCCAGATGATCGGCGATCTGAACTATCGCGGCCTGCTTAACAGCACAGCGATCATCATCACCGCCAAGCATGCTCAGTCGCCGATCGATCCCAAGAGCGTGCTGCGAATCCCCGCCGATGACGCGACCAAGAACGCGCCCTCCAGCTTCGTGAACACCACCCAGGCGCTCGAGGACGACATCTCGCTGCTCTGGTTGACGGATCGCAGCCCCGCCGGAGTCGCCTCCGCGGTTCAGACGCTCGAACAGAACCGGGTGGCGATCGGCGCCGACGGCGGCGAGATCCTGTACGGCCGCCAGCTCTCGCTGATGTTCAACCCCAACGATGGCACGACGCCCGACATCATCGTGATGCCGAAGCTGGGCGTCGTCTATACCGGGGGCAAGGGCAAGATCTCCGAGCACGGCGGCTTCTCCAACGACGACACCAACGTGATGATGCTCGTGTCCAATCCGTATCTGGCCCCGCAAACCTTCACCACCCGCGTTTCGACCGCGCAGGTCGCGCCGACCGTGCTGAAGGTCCTCGGCCTCGATCCGGCGTCGCTCAACTCGGTTCACACCGAAGGCACTCAGGTTCTGCCAGGACTCTGATCGCCGCCGTTACAAACTCTTTGGCCCCTCGCCGCGAGGGGCCAAAGAGATTTCGCCGCCTTGTTCCGAAGCCGCGCGAGAGGTGCTAAAGGCTCGCGCAGGTTTCCTGGAGACGCCGTATCCCGGCGCCATTGCAGCGGGCGAGAGGACATGCAGGGTTTCGTCGCGGCGTGGTTTTTGACTTTGGCGTTTCTGCTCGCGACGCCCGCCGCCGCCGCCGATGCGGCGCAACGCGCCTATGCGCGCGAACAATACAATCTCAGCGCGGAATTGTTTCTGCGTCAGGCGCAGCGCGGCCGTCCGATCGCCCAAACATTCCTCGGCTATCAATATCAGAATGGCTGGGGCGTGCCCAAAAGCTACGAGGAGGCGGCCGAGTGGTTTCACCGCGCCGCCGAACAGGGCGAGCCGACGGCGCAGTTCTATCTCGGCCTGCTCTACGATCGCGGGCAGGGGGTCGACGAAAACCCGATCGAGGCGGCGAAATGGCTTGACCTCGCCGCCGCCCGTGCGCCGCGCGACCGGCGCGAATATTGGCGCAGTATGCGCGAGGCCGTCTCGGGCAAATTGACGCGCGACGAATTGACCGAGGCGCGCCGCCGCGCCGTCGCCTGGACGCCGATCCGCGAGCGCTAGAAGCCGATCCGCGCCAACCACCAGCCCAGCCAGATCGCTGGCGCGAAGCCGACCGCGAACGGCAGCCGCGTGTCGGCCCTGAGGCCGCCGTGTCGTCGCCGCGCAATCGCCAGCGCGAGCCCGCACACCGCGGCCGCCTCGACCACCCAGGGCAGCAGTCGCCATTCGACCCAGGCGCCGGCGATCGCCGCGAGTTTCACGTCGCCGAGTCCCATTCCCTCGCGCCCGCGCAACGCCGCGTAGGCCGCGCGAAACAGATAGAACGCCGCCAACGCGACCGCCGTCCGCACGATCGCGTCAAGCGCGGCTTCTCCGCGCGGCCCCTGCGGCGCGATCAGGATGTCGAATCCGCGCAAGGCCAGCGCCAGCGCGCTCAACCGATCCGGCACGCGGTAGCGCCGCCAGTCGGAGACAGCGATGGCGAGCATCAGGCAGGCCAGGGCTGCGCCGGCGACGCCGCCGAGATCGGGCGCCGCCCACAGGCTGGCGACAACCGCCGCGCAAGCCAGCGCGACCGCGTAGCTCAAGGCTTGGCCTTCGCTCCGACCTGTAGCGCGTTCGGCCAGTTCACCGCATCGACCCGGCCGCCGCGCATTTTGGTGCGCAACTGCTCGGCCACGCGCGAGGCGTCGACGCCGTCCCTGATGATCTGCGGCCTGATGAGGATAATCAGCTCCGTGCGGCTGCGCTGCTTGCCGGTTGAGCCGAACGCGCCGCCGACCAGCGGCAACTGGTCGAGCACCGGCACGCCCGAGCGGCCTTTGCCCTGCGTCTCGGAGATCAGGCCCGCCAGCAGCACCGTCTGGCCGCTGACGACGGAGATCTCGCTCTTGACCTTGCGCTGCGAAATGGTCGGCGTCAGCGTGTTGCTCGACGCTGTGCTGGCGCCGCCGGACGGATCGACGACGTTGCTGATCTCCTGGTTGATCTCCATCTGCACGCTGTTGTCGGGGCTGACGTGCGGCAGAACGTCGAGAATGATGCCGGTGTTCTTGTAATCGACCGTGTTGACCACGGCGTTGTTGGACGAGAGCACCGTCGCGCTGCCGGTCGCCACAGGCACCTGATCGCCGACTTCAAGCGTCGCCTGCTGATTGTCGACCACGACCAACGACGGGTTCGACAGCACACGCACGTCGGTGAGACTGTGCAGCGCGCTGAGAATGACGTGCGGCGTGAGCTGATGGCCGACAATGATATTGAAGCCGGACGGCGCGTCCGTATTGGTCAACGCCTGTCCGCTTCCAGTCAGGCCCACGGAGCCCATGTTTATGTGGTTGGCGAGGTAGAACTGCACGCCGTAATTGAGCTTGTCGTTGAGCGTGACCTCGGCGATCGTCACCTCGATGGCGACCTGCGCGCGGGGCCGGTCGATCTGTTGCAACGCCTTCTCGATGGTGCGGTAGCTCTCGGCGCTGGCGTAAACCAGCACGGAATTGCCGGCCGAGTCGGCGGTGATGCGAACGTTCGGCATCAGCGACGATCCGCCGGCGCCCTCGCCGGCCGCGGCGAAGGCGGAACCGAGCGCGGCGCTCTGCAAGCCGCCAAACGGCGTTCCCCCGCCTGCGCCCGCGCCCGCGCCCGGCGCCGCGCCGCCGAGTCCACCCGCGACCGAGGGGCTCTGACCGCCGAGCCCGCCGCCCTGCTGGGACTGCCGCGCGCCGCCGGTCAGCCGGTCGGTGACGGAAAGCTGCTTGGAGCCCGATCCCGGCGCGGTCGAGTCGGAATCCCCGCCCGCGGCGCCGCCGCCGCCGAACATCGAGGTCAGCAGTTTGGCGAGCTGCTTGGCGTCGCCGTAGCGCACCTTGTAGACGTGAACGCCGGCGGCGGTGAGATTGGGGGAATCGAGCCGCTCGATCCAGCGCGACGCCGATTGCAACAGCTTCGCCTGCGCCGCGACGACCAGAATGGCGTTCTGCGCCGGAACGTCCTGCAATTTGACGAGGCCGTGGCCAAGGCCCGCCTCGCCGGTGTCCATGATCTTTTCGAGTTCGCTTGCGACGGCGGCCGAACTGCCGTTCTTGATCGGGATCAGACCGACCGACTGGCCGCGCATCCAGTCCACGTCGAACTGGCGCACCGTATCGACGGCCGCACGCCGCTCCTGGCCCGTGCCGACCACCAGCATCAATCGCCCGGACGGGTCGGCGCGCACGGTGCCGGGCCGGGCGGCGAAGCCTTCGAGCAGCCGCACGATCGCCGGCCCCGACACATATCTCAGCGGCACGACCGTCATGCCGAAACCGGGCTGCACGCCGCCGGGCGCGTCGGCGTTGTCGGCCGCGCCGAACACGCCGCCGTCGCCGATCGGCGTAATGCGCCAGCCGCCCGCTTCCTTGACCATGCCGAGAAGGTTGGCGTGCAGCGTGCTTTCGAACACGAACAGAATGTCTTTCTTGGGCACCGGCCGCGTCGACGAAAGATTGATCGCGCCCTGCGCGCGCGGATCGATCGTGAAGCGCAAGCCGAGAATGTCGCCCAGCACCACCTTGGCGACATTCGCGATCGGGGTGTTGTCGAAATTGAGCGTGTAGCCCTCCGCCGTCTCCAGCGGCGCGTCGGTCGAAACCTGGGGCGTCGGCTCCTCCTGCACTACAGCGCCGGCGGTTTCGGAGCCGAACGACAGAAATCCGCCGCTCTTGTTTTCGCCGCCTTGGGATTGCCGAACGGGCTTGGGGAAACGCGGCGTCAGGTCGGCCGAGCGCACGGTGTCGGCGGCGCTTTGCGGTTCGTCGGAGCGCTGTTGCAAATAGGCGGGCGAGCAGCCCGCCAGCGCAAGAAGCAGGGTCGCGCACCCTATTCCCGCGCACAACCCATCGCTCCTTACAAAAGGCACATGCACGCTTCGCCGACCCGGACATTGAACGTTCCAGCAAAAACCATTAATCGTTGCCGGGGTCAAGCAAACAAATATCTGCTATGTCATAATTCCGCGATCCCAAGGCCATGAAAATGACGATTCAACGAACGACGCAGATGGAGAGGTCGCAAGACCGCTCTCGTGCGCTGTTGGATCGGTTAATAGCTCGGCGTTTGCTTAGCGCCGATCGTTTTGCAGCCGATCTCGACAGAAAGGGCGGCCGTATTACCTTGCGCGCCATGTTCGAAGCGAGCGACATGTCGGCGCATGATTTCGCCGCCGAAGTCGCCGGGGATTTCGACCTGCCGCGCGCCTCGCTCGCGGACATGTTGGGGGCACAGGCGCTCGGCGCCCACTTCAGCGAGCGTTTCCTGCGCGAGGCGGCGATCTTCCCGTTCGCCGATGCGGCCGGCGTCGCGCGCCTCGCCATGGCCGATCCCGCCGACG
Organism: Hyphomicrobiales bacterium; assembly: GCA_025358745.1. Classification (GTDB taxonomy): domain Bacteria; phylum Pseudomonadota; class Alphaproteobacteria; order Rhizobiales; family Beijerinckiaceae; genus Roseiarcus. The sequence continues at coordinate 8,475 of JANYIH010000167.1, read as the reverse complement.
AAGACGCGCGCCGCGCCGCCGAGATCGCGCTCGACGCCCGCGTCGAGATCGCCGTCGCCTCGTTCGAGGATATTGCGAGCGCGCTGACCGCCAAGCTGGGCGAGACGGTTGTGGAGGGCGCGGCGCCGGGGCGCGGCGCGGCCGAAGAGGAGAGCCTCGACAACTTACGGGATCTCGCCAGCGGCGCGCCGGTCGTGCGCGCGTTCGACGCCATCGTTGAGAAGGCGGTCGATCTGCGCGCGAGCGACATCCATCTCGAGCCCGGCCGTGCCGGCCTGGTCGTGCGGATGCGGGTCGACGGGGTGCTGCGCGCCGTCGCCGCCCCGGCCGAGGCGCCGCCGGCGGCGCTGATTTCGCGCCTGAAAATCCTGTCGGGACTCAACATCGCCGAGCGCCGCCTGCCGCAGGACGGCGCGGCGCGGCTGAAGGTGGGCCGCAACGAAATCGACGTGCGCGTGTCCACGCTGCCGACGCCGCACGGCGAATCCGCCGTCATCCGGCTGCTGCCGCGCGACCGCGGGCTGCTGGAGGTCCCCAAGCTCGGAATGCGCGCCCGCGACGAGCGCCGCATCCGCCGCGCGCTCGAATTTCCCAACGGCATGATTGTCATCACCGGCCCGACCGGTTCCGGCAAGACGACGACGCTGGCGACCCTGCTCAGCGCGCTCAACACGCCGGCGGTGAAGATCCTCACCATCGAGGACCCGATCGAATACGAACTTCCAGGCATTGTGCAGGCGCAGGTGCGCGCCTCGATCGGCCTGACGTTCGCCGCCGCAATGCGCGCCTTCGTGCGCCAGGATCCCGATGTGATCATGGTCGGCGAGGTGCGTGACAAGGAGACGGCGGAGATCGCCGTCCACGCCGCGCTGACTGGCCATCTGGTGCTGACGACGCTGCATACCGAGACGGCGGCGGGCGCGATGCCGCGCCTTATCGACCTCGGCGTCGAGCCGTTCCTGCTCAAATCCACCCTGCGCCTGGTCGTCGCGCAGCGGCTGGTGCGAATCCTCTGCGAGCGCTGCAGGACACGGCGGGCGCTGACGAGGGAAGACATCGAGCGCGACCCACGGCTGGGTCTCCTCGGCCTCCTCGCCGGCGAAATGGTGTGCGAGCCCAAGGGCTGCGAGCGCTGCGCCGGCGTCGGCTTTCGCGGCCGGGTCGGCGTGTTCGAGGCCATCGACGTGGAGGGCGAGACGCGCGAACATGTGCGGGCCGGTGTGGACAGCCACGCCATCGAGGCGGCGGCGTTGCGCGCCGGCATGACGACGATGACGGTCGACGCGACCGAAAAAGTACGCGCCGGCATCACCAGCGTCGCCGAGGCGCTGCGCGTGACCGCGATCAGGTGAAATCATGCCGACTTTCAGTTATCGGGCGCTGACGCCGAGCGGCGAGGTGGTGGACGGCGCGCTGGAGGCGCCGAGCGCGGAGGGCGTCGCCGACCGCGTCATGGGCATGGGCCTTATCCCGATCGACGCCGAGGCGCCGCGCGCCGCCGCCGCGCCCCGCGTCTCCTGGGGCGGCAAGCCGCGCGAGGAGGACGTGACCGTCTTTTCGCGCGATCTCGCGCTGCTGTTGCGGACGGGCGCGCGGATCAACGACGCGCTGGAACTGCTCGCCTCCGATGGCGAACTCGGGCGGATGCGCGCCGTCGTCGCCGCGCTGCTGGAGAGCGTGCTCGGCGGCCAGAGTTTCAACGAGGCGCTCGCCGCCCACCCGCAAGTGTTCCCGCCGATCTATGTCGCGCTGGTCAAAGTCGGCGAGGCGACTTCGATGCTGCCGACCATTCTGGAGGCGATCGCCGCCGAGCGCGCCCGCGCCGAATTGTTGCGCCGTCGCCTGATCGACGCGCTGCGCTATCCCGCCTTCCTGCTGCTCGGGGCCGGCGCGGTGCTGATCTTCTTTCTCACCTTCGTGCTGCCGCAGTTCGGCGCGGTGTTCGCCGATTTCAACGCCAAGCCGGACCCGATCCTCTCGACGTTCCTGTCTCTTTCGGCCTTCCTGCGCGCAAACGGCCTGGCGCTGGGCGTGGCCCTCGCCGTCGGCGTGCTGGCGCTCGGTTTCGCCTTGCGCCGGCCGGCGGCGCGCGCCGCGTTGTTCAGCTTGGCGGCGCGACTGCCCGGCATCGGCTCGGCGGTCGAACACCACCGCACCATCCTGTTCTGCCGCAATCTCGGCCTGCTGCTGTCGGGCGGCGTGACACTCTCGGCGGCGCTGCGGATTCTCGTCGATGTGATGTCCGCCACAGCCAACGTCATAATATGGACGGATATAGTGGACAATGTTCGCAGGGGCGGAAAATTGTCGGAGGCGCTCGCGGCGGCGCGGGTGCTGCCGCCGATGGCGGTCCGCACGCTGCGGCTCGGCGAGGATTCCGATCAGCTGCCGATGCTCGCAGGTCGGGTTGCTGACTATTACGAGTCGAAACTCGGCCGCGCCATCGACCGTATCGTCGGCGTGGTCGGCCCGCTGGCGATCGTCGTCATCAGCACGATCGTCGGCGGTCTTATCGTTTCCGTGATGACGGCGTTGTTGTCCGTCGACCAAATGGTGGAGTGAGGTTATGTCGGCGATCGCGCGCTTCAGACCCGGCCGGGTTCGCTCAGCCGACGAGGAGGCCGGTTTCACTTTGGTCGAGATGCTGGTGGTCATCACCATCATCGGCCTGATCATGGGGCTGGTCGGCCCGAGGGTGCTGAACTACCTCGCCGAATCCAAGGTCAAGACCGCGAAAATCCAGATCGAGAGCCTGTCGGCCGCGATCGACCTCTACTACCTCGACAACGGCCATTACCCCAGCGGCGGGGACGGGCTGGAGGCGCTGGTGCGCCGCCCCGCCAGCGATCCGGGCTGGAACGGCCCTTACCTAAAGACCGCGCAGACCCCGCCCGACCCGTGGGGCGCCGCTTACGTCTACAAATCCCCCGGCGACCATGCGCCCTATGAGATCTCCTCTTTTGGCCCATCTGGCCCGCATGGCGCCGACACGTCCAAGATGATCAGGAGCGCGGCAAGGTGAATATGCGCGAATCAGGGTTTACGCTGATCGAGGCGGTGGCGGTGCTCGCCATCATCGCCCTGATGTCCGCGCTCGCCCTGCCGCGCATCCCCCATTCCACCACGCGGCCGCTGCTGGAAGGCTACGCGCTTCAGGTCGCGGCGCTGCTGAAGGCCGACCGCGTCGCGGCCGTGCGACGGCGCGCGCGCGTTGACACTGTGCTGAGCACCGCCGACCATAGCGTGACGTCGGGTTCTGGCGCGGGCAGGCTGCAACTGCCCGCCGACGTCGCTTTCGACGCCATCGTCGCCAATACTTGCGCCGGGCGCGACAATGGCGCGACCATCGGCTTCATGCCGAGCGGCATGTCGTGCGGCGGCACTGTCGCGCTCGCTCGGCCGGGCACGGCCTATCAGGTGCGCGTCAACTGGTACACGGGAGGGGTCGAAATTGTCGCAGCCGACCCACCTCGTTAGCACGCCCGCGATGGCTCGCGCGCGCGCGGCTGGGCAACCCAGCGCCGCTTCGCGCTGGATCGACGCGCGGCTAGACGACGCGGCGCGGGCGATGGCGCGGCTGAGCGACGGCCTGCGGCGGCGGCGCCGCTTCGTGTTCGTCGAACAGGCCGATGGCGGCTTTCTGCGCGAGGCGGCCAAGCCCGGCGCGCCTTTGCGATGGGAGGACGGCCGGTTTTCCGATCCGACGAACTGGCGCGGCGGCGAGGTCGAGTTTCGCCTGGCGGCGCAGCGCTGCGTGTTCCGCGAACTGGAGTTGCCCGCCCGCGCCGGCGAATTTCTCGAAGGCGTCGTGCGAACGCAGATCGACCGCATCACGCCGTGGCGGGTGAGCGAGGCCGCGTTCGGTTGGGGACCGCCGCAGCCGCGCGAGGGCGACCGCATCGCCTTCTGGGTCGCCGCCGCGAAGCGCGGGCCGATTCTGGCGCTGGCCGAAGCCGCCGCCGCCGCCGGCGCCGCCTCGGTGGCGATCACCACCCGGCGCGAGGAACCTTCGGCGCCGATTGAAATTCTCGGCCGCCGCGTCGGCGCGGCCGCGCGACAAGGTCGCTGGCGCTTCACGCTGCTGGCCCTGCTCGGCGTCGCGATGGCGGCGGCGGCGGGCGCGCTGATCGCGCAACAGACGCTCGGTGCGCATCTGAGCGAGCGCTTGGACGCGCTGGGCGCAGATATCGCGCAGAAGCGTACGGCGCTATTGCGGCTCGAACACGCCGGAGAGGATCCCGCAGCGCAGGCGCTCGACGCTCGCAAGCGCGCTGCCCCGTCTGCGGTCGTGGTGCTGGAGGCGCTGTCGCGCGCGCTGCCCGACGACGCCTATCTTACCGAAATGCGGCTCGAAGGCGGCAAGGTCGAGATCGCCGGCGTCGCCGCCAACGCCGCGTCGCTGATCCACGCCATCGAGACCTCGCCGCATTTCAGCCGCGCCACCTTCACCGCCCCGACCACGCGCGCGGCCGACGACAACGGCGAAACCTTCCGTATCGAGGCGCAGGTCGCGCCGCGCCTGACGGTGGCGCCATGAACCTCGCCGCCCGCCAGACCCTGTCCGCGCTCGGCCTCTTCGGCCTGATCGCGCTGCTCGCCGGCGCCGCCGCCTCCGTCGCGCTCGACCTGCGCGACGCCCAGCTCAATGTCGCCGGGCTCGACGAACAGGCGCGGGCGCTCGACGCGCGGGCGCGCACCGTCGCGCCGCGCAAGGACGCGGCGAAGGTTTCCCCCTTTGTCGATGCGCCGAGCGTCACGCTGGCCGGCGCGGCGCTGCAACAGCGGGTCGAGACCGCCGTCGCCGCCGCGCAAGGACGGCTCGCCTCGTCCAAAGTCGAGGTCGGCGGCCGCGCCGACCCGCGACGGGTCGCGCTTGTGGCGGAATTGACGATCGCGCAGCGCGACATGCAAAAACTGCTATACGATCTGGAAACGGGCCTGCCCTATCTGTTCGTCGACTCCTTCGAGGCGCGCGCGCCGGAAAAGGTAGACGCGCGGGCGCCCGCCGATATGCGCGTATCTCTGAACTTGTCAGGGGAATGGGGCGGTCCGAAATGAGACGGGTTCTGGCGTTGTCTGTCGCGCTGGCCGCGACGCCGCAGGTTCACGCGGAAAGCGCGTCCCCGGATCCGCGCAATCCACTCGCCGCGCTGCAATTGGAAACGCTCGGGGCGACGCGGGACCGGCCGCTGTTTTCGCCAACTCGCCGCCCGGCGCCTCCGCCAGCCGAGGTCGTCGCGCCCGCGCCGGCCCCCTCGACCGAGCCCGCCCTCGCCAAACCGACAGAGCCGGAACCGCCGCCGTTCGAACTCGTCGGCGTCGTGGTTGGCGAAGTCAACAGTTACGTGTTGCTGCGCAATCGCGCCAGCCACGAGGTCGTTCGGCTGCGTCAGGGCGAAGCGCAGGACGGCTGGCGGGTCGGTCAGGTCAGCCTTCGCGCGGCCGTGCTGGAGCGCGACGGGCGCATCGAACAACTCGCCATCTCGCCGCCCGCGGCGACCGGCGCGCAGGCGCTGCCGCAGCTCGCCGGCCCCGCGCCGACCGTCGGCGCCGACGATCACCCGCGGACCGAGGACGCCATCGACGCCACGCCCACCATCGACCCGCCGTCGCTTGCCGAGTTCAAGCGCCTGACGAAAAAGCTGAAGCGCGAGAGATAGCGCTCAATTTGGCGGGAAAAGCCGCCTGTTCATCTTCACCGCGTTGGGCGCGACATATTCGAGGTTCCAGACCGGCCCGCCGACCTCGGATGTGACGAGGCCGCGCACTCGGATAGGGAAGGTTAATCTCCAGCCCGATCGCACCGAGACCTTCAAACTTTCGACCGATCCGCATTTCGTCGAATAGGTGCGCGACGTCGTCGGCCTTTATCGGTCGCCGCCGGAGCGCGCGTTCGTTCTGCGCGTCGACGAGAAAAGCCAAATCCAGGCGCTGGATCGCTCGCAGCCTTCTTCCCATGCGTCCGGGACAAGTCGAGCGGCGAACGCACGCTTACACCAGCGGCCGGCCGGAATGACTCACGGGGGATTCCCATGATCGAGGATTTGTGAATCTATGGGGGCTCCGATGGAGGTGCAGCGTCGAGCGTGGAACCCCCACGGCCTTGGCCGCCTGCGCCGCGCTCAGCCCGTCGCGGCGCGCGCCCAGCCACCGCTGCACCGCGTCGCGCCTTGCGGACGCCGAGATCGAGGACGAAACAGTCGAAAGGCGCGACGCGACCGCCGCGCTTCTGAAAACCTGTCGGGGCAGGCCAAAAATCTGCCTGGGGTTCTCCTTTGTCTGGAGCCATAGCAACCCGAGCTGCGGAGAACCCCGCCTTCATCGCAATCGTCCCGTATGACCTGAACTCGCAAGATGTTGACGCACGTTAAGCGAACGATTAAATTCGCCCATCGCTTGCGCCTTCGAGCCTGAGCGACGATTGGTCTCGGGGGAGACGCCATGCAGTTTAGACGGCTCGACGCTGATCTATGCGCACCCATTCCGGCGTGTGCAATGTTCAAAGGTCTGTCCGCGCTCTCCGCGTCTGGAAGCCGCCGCATGGCTGCGATGCTTCGGGCCAGCAACGACCGATCACCGCCGAAGTTCAACTATGGGGAGACTTTCACCGAATGGGCGCTCGTTGTTCGCGACGCTGCGTCCCTGTCTGATTTCGACTGCGCGGCTTGAACGTGAGCCGCGTCTCTGCCTTAGGCTTTCGCGGAAGGCTTTAATTGCCAGCCGCCGAGTGCATGTTCAGCCAGTTACAATTTCCCTGCGCGTCACTGCGTTTATTAAATAAGAACAAAATTGCCAACGGACCGCAAAGTAGAGCGGGCACGATGCTTTTTGCGTGAAATAGTTATGTATCGTTTTTTTTGGAAAAACATTGCAAATATAACGTAAAGTTACGGCATTGGTCGGAAAAATTTCTTGACGAAATGACTGATTATATTTATCACGCCTATGATCATGTTGACGCCATCAGTATGACGAGGTTCATGTTGATGCGATCAGTGTGACCGGGTTCGCATATCCGTTGGAGGGTACATCATGCCATCGAAATTTCTGAAATTTGCGCTGAAGGCTGCGGCTTGCTCCGCGGCGGCGCTCGCCGTGGGCTTCGGTTCGGCTGCTCTTGCCGGCGATAATGTGGTGCCCCCACCTGTGTCCCAGGCCAAGGCGAAATATTACGCCGCGCATCCGGACGAGTGGAACGCCATCATGGCGCGCGCGCCGACCGCAAAGACGGTCGTGCCCGCTCCGGCCCCGCCGAAGAACGCTCCCGTGCCTCCCGGCTCTTGGTCGACGCTGTTGCACACGGCGCCGGCCGCCGGGCTCAGCAATCCGCTGCTGTTGACAGACGGTACGGTCATCGTCCACGTTTCTTGCAGTGCGACCTGGTACAAGCTGACGCCGGACGAGAACGGCAGTTACATATACGGCACTTGGACCCAGATCGCCAACGCGCCGTGGGCGCCGCTCTACTTCGCGTCGCAAATTCTCAATAACGGAAACGTCGTCGGCAACGGCGGCGAATACGACGGCAATCAAAGTTGTACGGCGCATTGGATCACCGGCGGCGGCGTCTACAATCCCGTTAGCAACACCTGGGTCGCCTTGGCTCCGCCGGCCGGCTGGACCACAATCGGCGACGCGCAGAGCATCATTCTGCCCAACACCAAATACATGCTTGCCGATTGCTGCACGACGAATCAAGCCATTCTGAACCTGGGGACGCTCACTTTTACGCCAACGGGTTCGGGCAAGTTCGACGTGAACGACGAAGAAGGCTGGACGCTGCTGCAGGACAACACTGTCCTGACCACGGACGCGTATGTCTTCACCGGCACCTGCGGCTTCAACACGGAGCGCTATAATTTGGGAACTGGCGCGTGGACGAGCGCCGGCAATGCGACAACACAGCTCTCGGACTGCACTGGCAACCTTTCCTTTGAAGTCGGTCCGCTCCTCACACGCCCGAACGGTACGGTCGTCGCATTCAGCGGCCTGACGACCGGTGTCGCGGGAACCTCCGTCTTTAATCCGGGGACCAACACCTGGAGTGTTGGGACGAACTTGCCGACGATCGCGGGACAGAACTATAATCTGGCGGATGCGCCTGCGGCCATGCTGCAGAGCTCAGGTATATTCTTCGCTGCGTCGCCGGGATTGTTCTCGGCCCCGACGCACTTTTTCGAGTATGCCCCCTCCGGAGCCATCGTACAGCGAGCCGACCCCGCCGGTGCATCCGGCAATCCGTCATTCGTCTATAACTTCCTGAATTTGCCGAACGGTCAAGTTCTGATGACTGACTTCTCAAACAACGTGCAAATCTATACACCGTTCGGCACATTCTTGGACGCTTGGCGGCCGACGATCACGTCGCTGTCTTCGACGACGCTGACTCGCGCAACCACTTACACCGTCAGCGGCACTCAGTTGAACGGCGTTACGCACGGGGTTTACGGCGACGACCAGCAGGCTTCGACGAAC
>JANYIH010000138.1 GCA_025358745.1 Hyphomicrobiales bacterium | reverse complement strand
CCCGGCGCCGGCGCGCCGCTGATTCCGGTCGGGCTCGCCCTGCTGGCCGCTTTCGCCTGGGCGCTGACGACATTGCTCGCCCGTTCGCTGACGAAGGGGGTCACCACGCCGGCGTTGATGATGGCCGGCTCGATCGGCTTTCTCGGCGCCTGCGGGGCGGCGCTGCCGAGCCTCGGCGTCTGGCCGAACCTCAACCAGACCTTGGCGATAGCGAGCCTCGGACTGGTCGGCGGCGCCGGACAATATCTGTGGTTCGAAGGCGCGCGCCGGGCCGAGGCGTCGCTGCTGGCGCCGCTCGAATATTCGATGTTCGCCTATGCGATTTTCTGGGGTTACCTCGTGTTCGGCGACTGGCCGCGCCCGCGCACCTTTGTCGGCGCGGCGATCGTGCTGACGAGCGGCCTGCTGGTGATGGGCCTGGAAATGCGCCGCCGCCACGTCGCCGCGCGCGCTTGAGTTTACGCGAGGGCCCGCATGCCCTAGACTGCAAACACTAGGGAGAGCCGGCATGGACGCTCGGGCGGCGTCGACCAGCGCATTTGCGATCAGCTTTCTCTCCTCCAGCGCGCCGGACGCGCGCCAGGCGCGCGCGCGGCTGTCGGCGCAATACGGGGATTGCGCGCCCGAAGAGGCCGACGTGATCGTCGCGCTCGGCGGCGACGGCCTGATGCTGCAGACCCTGCATCGCACGATGGACAAGCCCAAGCCGATCTACGGCATGAATTTCGGCTCGGTCGGCTTTCTCATGAACGAATATTCCGAAGACGACCTGCCCCAGCGACTCGCGGCCGCCCGACCCTCGATCCTGCATCCGCTGGCGATGGAGGCGATCGACGTCAAAGGCCAAAAGACCTTCGCCCGCGCGATCAACGAAGTGTCGCTGCTGCGCCAGACTTCGCAGGCGGCAAAGATGTCGCTCAGCATCGACGGCGCGGTTCGGCTAGAGGAATTGATCGCCGACGGCGTGCTGGTGGCGACGCCCGCCGGCTCGACCGCCTACAATCTCTCGGTCAACGGCCCAATCGTCCCGCTCGGCGCGCCGTTGATGACGCTGATGCCGATCAGCGCGTTCCGGCCGCGCCGCTGGCGCGGCGCACTGTTGCCCGATCAGGCGCGCGTGGCGATTGAAATCCTGGAGGCCGACAAGCGCCCGGTCGCCGCCACCGCCGACCATTTCGAAATCCGGCGCGTGGCCAGGGTCGAGGTCGCGACCGATCACGACACGACGCTAGTGCTTCTCCACGACCCCGGACATTCGCTGGACGAGCGGATTTTGCGGGAGCAGTTCGGGTATTGAGGGGAACGCGGCTCGCCGGACGGCGTTTCCCCTAATCAAGGGAGACGCATATGACCAAGCTCGTCGAGCAAGACGCCAACCGAACGATCGAGGAAGACAATATTGTTCCCCCTCCCATGTATAGGGGAGACGGCCGCCCGCAGATACTGACGGCGGACACGGCGCGGCAGGCGCCACTGGGCAAGCCGGTCCTGTGGGTGCTGCTCGCGGCGCTCGTGCTGGTCGGCGTCGGCTTGATGGGCGCCTACTACTTCGCTGGCGCCCCGATCTCCCACTAGCCTTTATTCCCGCAGCGCCCGCCACACCTTCGCCGCCGTGAACGGCATCTGCATCCGCATCGCCGCCGCCTCGCGCCCCGCCCGCGCCAGCGCGTCGATCACGGCGATCGCGGCGGCGGGCGTGGCGCCAATCGTGCCAAGCTCGCCCACTCCCTTCGCGCCGAGCGGATTGTTGCGGCACGGGACCGACGGGCCGAGTTCGTGCTTGAAATCGAGAATGAAATCGGCGCGCGGCATGTTGTAGTCCATGAAACTCGCCGTCAGCGACTGCCCCGTCGCATCGAACACGATGGCCTCGCCAAGCGCTTGGCCCAGACCCTGCACCGCGCCGCCGTCGAGCTGGCCGCGCACGATCATCGGATTGACGACGCGGCCGACGTCATTGGCCGAGGAATAGGCGACGACCTCCACAACGCCCGTGCCCGGATCGATCTCGACCTCGCAGACATGGCAACCGTTGGGCCAGCTCGGTCCGCCGATTTTCGTGGTGGAATCGACGAAAATGCGCCGCCCCGGCTGTTTGCCCGCGAGTTGGAACAGGCCGATGGCGCGATCCGTGCCGGCGACGCGGAATTCGCCCTCGGCATATTCGATATCCGCCGCCGCCGCCTCCAGCGCCTCGCTGGCGAGATCGCGGCCCTTGGCGACGGCCTCCTGCGCCGCCACCCCGATGGCGGAGCCCGCCGTAAACAGCGAACGCGAACCCGCGCTGCCGAAGCCCGAGCCGCGGTCGGTGTCGCCGGTGACGATCTTCACGCGTGCGATATCGACGCCGAACACGTCGACCACGAGTTGCGCGTAGCTGGTGGCGATGCCCTGCCCCATCGGCATGGTGGTGGCGAAAACCTCGATCTCGCCCTCGCCCGACACCGCGCAGGTGACGCGCTCCTCGAACGCGTTGCCGCCCGTCCATTCGAGGAACGAGGCGAACCCGCGCCCGCGCAATTTCCCGCGCGCCTTCGAGGCGGCCTCGCGCGCGGCGAAACCGGACCAGTCCGCGAGCTTCAGCCCCGCGTCGAGCACGGCGGCGAAATTGCCGGAATCGTACACCTGCCCCATCGCGTTTTTATAGGGCATCTGCGCGGCGGGCACGAGATTGCGGCGGCGGATCTCGACCGGGTCGATCCCGGTCTGGCGCGCGGCGGCGTCGAACAGGCGCTCGGTGATGTAGATCGCCTCGGGCCGGCCCGCGCCGCGATAGGCGCCGGTCGGGGTGGTGTTCGTCAGCACCGCGTCGAACTGGAAGTCGATCGTGCGGATGTCGTAGATCGAAGTCGACACCCAGGGCCCGATCATGACCTGGATCAGGATTCCCGTCGTGCTGGCGTAGGCGCCGACGTCGGCGCGGGAACGGATGCGGTAGCCCAGCACCTTGCCCTCGGCGTCGAGCGCGAATTCGGCGCGGGATGCGACGTCGCGGCCGTGGTTGGCGGCGAGAAAGTCCTCCCCGCGCTCGGCGGTCCAGCGCACCGGGCGGTTCAGCGCGCGGGCGGCGTAGGCGACGGCGATGTCCTCGGGATAAAGGCCGGTCTTCATGCCGAAGCCGCCGCCGACGTCCTCGGCGACGACCCGGATCGACTTGGGGTCGAGGCCCAGCGCGCCCGCCAGCGCGTCGCGCGCGCCCGACGGCATTTGCGTCGTCAGCCGCATCGTCAGGCGGCCGTGGCCAAGCTCGGCGACGCACGCGCGCGGCTCGATCGGCGAGGGCGCGAGGCGCTGGTTGACGAGATCGAGTCCGACGACATGCGCGGATCTGGCGAAAGCCGCGTCGGTCGCGGCCGTGTCGCCGTGACGCATCCGCGCGGCGATGTTACCGCCCGCCTCAGGCCAGACCAACGGCGCGCCCTGCGCACAAGCAGCCTTTACGCCGACCGCAGCGGGCAAGGGCGCGTAATCGACGGCGATGAGTTCGAGCGCGTCGCGCGCGGCGTCGGCGCTTGTCGCCACCACCGCCACCACCGCTTCGCCCGCGAAGCGCGCGACATCGACGGCGAGCGCTCGACGCAGCGGCGAAGCGCCGGGCGAACCGTCGGGGCGTTTGAACATCGGGGCGAGCGGCAGCGGCTTGACGCCGGCCGCGGCGAGTTCAACCCCGGTATAGACCGCCAGCACGCCGGGCGCGGCCAGGGCCTCGGTCGCGTCTATGCTGAGAATGCGGGCGTGCGCGTGCGGCGAACGCAGAAAGCGCAGATGCGCGGCCCCCTGGGGAGCGAAATCGTCGGCGAAGCGGCCGACGCCCTGCAACAGACCCGCATCTTCAATGCGTTTCACTTCGCGCCCGCTGCCGAAGCGCGCCGCCATTGTCGTTTCCGTCATCGAAACTCCTCGCGCGGGACGTTCCCGCGACAGGGACGCGATTTGGCGCCGCGAGGCGTTGCGTTCAAGCCGAAGTTCGCACCACCAGCACCGAACATTGGGCGTGCGCGACGATCGTCTTGGCGTGGGAGCCGAGCAAATAATCCATCAACGCGGGCTGATGCGAGCCCACGACGATGAGATCGGCCCCCCATTCCGAGGATTCGCGCAACAATTCGTTATAGACGCCGCCGCTGGCGACCGCCACCGATACGCGCTCGGGGGCCAGCGGGATTTTGGCCGCGATCGCGGCAAGCGCGTCGCGCGCGCGCGCTTCCTGCTCGGCGTCGAAATCGGCGGGGACATATTCCATAAAGGTCGCCGGCAGGAGCGGCTGGACGTTGACGAGTCGGAGATCGCCTTTGGTGAGGCTGGCGAGGGCGAGCGCTTCTTCGAGGCCCTTGGGGCTTTCGGCTTCGTCGGCAAGGTCCACGGCGAGCAAAATGCGTCGGTACATCTTACGGTCTCCGTTGCTAGAGGGCTTATTTCCGCAAGCGGCGGTGCGTCCGCACCTTACCTAACCCCGCGCCGAAATTGGATATTTTTTCCATTTCCGAACGGCTCCGGCAGTCATTGTTCCTATACGTCCTTGTCGCTATAAGGGCCGCGCGTGCGACCAGGGGAAGCGATGTCATGGGAGTGAACACCGTCATTGCGGAGGAATACAAGCCATCGGACGCCGAATCTTTCATGAATGAAAGACAAAGGGATTATTTCAGGCGCAAATTGTCGGCCTGGCGCGAATCCATCATCGTCGAGAGCAAGGAAACGCTAACTTCGCTGCAGAATGAAAGCGAGAATCACCCCGACATCGCCGACCGCGCCTCCTCGGAAAGCGACCGCGCGATAGAATTGCGCGCGCGCGACCGCCAACGCAAATTGATCGCCAAGATCGACGCGGCTTTGGCCCGAATCGACGAGGGCACCTACGGCTATTGCGTTGACACCGGCGAACCGATTTCGCTGCGCCGGCTCGACGCCCGTCCCATCGCCACGCTGTCGATCGAGGCGCAGGAGCGCCACGAACGCCGCGAGCGGGTTTATCGCGAGGATTGAGCCCGACGTGGAGAGGCGGCCGCGATCAGGGATCGCGGCCGAGCAGGCGGGCCATCTCCGCTTCCAGCGATTCGAGATCGTAAAAAGCCTCGTCCTTGCGCGGGCGCTTTTCCCCCGCAGGGCGGTTCGGCTCGGCGTCGCTGTTTGCTGTCGGCGGCGCGATCGCGGCGGTCGGCGCCGGCGCGATGATCACGTCCGGCGCCTTTGACGCCGGCGCCGGTTTGGGCGGCTCGACAGTCACTTCGGGCGCGGCCTGACGTGGGCGCAGGGGCGTGATCGGCGAGGGCAGATTCACGCGCGGCGAGGGCGGCGGCGTGGCCGGTTTGCGCGGCGGCGCGATCTCGGGCGGCGATTTCGGCTCGGCCGCAGCGACGGGCTCGGTCGATTTTGCCGGGAGCTGCGCCGGCGCTATCGAAGCCGCAGCCGGTTCGACCGCAGGCTTGGGCGCGCTCTCCGCGGCGGGACGCGGGGCGGGCGAAGGGCGGGGGCGGTAGTCAGGCGGCGGCGGCGCGGGTTCGGGCGTGACGACGAGGGCGGCGGGCTCCGGGGCCGGCGCGGGGGCGGGGGTCTCCGCGCGCAACGGGGTGCGGCGCGGCGCAGGCGCCACGGGACGCGGAATGGGCGCGGGCGTGGGCGGCGGCGCGGGCGGCTCCGGCGCCGGTTCGACCGCAACGGGGGTCTTGGCGGGCTCGCGGCCATTGGCGCCGTTGCCGCTGGAGCGCAGAATTTGCGATTCGATGACGAGATCGTTGGGACCACCGATCATCAGTAAATGTTCAATATTATCGCGCCTTACGATGACAAGCTGACGTTGTCCATCAAGCCCGAAAACATCCACCACGCCCAGCCGAGGCGCCCGCCCCCGCCCTGCGCCCGGGGCGCGCAAACGATGGGCGAAGACGAGACGATAGAGCCCGTAGGCCACCGCCAGAAGGACAAGCAGAACAACCGCGCCCACCAAAACTTGCAGCGCGCGGCTGTCGGGGGAAATGAGACCGCCTAAAGTTTGAAACATCGAATACGCCTTAACACACCGCTCCGCGCCGTACGGGCGGGCGCCGCCTTCGTGCGGATGACCCGCGCGAAAGCGCTTAAGCTAGAATGTGGTATCAAATTGGGCGGCGCCTGAAAACCTGAGATTGTCGTTCGCCGGGCGGGAAATCGCAGACCGACGCCGCCCCGGCGATCGAGGAGGTCATTGCCATTCTCGAACGGCGGACGCATGTTCGCGCGGGATAAGAATCAGATATTCCGGGGTGCGGCGATTGGCCGCCAGGGAGCGATCCGCGCGCATGACGTCCGTGTCTACGACGCCCGCCGCTCGTGGTTTCGAGCGCCTCGCCCGTCCGGGGCTGATGGCGCTGATGTTGCTCGCGGTGGTGGCCTCGGCGGCGGCGCTGGTGTTCGCGCCGGGCGAATTCGGCCGCCGGGCGGTGTCGCTGACCATCGCCGCTCTAGCCATTTTCGGCGTGTTCAGCGTGCTGATGTACGCCTTCGGCCTGTTCCGCTTCATCGGCAGGGCGAGCGCGTTCGATCTTGCGCGCGCGATCGCGGAGACGAGCGCGGACGGCTTCCTGGTGACCTCGGGCTCGTCGCGCGTGCTCTACGCCAACGAGGCCTATCGCGTCTTGTCGGGGGCCCGCGAGGGCCAAGCGCGCAGCATCGACCGACTGTTCGCCGGCGCGCCGGAAACGGCGGAGGCGATCTATCGGCTGTCGCAGGCCGCACGCACCGGCGGCGAAGCGGTCGAGGAATTGCGCCTGTCGCCGCCGCTCTCGGGCCAGGGCGAGGCGGCCTGGTACAGCATCCGGGTGCGCCCGCTGAGCGGTCCGGCGCAGGGGCAGGCCGCGCTGTGGACGCTGGTCGACATCACCAACGAGCGCGACCGGCACGAGTCGTTCTTTCAAGACCTGCAACACGCAATCGACTTCCTCGATCACGCCCCGGCCGGGTTTTTCTCGGCCGAGGCCAGCGGCGCGATTGGCTATATGAACGCGACATTGGCCAATTGGCTCGATTACGACATCGCGCAGTTCACGCCGGGCCAGATGTCTCTCTCCGACATCGTCGCCGCCGATGGGGCGGCGCTGCTCGAAGTCGAGCCCGGCGCGCCGGGAGAAGCCCGGACCATCGAGGCGGTGGTCGATCTGAAGCGTCGCCTCGGCCAGTCGAAGCCGGCGCGGCTGATCCACCGCGTCGCCTTCGGCCCCGACGGCTCCCCTGCCCCGTCGCGCACGTTGGTGCTGGAGACGAACGCCGAAGCGCCGCGGGCCGAGGGCGGCGAGGCGGCGGAGGCGCGGTTCTCGCGCATGTTCAACGCCACCTCGCTGCCGCTCGCGACGCTGGGACCCGACGGAACCGTGCGGCGCGGCAACGGCGCTTTCGCCCGGCTCGCGCCGACGGCGATGAAAGGCGGCAAGACGACGCTCTACAGCGCCGTGGCGGAGCGCGACCATCCCGCGCTTCAGGCCGCCATCGCCGCCGCGGTTGAAGGCAAGGCCGAAATCGCGCCGGTCGACGCCACCGTCGCGGGTCAGGGCGAGCGCGCCGTGCGGTTCTTCTTCTCCGCCGCCGATCCGCGCGGAGCGGAGGCGAGCGGCGCCAATGTCATCGCGCTCGACACCACCGAGCAGCGCACGTTGCAGGAGAATTTCGCGCAAAGCCAGAAGATGCAGGCGGTCGGGCAACTCGCCGGCGGCATCGCGCACGATTTCAACAATGTGCTGACCGCGATCATCGGCTATTCCGACCTTTTGCTGGTCAACCACCGGCCGACCGACCCCTCGTTCCAGGACATCATGCAAATCCGCCAGAACGCCAATCGCGCGGCGGGTCTGGTGCGGCAGTTGCTCGCTTTCTCGCGCCGGCAGACGCTGCGCCCGCAGGTGCTGCAACTGGCCGACGTATTGTCGGAACTGCGGATGATGCTGCAACGGCTGGTCGGCGAGAAGATCGAACTGGACGTCAGTCACGGCCGCGATCTCTGGCTGGTCAAGGCCGACCTCAACCAGTTCGAGCAGGTCGTGGTCAATCTCGTCGTCAACGCGCGCGACGCGATGAGCGAGGGCGGCCGCATCGTCGTGCGCACGCGCAACGTCAGCGCCGGGGATTGCGCCGCGTTCGGCGAAAAATCGCTGGTCGCGGCCGATTACGTGCTGGTCGAGGTTCAGGACACCGGCCATGGCATACCGCCAGAAGTGCGCGAGAAGATCTTCGAGCCCTTCTTCACCACCAAGGAGGTCGGCAAGGGCACCGGCCTCGGCCTGTCGATGGTCTATGGCATCGTCAAGCAGACCGGCGGCTATGTGTTCTGCGTCAGCGAGCCGGGCCAGGGCGCGACGTTCCGCATCCTGTTGCCGCGCCATATCGCCGAGCCCGTCGTCGAAGCGCCGGTAAAGAAGGTCGAGGCGAAGCCCGCCGCCGACCTCACCGGGCGCGGCGCGATCCTGCTGGTCGAGGACGAGGAGGCCGTGCGCGCCTTCGCCTCGCGCGCGCTGGTCTCGCGCGGCTATACCGTGCTGGAGGCGGATTCCGGCCTCGACGCGCTGCGCGTCGTCGCGGAGGCAAAAGGCGCGGTCGACCTGATCGTCTCCGACGTCATCATGCCGGAAATGGACGGGCCGACGATGCTGATGGAGCTGCGCAATCGCGGGATCATGGCGAAGGTCGTGTTCGTGTCCGGCTACGCCGATGACGCCTTCGCCCGCAATCTGCCCGAGGGGCTGGAATTCCAGTTCCTGCCGAAACCGTTCACGCTCAAGCAACTGATCGAGACGGTGAAGGGGGCGATGAGTTGAGGCGCGAGCGCTTGGCGGAGCGGGGGCGGGATGAACGAGCAGAATATCAACGCGTTTTTTGACGACCAGCAGCCCAAGGGTCTTGGCACGGGCTGGTGGGCGGGTGTGCTGGCGACATTCTTCGGCGTCCTCGCGTTCTGCGGCGTGCTTTGTCTGCATTTTCCGCAATTGCTCACCTCGCCGGAGTTGCGCGTCCATTATCCGATGTCGCTCATCCGCGCGGGCATACAAGCGGTGATCTTCGCCGCGCTGGTCATGGGCGCCTTCTCCGCCATGCGGCGCAAGAAGAAGGCGCTCGCCGCGACCGGCATGTTGCTGGCCGTCGCGGCGCTCGCTCTGGGCGGATGGAGCGTGCCTATCAACCAGCCGCTGAAGGACGGGCCGGCGATCGGGCTTGACTGGTTCCTGCTCGACCTGCTCGCGACAGCGTTGATTTATGTGCCGCTGGAGCGGTTCTGGCCGCAGTATCCGGGGCAGAGCACGTTCCGTCCGCAATGGACGCTCGACGTCGTCTATTTTCTATCGACGCACCTGCCGATTCAGGTCCTGTCCTGGGCGGTGCTGCTGCCCGCGACCTTCGCGACGCACTATCTCGCGATCCCCCCGATCGCGCATTTCATCGCCGAACTGCCCTTGATCGTGCAGTTCGCGCTGGCGATCATCGTCGCCGATTTCGCGGAATGGGCGATCCATTTCGCGCTCCACAAGGTGCCCTTCCTCTGGCGTTTTCACTCGATCCACCATTCCTCGCAAGCGCTCGACTGGATCGCCGGCTCGCGTTCGCATTTCCTCGACGACACTTTGGTGCGCGGCGCCGTTCTGGCGCCGTTGATGCTGGCTTTTTCACAGCCGGTCATCCTCGCCTATCTGGTGTTCGTCACACTGCATGCGACATGGACGCATTGCAATTTCGCGCCAAACGCCAAGTGGCTCGAACGCTTTCTGGTCATGCCGAGGTATCACCACTGGCATCATTCGTCGCAGCGCGAGGCGATCGACAAGAACTTCGCGATCCACTTTCCCTGGATCGATCGCCTGCTGGGCACCTATTACTTTCCCGAGGAATGGCCGGAACGCTATGGCATCGTCGGGGAAGAGATTCCCAAAGGGTTCATCCGCCAGACCTACGAACCCTTCTTCCGTCCCAACCGGCGCGTTTCAAAGCCCAAGCCGGCTGAGTGACACATCCGCCGGGATCATCGCGCCCTTGGGCGTCGCAGCGACGAGGCCGAGCGCCTTCATCGCCTTGATCGTCAGCAGGCCGAAATCATACTCGCTGTCGCTATGGCTCAAGCGCAGCAGGTTGGGGTAATGGTGATGATTGTTCTGTAGGCATGCGCTGAAGGTCGCCGTCACCGGCAGCCAATCGCCGATGTTCATCGCGTTGTCGCGCTCGTCTTCGTAACGGCGATATCCGAAGGCTCTGGTATGGGTCCAGTAGTTCTGGATCATGTTGACCCAAAGCGCGAAAATCCGCATCCCGACCCACATCACAGCGGCGAACGTCCAGCTGCCGACGAGATAGGAGAGCAATGCGAAGTTGAAAATCTGCGACGGCGCAACGAAGAGCCAATGCGACGTCGCGCGAAACGTCCATGAGCGACAGATCGGATCGGTCGCCGTATTCTCTTTGCAGCGATAGGGAAACACGCACAGGTAAAGCGTCCGCCAGAACCCATCGTCGGCGAGCTTGTTGGGATCGCCCTCGTGGTCCGAATGCTTGTGATGCAGACGGTGGCGGTTCACCCAATCGGTCGGTCCGACATAGATGCCGAACAGGTTGTTGACGATCGTAACCGCCTTGATGAACCAGGGTTTGAAATCGAGCGCGCGATGCGCGACGCCGAGATGCAGGACGTCGGCGAGATAAACGCCGGCGAGAAACCAGCAGGCGAGAAAATAGGCGGCGCCGACGGCCAGGCCGCGCCAAGGTCCGATCGCCCCGGGAGCCGCGACCATGCAGGCCAACCCGTAGCCCAGGATGATCGCGAGGGCGACCGCGTTATAGCTCTTCATGCTCTCCACCGTTTTGCCCGCCGAGGCTATCGCGCCGGCTTTTCCCGCGCAATGCGAGCGTGACCCAAACGCACATCGACGAAGCCGGCAAATCCATGTAAAGACCCTACACATGAGTTGGGGCAAGGGCGAGCCGCGCGGCTATCACCACGGCAATCTGCGCGAGACGCTGATCCGCGCCGCGATGGACCTGATCGCCAAGAAGGGGACGGCCGGCTTCACCTTCGCGGAGGCCGCCCGCTTCGCCGGCGTCAGCCCCGCCGCGCCCTATCGCCATTTCCGCGACCGCGACGAACTGATGGCGCAGGTCGCGGTGCGCGGTTTCGTGGCGTTCGAGGCGGCGCTGGCGCGCGCCTGGGACGAGGGCCGCCCGAATCCGCTCGCTGCGCTCGACCGGCTTGGCAAGGCCTATCTCGACTTCGTCCGCGCGGAACCCGCCTATTACGCGGCGATGTTCGAGGGCGGCATTCCCGCGAGCGCCGATCCGCAATTGCGCGACGCCAGCGAGCGGGCCTTTGCGGTCCTGCGCGCCGCGGCGGAAAAACTCTGCGCCGCGACCCCGCCGGCGGGCCGCCCGCCATCACTGATGGTCGCGCTGCATATCTGGACGATGGCGCATGGCGTCGCCTCGCTGTTCGGGCGCGGCGACGGCGCGCAGCGGGCTTTGCCGATGTCGCCGGCCGAGCTTTTGGAGGCGCAGGTGCTGGTCTATCTGCGCGGCCTCGGCGTGACCGGCGCATAAACGCCATCCATTCCAAATCCGCTTGACAGAATCGTGGGCTGATGTAAATGTTAAATACATTCACTGAGGAGGCCGCAATGGCGATCGCTTTGATGATTCTCGGTTTCGTTTGGTGGTGGCCGGTGGGGCTCGTCATACTGGGCTTCCTGCTGGCGCGCAGGCGCTACGGGTGGCGCCAGGCTTATGCAGGAGAAGGTCAGATGTTCGATTGGAGCCACAATAACCCGCGCTGGGAGCGCAAAATCGCCCGCGCGCAGGACAAGGTTGAGCAGGTGCGGCAGCGAATGGAGCGGCGCTGCGGAGCCTGGGGTTCGCCCGCCACCAGCGGCAACAACGCCTTCGACGAATATCGCGCCGAGACGCTGCGGCGGCTGGAAGACGAACAGCGCGAGTTCAAGGATTTCCTCAACCGGCTGCGGGTCGCCAAGGATCGGGCCGAGTTCGACCAGTTCATGGCCGCGCGCCGCGAGCCGCCGCCGAGCCCCGCCCCCGAGGCGCCGCACGCGGGTTGATCGCGGCGCGGAAAGCGGCGAAAAGCCCCCCGGGCGCCGACCAGGCCGCCCGGGAGCCGAGGACTAGATGCGTTTTTCCGGAACCGCCAGCTACATCGCCAGCGACGAGCTAAAGGTCGCCGTCAACGCGGCGATCGCGCTGGAGCGGCCGCTGCTGATCAAGGGCGAGCCGGGCACCGGCAAAACGCTGCTGGCGCAGGAGATCGCGCAGGCGATCGACGCGCCGCTGATCGCCTGGCACATCAAATCCACCACACGCGCCCAGCAGGGGCTCTATGAATACGACGCCGTCTCGCGTCTGCGCGATAGCCAGCTCGGCGACGCGCGCGTCAGCGACATCCGCAATTACATCAAGCGCGGCAAGCTGTGGGACGCCTTCACGCACCCCACCCGGCCGGTGCTGCTGATCGACGAGATCGACAAGGCCGACATCGAATTCCCCAACGATCTGCTGCTCGAACTCGACCGGATGGAGTTCCACGTCTACGAGACGGGCGAGACGGTGAAGGCGGCGCTGCGGCCGATCGTCGTCATAACATCGAACAACGAGAAAGAGTTGCCCGACGCCTTCCTGCGCCGCTGCTTCTTCCACTACATCCGTTTCCCCGACGCCGAGACGATGAGCCAAATCGTCGAGGCGCACTACCCCGGCTTGAAGCCGAGGTTGATCTCGGAGGCCCTGCGCCAATTCTTCGCTTTGCGCGAGACGCCGGGGCTGAAGAAGAAGCCGACCACCTCCGAATTGCTCGACTGGATCAAGCTGCTGGTGTCGGAGGATATCGATCTGGAGACTTTGCGCGAACACGACCCGCGCAAACTCATCCCGCCGCTGCACGGGGCATTGTTGAAGAACGAGCAGGATGTGCATCTGTTCGAGCGGCTGGCGTTTTTGAACCGGCGGGAGCGGGGATGAGGGCGTTGGTCGTCCTATGCACCTATCCTCACGTGGCTAGCAAATTGCTCTAAGGTTTGCTTTTGAATTGGCGCAAGCGATGCTACCACACCCACAAAATTGGGAACTGTCTTTTGAATGTTTTCATTTGATATTCTGCCCCTAGAAAACGCCGCCTCTAACTGATTCGTAAGAGGTAATATCATCTCGACTATCGGAGCCCAGAATGACGCGGCTTTCGCAGGACTCACGTTATTTGCAAAATGCAAGTCAAATTTGT
>JANYIH010000106.1 GCA_025358745.1 Hyphomicrobiales bacterium | reverse complement strand
CGCCGCGCGCCCGCCGGGCCGGCGCGGCGCCTTTCGCGCTGCCGCCCAGCGCGGCGCTGCAAGAGGGGCAAACGACGCTGTTCGCCGGCGCTCGCCGTCGGCAATGGGGACAGATCATCTCCTCGACCCGCACCAACGTCCGCTCACGCCCAGCCCTTGTCTCCGACTCCGACGTCGGCTTTGTCATCGATAATGTGACGTCGTCATCGATAATGTGACGTCGCGCCTTGCGACGCAAGCGCCCCGGCCGGAGCTCGGGTGACAGCGCCGTTCACGTCGAGCGTTAACATGCTTTAAGAGCTTACGCTCGCAGCGTAACCCGCAGCAAGGCGTGGCGTCAACGCAAAGCGCGGGTGTGCATAAGATCGTAAAGCGCGAGGCGAAGATTTTCCTTACGCGCCGCGTTATTCGGCGCTTTCACTAACCGATTGAAAGCGCCGCCTCCTCGACCAAAAAATCCCGCAACGCCCGAATGCGCGGCGCCTCGGCCGCGTCGGGCATACACAAAAAGTAATATCCGAACGGCGTTCGCACCGTGGTCGCGAACGGGGCCACCAGTCGGCCGGAGGCGAGATCGTCGGCGGCGATCGCAAGCGAGGCCAGCGCCACCCCCTGCCCCTGCGCGGCGGCCGCGATCGCCATCGACATCTGGTTGAAGAACACGCCGCGCGTCGCCTCGACTTCGCCCGCGCCCGCCGCCTTGAGCCAGTCGCTCCACGAGGGCCAGGTGGGGAAACTCGGGTTCCATTCGAGATGCAGCAACGTGCTGTGCGCGAGATCGGCGGGCTCTCGCAGCGGCGGGTCGGCCTCGACCAGCTTTCGCGCGCAGACGGGAAACACTTCCTCCTTGAACAGTCGGGTGGTGGAAAGACCGGGAAAATCCCCGTCGCCCCAGCGGATCATCGCGTCCGCGCCGCCGCGCTCCAGCGTGTCCTCGCCCGGATTGGCGTCGACCAGCACGTCGATCTCGGGATGGCGCGATTTGAACTTGCCGATCCGCCCGACGAGCCAGGTCGCGGCGAACGAAGCGCTGGCGTGGATGACGAGAAAGCGCCGGCCCTTCGCCTCGCGCATCGCCCGCGCCGCCCGCGCCAGCATGGCGAAGCCGTCGCTTAAACCCGCAGCGCCCGCGGCGCCCGCCTCGGTCAGTTTCAGCCCGCGGCCGGAACGCTCCACCAGCGGCGTGCCGATTTCCTCTTCCAACAGCCGGATCTGCTGCGCCACCGCCGCCTTGGTGACGAACAGATCCTCGGCCGCGCGGGCGAACGAAAGCCGCCGCGCCACCGCCTCGAAGGCGCGCAAAGCATTAAGGGAAGGCAAACGATGGGTGGGCTGCATCGTCAATATTTTCTATTCGACGTGAGATATAAGCATGACTTGCCGCGCTGCACAATCGGGCTATATATTTGCTCAAGGACGCGCCAACGCGCTCCATCATACTCGAAAGGCTGAAAAAAGTGAGCAATCTCTCCGCCGACTCCCACGCTGCGAGTCATTCGGCTGTTTCGCGGGTGGGTCGTTTGGGTCAACAAATTCTTACCCTGCTCGACTGCGCCGGTACGCGCGCCGCCACGCGCCGCCAATTGCTCTCCCTGGACCGCCGCGAACTCGACGATTGCGGCCTGACGCTGGCCGACGTCCGGCTCGGCCTGCCCGATCTCTACGCCAACGATTTCCGCGTCGCCCATATCGGCGAGCGTCGCGCCGCATAAAAGCTCCGGCGGGTCCGTCCTAGCGTATAGGGAAGCCTCACGGAGCTTCCCATGACCGCGATTGTATGGCTGCGCGACGACCTGCGGCTGGACGACCAACCGGCTCTTCGCGCTGCCGCCGCCGCGCCCGCCCTGTTCGTCTATGTCTTTGACCGCAATCCCGCCCGTCCGCTGGGCGGCGCCGCACGTTGGTGGCTCGGCAAATCCCTGGCGGCGTTCGCGACCGCGCTTGCCGCCATCGGCGGTCGGCTAGACGTCGTCGCCGGCGATCCGGAAGCGATCCTGCCCGCGCTCGCGCGCCACGCCGGGGCGACGGCCGTCTATTGGACCCGCCGTTACGGCGCCGCCGAGATCGAGACCGACGCCCGCATCGCCGCCGCCATGCGCCGCGAGGGCGTCGCGACGCAAAGCTTCAACGGCCAATTGCTGCGCGATCCCGAGGCGGTGAGGACCGGGGCCGGCGCGCCGTTCAAGGTGTTCACGCCGTTCTGGCGCCGCTGCTGCGAACTGGGTCCGTTCGAGGCCCCGCACGCCGCGCCGCGAAAGCTCCACGCCGCGCCCTGGCCCCATAATGCGCCGCGACGCGCCGACATCGACGATCTCGGCCTTCAACCCACGAAGCCGGATTGGTCGGGCGGTCTGGCGCAGGCCTGGGCCCCCGGCGAGGCGGGCGCCAGGGCGCGCCTGCGCCGCTTTCTCGACGACGGTTTGCGCGACTACGCCGAGGCGCGCGACCAGCTCGCCGGCGAAACGACCTCGCGCCTGTCGCCGCATCTGCGTTTTGGCGAAATTTCGCCCCGCCGGATCGCCGCTGCGACCGAGGCCGCCGCGCAGGGCGCGCACGCCCATCGCGGCGCCGAAAAATTCCTGTCGGAACTGGGCTGGCGCGAATTCTCGCACGCGCTCCTGCTGCAACAGCCCGACCTCGCACAGAAGAACTGGAATCCGCGCTTCGACGCCTTTCCCTGGCGCCGCGACCCCCCGGCGCTGGCGGCGTGGCGTCGCGGCCGCACCGGCTATCCCGTGGTCGACGCCGGGATGCGCGAGCTTTGGACGACCGGCTACATGCACAACCGCGTGCGCCTGATCGCCGGCTCGTTCCTGACCAAGCATCTCGGCCTTGACTGGCGCGACGGCGAGGCGTGGTTCTGGGACACGTTGTGCGACGCGGACGAAGCAAGCAATCCGGCCAACTGGCAGTGGGTCGCAGGCAGCGGCGCCGACGCCGCGCCCTATTTCCGCGTGTTCAATCCCATACTGCAAGGGGAGAAATTCGATCCGCAAGGCGCCTATGTGCGGCGCTGGATTCCCGAACTCGCCGGCCTCGACGCGCGCTACATCCACGCCCCCTGGACCGCCCCGACGGGCGCCGGCGCCGGGCGCGCCTACCCCGCCCCAATCGTCAATCACGCTGAGGCGCGCGCCCGCGCGCTCGCCGCCTTCGCCGGCCTTGACGCCACGCCGCCTCAGCGCAGCCCGAGCGCCCGGAAGGCGGCGAAAAAAAGCGGATAGGGCAAGCTCTGCACAAGCCTGACAAGCAGAGCGAAACGGCGGGGAAAGCGGATCTCGAACCCGCCGCGCGCCAGCCCGTCGCAGATGCGCCGACACGCCTCGTCGCAATCCATCAGGAACGGCATCGGATAGCGGTTGCCAGCGGTAAGTTCGGTCCTGACATAGCCGGGATTGACGACCTGCACCCGCACGCCGTCCCGCTCGGCCAGAAATTTGAGCCCGACGGCGAGCGAAATCACCGCCGCCTTGCTCGGCCCATAGGCGTAGGCGTTGGGCACGCCGCCATATCCAATCAACGAGCCGACGACCGCGATCTGACCGCGCCCGCGCGCGCGCATCGCCGTGAGCGCGGGACGGGCGCAATTGGCGACGCCCTGAACATTGACGGCGAAGGTGCGCTGAAAACCCGCGCCGCCGAACTCTTCCGGCGGATCGCGCCAGGCGCCGCCCGCGTTGAGCAGCGCGAGCGCGACCGGGCCACGCGCTTCGAGATCGCGGTAAAGCGCCGCGACGCCCTCGCGGTCTGTGACGTCGCCGGGCGCGGCGACGATGCGGCCGGCAAGCCCCTCGCTTTGCCGCGCCAGCGCGTCCAGCGCCTCGACGCGGCGCGCAGTAGCGAAAACGTGGAAACCGCGTCGCGCCAGTTCCAGCGCCGCGCCGCGTCCGAGCCCGGCGCTCGCCCCGGTGACCCAGGCCGCGCCGTCGTGCGGTCGGGCGCGGAATGGCGCCTGCGTCACTTCGTCGTTTGCGGCGCCGGCGCGTCGTCCCGCCGCGGCATCAGGTAGATGTAGCGACTGCCGCGCTTGACCGATTGATGCGCGGCCGGATCGAGGCTTTCGATCGGCAGGCCGAGCCCGATGGCGACCGCCGCCATGCCGATGTCGTGATAGATCCCCGCCATCAACCGGCTGGGCCGCGCCGCGCCGGAGGCCGGCAATCCCATCGGCGGCGACGAAAGGCTTGGCGAAGAAGGAAGCGGCGTCATGCTGCTCTCATGAAACTGGCAAGGAAATACCCCGCGCCCGCTGTGTGATTTCCGCTACGTGAGTCGCAAACGCTACGAGGACGCGCGCTCAATGTGTGAACGCGAATGGTTAACCCAGCGTTTACACCGCTTCGCTGTGGATATTTCGCCATGAGCCGAGCGTCGGCGTCGCGATCAACCCGGCGCGCGGAAGAAACTGACGCTCACTTGAAGAAATACATCAATCAAAAGCAACTTATCCTACGGCCCGCTATGCGCGCCCTCGTTGCGGTTTTGACCTGCCGCCTACCGCCTCAACCCGCCAGCGCGGCCAGACCTGCCTCAACGGCGGCCAGCGCTTCTTTCGTCTTGTCGCCCTCCGGTCCGCCCGCCTGCGCCATATCCGGCCGGCCGCCGCCCCCTTTGCCGCCCAGCGCGCCGGCGCCGAGGCGCACAGATCGACCGCGTTGAAGCGGCTGACTAAATCAGCCGTCACCGCGACGACGAGGCTCGCCTTGCCGTCAGCCGAGGCTGCGGCGATGGCCACCACGCCGCTGCCCAAGTTCGCCTTGGCCTCGTCGGCCAACGACTTGAGATCCTTCATTTCGACGCCTTCGACCGCGCGGGCGTAGAACTTGACCCCCGCGACCTCGCGCGGCGCCTCGCCGCCGGCCGTCCCGCCCCCAATCGCCAGCTTGCGCTTGGCTTCGCTCAGTTCGCGCTCTAACCGGCGCCGATCCTCGATCAAGGCGTCGAGCCGTTCGGCCGCGTCGCCCGGCGCGCTGCGCAGGCGGCTGGCGAGATCGGCGAAGCCGCGCGCCTCGCCATTGAGCCGCCGGCGCGCGCCGTCGCGCGTCTGCGCCTCGATCCGGCGCACGCCCGCCCCGACCGCGCTTTCACCGACCACCGAAACGAGGCCGATGTCGCCGGTGCGGCGCACGTGGGTGCCTCCGCAGAGTTCGACCGAATAGGGGCGCGGGCCATTGTCGCCGCCCTCGAACGTCCCCATCGCGACCACGCGCACCTCGTCGCCGTATTTCTCGTCGAACAGCGCGCGCGCGCCCGATGAGCGCGCCTCGTCGAGCCCCATCAGGCGGGTCGACACCGGCTCGTTTCTCAGGATGATCGCATTGGCGATGTCCTCGACCCGGCTCAATTCCTCCCCCGAGACGGGCTTGGGATGGGCGAAATCGAATCGCAGCCGCTCCGGCGCCACCAGCGAGCCCTTCTGCGCGACATGATCGCCCAGCACGATGCGCAGCGCCTCATGCAGGAGATGGGTCGCGGAATGATTGGCGCGGATCGCGGCGCGGTTGGCGTGATCGACCTTCAACTCCAGCGCCGCGCCGAGTTCGAGCCGACCCTCTAGCACTTCGACCACATGGGCGAACACGTCGCCGAGCTTCTTCTTCACGTCGCGCACCGCGACGCGCAGGCCGCTCGCGCTGAACTCGCCGACGTCGCCGACCTGGCCGCCCGATTCGGCGTAGAACGGCGTCTGGTTCAGCACCACAACGCCGGTTTCGCCTGCCGACAGCGATCCGACCTCGGCGCCATCGCGCGCCAGCGCGGTCACGACGCCCTCGGCCTCCTCAGTCTCGTAGCCGAGAAATTCCGTCGCCCCGACCCGCTCGCGCAGCGCGAACCACAGCGTTTCGGTCGCAGCCTCGCCCGAGCCCGCCCAGGCGCGCCGCGCCTCGGCGCGCTGGCGCTCCATCGCCGTCTCGAAGCCCGCGACATCGACGCTTAAGCCCCGCGCGCGCAGCGCGTCCTGCGTCAGATCGAGCGGAAAACCGTAGGTGTCGTAAAGCTTGAACGCGGTTTCGCCGGCCAGTTTCGCGCCGGGGACGAGTTCGCGCGTCTCGTCGTCGAGAATCGCCAACCCGCGCGCGAGCGTGGCGCGAAACCGTGTCTCCTCAAGCTTCAGCGTCTCGGCGATCAGCGATTCGGCGCGCAGCAATTCGGGATAGGCCTGCCCCATTTCGCGCGTCAGCGCGGGAACCAGCCGCCACATCAACGGGTCGCGCGCGCCCAGCAACTGCGCGTGTCGCATGGCGCGGCGCATGATGCGGCGCAGCACATAGCCGCGGCCCTCGTTCGACGGCAGCACGCCGTCGGCGACCAGGAACGAAGACGCGCGCAGGTGATCGGCGATTACGCGATGGGAAACCTTGTGCGGGCCGTCGGGGTCGACGCCGCTCGCCTCCGCGCTGGCGCGGATCAGCGCGCGCATCAGGTCGATGTCGTAATTGTCGTGCTTGCCCTGAAGCACAGCCGCCAGCCGCTCCAGCCCCATGCCGGTGTCGATCGAGGGGCGCGGCAGCCTGACCCGTTCGCCGCCGGGCAGCGTCTCGTATTGCATGAATACGAGGTTCCAGATCTCGATGAAACGGTCGCCGTCCGCCTCCGCCGAGCCCGGCGGGCCGCCGGGCACGGAGGGACCGTGATCGTAGAAGATCTCCGAGCACGGGCCGCAGGGGCCGGTGTCGCCCATCGCCCAGAAATTATCCGAGGTCGCGATGCGGACGATACGGGACTCCGGCAGTCCCGCCACTTTCTTCCACAGTTCGAAAGCTTCGTCGTCGTCGTGATAGACGGTGACGGTCAGCTTGTCTTTCGCCAGGCCGAAATCGCGCGTGATCAGATTCCAGGCGAGTTCGATCGCCAGCGGCTTGAAATAATCGCCGAACGAGAAATTGCCGAGCATCTCGAAGAACGTGTGATGGCGCGCGGTATAACCGACATTGTCGAGGTCGTTGTGCTTACCGCCCGCGCGCACGCATTTCTGCGAGGTCGCGGCGCGGTGATAGGGCCGCCGCTCGACGCCGGTGAAGACGTTCTTAAACTGCACCATCCCCGCATTGGTGAACATTAGGGTCGGGTCGTTGCGCGGCACGAGCGAACTCGACGCCACGACCTCATGGCCCTGGCCGCGAAAATAATCGAGGAAATGCGATCGAATTTCGTTTACGCCGCTCATCCCGTCCACGCCCTCGACCCAGCCCGGTTTCCGCGCGCAAATTGCCGTGCGCCGGCCGCCGGCTTGTAGAACAGGTTACGACAAAGGCCAATCGCGCCGGCGCAGCAATCTCTGCAACCGCTTCGCCGACAAAAAACCGCGCGGCCGCGACGGGAGGCGGTCCCGCAGCGGCCGCGCGCGCGGCGCTTAAATTCCTGGCGGCCGGACGCGGTGCGAGAGGGGGCTGACGCCGCGCCCGAGGATTTTACGCGTCGACGTCCGAATCGCTGGGATCGATGTCGTCGAGAATTTTTTCGGCGATCAGGCCAGAGTTCTTGCGAATCTCCGCCTCGATCTTCTCCGCCATCTCCGGGTTGGCGCGCAGGAACGCCTTGGAGTTTTCGCGGCCCTGCCCGAGTCGGGTCGAATCGTAGGAGAACCAAGCGCCGGATTTCTCGACCACATTGGCCTTGACGCCGAGATCGATCAATTCGCCGAATTTAGATATGCCCTCGCCGTACATGATGTCGAATTCGACCTGCTTGAACGGCGGCGCCACTTT
The DNA here is from genome assembly GCA_025358745.1 of Hyphomicrobiales bacterium. Lineage (GTDB taxonomy): Bacteria > Pseudomonadota > Alphaproteobacteria > Rhizobiales > Beijerinckiaceae > Roseiarcus. The sequence continues at coordinate 999 of JANYIH010000106.1, read as the reverse complement.
GTTCTTGACCACCTTGACCCGGGTCTGGTTGCCCACCACCGCGTCGCGCTCCTTGATCGAACCGGCCCGGCGAATGTCAAGCCGGACGGAGGCGTAGAACTTCAGCGCATTGCCGCCGGTGGTGGTCTCCGGGTTGCCATACATCACGCCGATCTTCATACGCATTTGGTTGATGAAGATCACCATCGTGTTGGAGCGCGAGATCGAGGCGGTCAGCTTACGCAAGGCCTGGCTCATCAGCCGCGCCTGCAGGCCGGGCAAGGAGTCGCCCATCTCGCCCTCGATCTCCGCGCGGGGCGTCAGCGCGGCCACCGAATCGACCACCAGCACGTCGACCGCGCCGGAACGCACCAGCGTGTCGGTGATTTCGAGCGCCTGCTCGCCGGTGTCGGGCTGGGAGATCAGGAGATCCTCCAGATTGACGCCGAGTTTGCGCGCATAAGTGGGATCGAGCGCATGTTCGGCGTAGACGAAGGCGCAGACGCCTCCCTTCTTCTGCGCTTCGGCGATCACATGCAGGGTCAGCGTCGTCTTGCCCGAGGATTCGGGGCCGAAAATTTCGATCACGCGCCCGCGCGGCAGACCACCGACGCCCAGCGCGATGTCAAGGCCAAGCGAGCCGGTCGGGATCGTCTCGATCTCCACCGCCTTCTGATTCTTGCCCAATCGCATGATCGAACCTTTGCCGAAGGCGCGTTCGATCTGAGAAAGCGCTGCGTCGAGCGCCTTGGTCTTGTCCACGAACGTTCCTTCCACGACCCTAAGATTGGCGTTGGCCATGACGCTCTCCTTCTGTCACGGTCGGCGTCGGCTTTGCAAATCTGGCCGCGTCGTACCCTCTCCGGCCATAAGTACACGTTTTGTTCTCGCTCGCAAGTTCTATTTTTGTCCTAATTATGCACTTGACATAACGAAAGCGAAAATGGGACGGAATGAATTACAGGGCGGCATCGGTAGTGTGGATGGGATTGCGACATGTGCGCGCGCTGCGCGCTGCGC
>JANYIH010000096.1 GCA_025358745.1 Hyphomicrobiales bacterium | reverse complement strand
GAGGCGCCGCGATATCTGAAGGGCGACGCGAAGGGGCAGATTGCGACGCCGGCCGATGGGCGCTGGACGGAGGCGGTGCGTGAGGCCTTCGCTGATCGGGCCGAAGGCCTGCTGGCGCCGCACATCGAGAACTTCGCCGGTCATGTCATCGTCCGCAAGGCGCTTTCGCCCGTCGATCTTGAGGCGATGAATGTCAACCTCGTCAGCGGCGACCCCTACGGCGGCTATTGCGGGCTCGACCAGTTCTTTCTGTGGCGGCCGTTCGCGAACACGAGAAATCATGAGACGACGACACCCGGCGTCTATTTGATCGGAGCTTCCACTCACCCCGGGCCGGGCTTGAGCGGCGGTTCCGGGTTCCTTCTCGCCAATGCTTTGAAATGACCGAGCAACCCCTTTCGCGTAAACCGCCCATCGAAGCGTCGCTCGGGACCGCTGGCGGCGCGGGATCGCGACCGTCGCTGGGGCAGATCGGCCTGCAACAATTCGCGCCCTATCTCATCAACTCTGTGTCGTTGAGCTGGACGACAAGTCTGGCCGCCGCGCTGAAGGCTCATGGCCTGACAACGACGAAGATGCGCGCGCTCGCCGTTCTCTCGATCGCCTCGCCGGTTACGATCAACGAATTGTCGCTCTATGCGCTGACCGAGCAATCGACGATGAGCCGCACGCTCGACGCGTTGGAGGAGCAGGGCTTCATCCAGCGCAAGGCGCGCCCTGAGGACCTGCGCGTGCGCGACGTTCATATCACGGAGCCGGGCCGCGCGGTCTTCGCCCGCGTATGGCCGGAAATGTACGACCTGCTGCTGAAGCTGTTCGAGGGCGTCGACAACGAGGAATATGGTGCCTTCACCGCGACGCTGCACAAGGTGATCGCCAACATCCGCAAACACGGGATCTGACGAGGGGCTAAAGCGTCGCAATCGTCTTTAGCACGCCGTCGAGCGCGGCGCCTTTCTCGTCCGCCAGCGCGGCGCGCGTCAGGCGGTCGAGCCATGCGGCGCCGTCGTCTCGCGCCTTCAGCTGCGGCAGCGCGCTCGTCACGCGATCGAATTTCGAGACGCCGCGCGCGTGCGTGTCGGAATAGCCCTTGATGAGTCTCCGGCAGCCAAGAACCGCGACGCCGAGTTCGTATTGCACGGCGAACGCCGCCAGCGCCGATTGCAGCCACGCTTCGATATGCGCCATTTCCCTGGCGTGGCGAAGCGAGCCGCGCCGCTTGAGTCCCCAATGCGCCACGAAGGCGAGCATCAAATAGCCGGAAATCGTGTTGGGGCTGATGCGCCGCCCGCGATCGACGATGCCGCGCATCCACTCGATCAATCGCGGCCGCGCCTCGATCCAAAGGCCGAGCTTCTTAGGCAAAGTCGCGCATAGTTCGTCGACGCGGGGATGAAAATACTCGGTCGTCGTCACGATCGCGTCGTCGCTGGCGCCGACCTCGCGCCGCACCCGCGCCTGACGGGAGGATCGAAGCTTCAAATCCGCGACGCGCGGCAGATCGTCATAGGCCATGGCGCCTGCCAGATATTTGGCGGCGGCGACCGTGAAAGCAAAGCCGCGCTGCACGCCGCCCGAAGCCCGGTCGCGTTCGGCGAGCGCGGACAGGCGGTCGAGATACTCGCCTACATAGGCGGCGTCGAGGTAATCCGCCAGCTTGCGGGCGCCGATCGCGATCATCGATTGCGCCTCGATTGGAAATTGCCCGATCCGTGCGCCGAGCCGGTCAAGCTCGACGTGGCCGCTCGCCGTCGGCCACGCGACGAACCGCTTCCGCGGATGGCCCGGCGGCGGCTCGATCGGCTTCGCTTTGGCCTGCGCGAAGGCGGCCGCGAAGGCGCGCAAGCTCGGTTCGCCGCCCGTTCCGCCGGCCCGGATCGTCGCCTCGAACGCCTCGCGCGGAAACGGCAAAACATCGGCCGCCGCCAACGCGCCCAGCATCGCCGCCGAGATGACGCTGCCCTGCGATTTCGCCATCCGCTCCATGTCGAAGGCGATGACGCGCCGGGCCGCGAAATCCGTCGCCGCCACGACGACATCGGGATCGCCGATCCCGTCGCCAGGCGCCTGTTTCTCGACAATCGCGGGCGAGCGGTGGGTCGAGGCGATGAGGGTCGTCCGGTCGGGCGTGACGAGGCCGCGCAGCACCGAGCGCCCGGCTTCCATCAGTTCGGCGGCGATCACGCAATCGACGTCGCCCGGCGTCGGCATCAGCGCCAACACGGGAGCCAGGTCGCCGCGCAGCGGCGCGGTTTCAATGTAGTAGATCGTCGCGCCCGTGCGTTGCGCCACGCCGGGGACGGAGGTCGATTGCGCCGCCCAGCCCTGCCGTTCCGCCAGCAACACGATCCAGTCGGCGAGCACGCCGCCGCCCTGCCCACCCATCGCCAGAATGGCGATCGAGATGCGACCTGCCTCGCTCACGCGTCGGCCCCCGCCAAACGAACGCGGCGGCGAGTCCGGCGCATCTCAAGCCAATCAATCACGGCGGCGCGCAGCCGATGCAGCCAGCGATCAAAGACGCTCGGGTTGTGGATGGTCTCAGCGCGATAAAACGAGGGGCACAGCGCGGCGGCCTCTGCGACCTCGCCGCAATTGCCGCAGCCGACACAGCTTTCATCGATCGCGGCGATCGGATCGTCCCTGAGCGGATCGTCGGTGTGCTGAACCGACAGCGACGGACAGCCGGACAAGCGTATGCAGGCGTGATCGCCGGTGCAGATGTCAGGGTCGACGCCGAACTTTTCCTTGACGACGCGCTCGCCCGCCGTGATCGCCTTGGCAATTGCCGGCCTCAACCTTCGTTGTTTGTTGAGCATGCATTCTGAGGAGGCGACAATGATCTTTGGACCCTCGGCTTTCGTGGTCAGCGCCTCGAGCAATAAGGCGCGCATGCCCGCGACGTCATAGGTGCGGTCGATCTGGCGAACCCACCGTGCGCCGACGCCCCGCACCGCCTCGACAATGCTGTTGTTGGTCTTGCGGCGCGGGTTGAGCGCGCGGGAAGAAGGGATGTCCTGGCCGCCGGTCGCCGCCGAATAATAGTTGTCGACGATCAGCGTCACCCCGTCATGTTTGTTGAACACGGCATTGCCGATCGAGGAGGCCAGACCGTTGTGCCAGAAGCCGCCGTCGCCGAGGATCGAGATCGAGCGCTTGCCTGACGGCACGTTGAAGGCCGAGGCCGAGGCAGGCCCCAGGCCATAGCCCATCGTCGTCGCGCCGATATTGAAAGGCGGCAGAATGGAGAACAGATGGCAGCCGATATCGGCGGAGATATGATGGAGCCCAAGTTCGTCTTCGACCAGCTTCATGGCGGCGAAGATCGGCCGCTCCGGGCAACCGATGCAAAAGCCCGGCGGGCGCGCCGGCACAACCGCGGCGAGCGCCTTGACGCGTGGGTCGGAGAGAACCGACGAAGGGTCGGGCGCGGGCGGTCCATTGCCGAGGAGGTCGCGCGCGTGGCGCGACAGAAAAGCCTGCACGCCCTTGATCATCACCTGGCTTGTGTATTCGCCGCCCATCGGCAACACGTCCTTGCCGGAAATCCTGGTTGCAATGTCGCGACGTCGCAGGATTGCATGGAGATCGCGCTCGATATAATCGGGCGCGCCTTCTTCGACGATCAGCACCGCCCTCTTGTCGCGGCAGAACGCGACGAGTTCGTCCTCAATCAAGGGATAGGCGATGTTGAGCACATAGAGCGGCACGCGCGTCGCGCCATAGGCGTCGGCCAGGCCCAGATATTCGAGCGCGCGCAAGGTCGTGTTGTAGAGGCCGCCCAGCGTGACGACGCCGACATCGCCTTCGGCCGGCCCCATCAACTCGTTCAGCTTGCGCGACTTCACGAATTCGATCGCGGCCGGCATGCGCTTTTCGATCTTCTCCTTCTCGTGCAGGAACGAGGCCGGCGGCAACACGATGCGATTGACGTCGCGCACCGGGTTTTCCAACGCCGCGCGCAAGGTGAACTCGGGCCTTCGATTGTCCTTACAGACAAATTGACCATGCACATGACAGGTGCGAATGCGCACTTCGAGCATGACCGGCGTGTTCGAGGCCTCGGACAGTTCGAATCCTTGCTCGACCATGCGAACCAGCGTCGGCAGGTTCGGACGCGGATCGAGCAACCAGATCTGCGACTTTAGCGCATAGGCGTGGGTGCGCTCCTGCATGATCGAGGAGCCTTCGCCATAGTCCTCGCCGATGATGATCATGGCGCCGCCGGTGACGCCGCCCGACGCGAGGTTGGAGAGCGCGTCGGCGGCGACGTTGGTGCCGGCGGTCGATTTCCAGGTCACCGCGCCGCGCAGCGGATACATGACGGAGGCGGAAAGCGTGGCGGCGGCCGTCGCCTCCGACGCCGAAGTCTCGAAATGCACGCCGAGTTCGCTCAGCACGTCCTTGGCGTCGGCGAGCACGTCCATCAGATGGGAGATCGGCGAACCCTGGTAGCCCGCGACATAGGCGACGCCCGATTGCAGCAGCGCCTTGGTGATCGCCAGAATGCCTTCGCCGCGAAATACGTCGCCGGCGCCGAGCTTGAGATCCTCCACCTCGCGCGCGAACGACCGTTCCGCCATTCCTTCCTCCGTTGTCCGCCGCTTCCCGCGAGAAATCTGCAAAAGCATATTTTTGATGGGCAGGGTCTGTCAATCTCGGGTCGCATTGGCGCTCGCCGCAGGGTCCGAGTTATGCGGAGAGTACGCGCCCCGCATGCTTGACACCTGAACCAAAGACGCGGTTATATATGAACGTGCATGTAAATGACGTCGTGCGGGATGCGGCGCGAGCGCGCTAAGCCGCCGCCGCTGGACTGCGCGTCGAAATGGGCTAAGAAGAGCCAGAATAAAGAGGGGAGGTCGTCATGGTCGGACTGAATAGGCGCGAAGCGCTTGCGCTCGGCGGCGCAGGTTTCCTCACCAGTCTGATGTTCGACGGGGGCGCGCTGGCGCAGACCTCGGACAAACTGACGATCGCCTTCAACGTCAATCTCCCGGCGTTCGATCCGACTGTCGGCCCGTCCTCGGTCAATCCAACCATTCAGGCGATCTATCGATCGATCTTCGATCAGTACATTGGACAGGACGTCGATCTGTCTCTGGCGCCCGGGCTCCTGACGAAATGGGGTTGGAACGACGACAAGACGCAAGTGTGGATGGATGTGCGCGAAGGCGTTGTCTGGCACGACGGCTCCGCTTTCACGCCGGACGACGTTGTTTGGTCGATCGAGCGCGCCGGCGATCCCAAGGGCGGCAATCCCGTCGCTTTCGTCTGGGCGTCGCTCGCCAACTTCAAAGTCGAGGGCCATCGCATAACGGCTGATTGCAAGAACTTCGATCCGACGATTTTCAAATGGATGGCGTTCCTGACCGGATATGTCCTACCGAAGGCGTATTATATCAAGGTCGGCGCGGACGGGTTTGAAAAGAAGCCCGTCGGTACAGGTCCCTATATGGTTGATGAATATCAGGGCAACGCGTTCCTGCGGCTGAAGCGCAACGACAAATATTGGGGACCCAAGCCCGCGTTCGAAACCGTGATTTTCAAGTTCGTGCCTGACTCGACCAGCCGCGTTGCGGAAATCGAAAGCGGATCGTCCGACGTGACGCTCGAAATCCCTTATGAGGAATACGACCGGCTCAAGGCGAAGTCGGGCTTGAGCGGCGTCTGCAAGCCCGTCACCGACATCGGCATGATCTTCATCACCAATGTCGAAAAGGAAATGCTCGATTCGAATGTCCGCCTCGCCGCGATTCATGCGATCGACAAGAACCTGATCGCCGCCAAGTTGCTGCGCGGCTACGCGACGCCGATCGATACGCTCGAAGCGACGGGCTACGAGGCCTTCGACGCTTCAGTCAAGACGCCCTATGATCCCGAACTGGCCAGGAAGCTGCTCGCGGCCAGCGGCTACTCGACGGAAAAGCCGGTCAAGTTCAAGATCCAGACCACGCGCGGCTTCAAGCCGAAGGATTACGAGACCATCCAGGCGATCGTCGGCATGTGGCGCAAGGTGGGCATCAACGCCGAGATCGAGGTGTACGAAGTCGCCAAGCACTACGAATTGCGTGCTGGCCACAAGCTCGCGCCGATGGCCTTCTACAACTGGGGCAATGCGATCGGCGATCCCACGACGTCGACGGGCTTCGCGATGTTCTCGCCGTCTCCGCACTCGGGTTGGAAGGGGAAAGATCTCGACGACATGATTGGGCCGCTTTGGGGCGAGAAAGACGAAGCCAAACGCATCGCCGGTTGGAAGGCGGTCGACAAATATATCGCGGAAAAGGGCTATGTCATTCCGCTTCTGCAATACTCGCAGCCGATCGTGTTCAAGTCGTCGTTGAAAGTGACGGCCAATGGCACCGGCGCGCTGCAACCAACGCTCGTCGCCAAGGCCTGATCTCAGGCAGGGGAGCGCAAGGCGCTCCTCTCTCATCGAGGCCGGCGCTTCATGACCTTCGGCATTTTGCGCCGTCTCGGAATGGCGGCGATCACCCTGGCCGGCGTCGCGGTCACGATATTCGTGTTGCTGCGCGTCGTACCCGGCGACCCAATCGCGATGATGATCTCGCCCGGCGCCTCCCAGGCCGATATTTCGGCGTTGCGCGCGCATTATGGCCTCGACGCCGGCGTCGCGCAGCAATTCGCCACCTGGGTGCGCGATCTAGTTCGCGGCGATTTCGGCGTCTCGATCTCTCTCCACCGCAGCGTGTTTGAACTGCTCGGGGAGAGGCTTCCGGCGACGCTCGAATTGGCTGGCGCGTCGTTGTTGGTCGCCATACTGATCGGCGGCGCGACGTCGATCTTCGCGGTTCTGATGAGCGACTATGGCGTCGCCGCGCTCGTGGACACGGTGAACGGTCTGTTTCTCGCGGTGCCGGATTTCATCTGGGCGTTGCTTCTGGTGCTGGCGTTCGGCGTGTTCGCGCCGGTGCTGCCGCTATCGGGGCGAATTGATCCCAGTCTCGACATACCGTTCGCCACCCGGTTCTATCTGTTGGAGAGCCTGCTGACACTGCGGTTTGCGATCTTCTGGGATGTCTGCAAACACATGATCATGCCCACGCTCGCGCTTGCGCTTCCGCTGGCGTCGGTTATCACGCGCGTACTCAAAGAATCTTTGCGCGAGGCGATGGTGCAGGATTACGTGCTGCTCGCGCGCTTGAAGGGCAAGTCGCAGCTGCATCTCGTGCTCCAGGAGGCTCTGCGCAACGCAATCGGCCCCACGTTGGCGCTGACCGGCGTTCAGTTCACCTTCCTGATCGGCGGCTCCGTGATCATCGAGCGCATCTTCTCCTATCCCGGCATCGGCAATATGGCGATCGACGCGGTCATCAACCGCGACCTGCCGTTGATCCAGGGTTTGACGCTCATGTTCGGGGCCCTGTTCATCATCGTCAATTTGACGGTCGACCTGCTCGTGGTGTCGGCCAATCCTAGGCTTCGTCATGGTTGACGGCGCTATGGTGCGGCCGATGGGCGCGGAGACGGGCTACAATCGTTGGGAGTGGATCGCCGCTTGTGCCGGCGATCCTAAGGCCGTCGCCGGCGGCGGCTTCATCTTCTGCCTGTGCGTGCTGG
>JANYIH010000076.1 GCA_025358745.1 Hyphomicrobiales bacterium | reverse complement strand
CTGTCGTTCATCAGCACAGCGATGGAGAAAGCGCTGGCCTTGGCTGGCCAGGCGCGCGCGACCCTGGCGACGTCGCTCTCGTTGGCGACGCTTCCCATCACGGGCACGGCGACCATCATTCAGCGCCTGCACAATGCAATGATGATTGTTGCGCGCCCGGTTGTTGCGCCCTGGCCGCCATGACCGATGTAAATTCGCATCCCGGTTATTTTGAATCCGGACGCTTCCTGCGTCCCGAGGACCGTTATCTCAGCGGCCTCATGCCGTCGACGGCCGAGCGCCCCCCCAGAGCCTGAAGAGCCCCGACACCGCTTTGCTTGCGGTCCCGCGCGCCATCCGTCCACGCGGAAGGTCGTCGATTTTTGCTCAGGCGCCCTCACATGAAACGTCTTTTCCTGCTGGCGCTTTGCCTGACCCTACAGGCATGCCTGCCTTCGTCGCCGTCGACCACGTACCTGACCGGGGCCGCCGACCCTGCGGCGAAAGTCCGCCCGCCTGCCGTCGCTGACGCAACCTCGGGGACGCGCGCCTACACGCCCGCCGATCCCGGCGACTGGGAAAAAATCAACCGCGCCCTCACGCCGACGGGAGGCGAGAAATGACGCGCGCCCTTTACCTTTCGCCCTTGCTGCTGGCCCTGGCCGGTTGCGTCGGCTTTTCACCCGACGGCGGCATGGACCTGGTGCGCACGAGCGCACTGACGCAAGAGCACGCCGAACCCGCCAGGATCGGCGGTGAAGACGCCGAAACTTCCGCCAGCGAACGCGCCCGCGCGCTGTTGCGTCGCCCGCTGACAGCCGACACGGCCGTCCGCGTCGCGTTCCTGCGCAACAAGGGCTTGCAGGCCGCATACAACGACCTCGGGATTTCCGAGGCCAAATATGTTGCGGCCAGCCTTCCTCCCCACCTCTCGATTTCCCTGCTCGACATCCGCAACGATGTTTCGCTCGATATCGAGCGTCGGCTTGCCGCCGACGTGCTGGCGCTGGCGACCTTGCCTGCCCGCGAGGAAATCGCGCAAGCTGGGTGGCGCAGCGCCCGGCTCGAAGCCGCCGCCGCCACGCTGAAACTCGCCGCCGATGTCCGGCGTCAGTATTGGCGCGCCGTCGCCTCGCGGGCGGTGACCCGGTATTTCACCGAGGCGCGCGCCGCGACGGAAACGATCGCCGATCTCGCGCGCAAGCTTGGCGAGACCGGCGCGCTCAACAAGCTCGACCAGAGCCGCGAATTCGCTTTCTACGCCGAATTGTCGGCCGATCTCGCCAGGGCGCGCACGCAGGAAAAGGTCGAGAAGGAGCGGCTGACCCGTCTCCTCGGGCTTTGGGGACCCGACATCGATTACGCGCTGCCCGCGAACCTGCCGCCGCTGCCGAACCGCGCGCGCGCGGCCGCCGCGCTGGAGACGACCGCGCTGGCGGGCCGTGTCGATGTCGCGATGGCGCGGGCCGATCTCGACCGCGTCGCCAAGGAATACGGGCTCACGCGCGCAAGCCGCTACATAAATGCGCTCGAACTCGCCGCCGCCGAGAACGTCACGCAGTCGGGGCCCGTCAAAGAGCGGCTCGACGGGATCGAGCTCAGGCTTGAGATCCCCCTCTTCGATTGGGGCGAAGCGCGTTCGCGCGAGGCGCAGGAAACCTACATGCGCGCCGCCAACCGGCTCGCCGAAAAGGGCGTGAACGCGCGTTCCGAAGTGCGCGAGGCCTACACCGCCTATCGGGGCGCGCTCGACGTGGCGCGGCTCTACCAGGGCAAGGTGTTGCCGCTCCGTCAGCTCATTCAGGACAACTCGCTGCTGCACTACAACGGGATGCTCGCCGACCTGTTCGTGCTCCTGCAGGACGGGCGCGCGCGCATCCTCAGCAATATCGCGGCGATCGACGCGCATCGCGATTTCCTGCTCGCCGGCGCCGATCTCCACGCCGCGCTCAACGGGGCCGGCATGGCAGGCAGCGACACAAAGCCGACCGCCATGTCGACGAGCCCCACCAACTAGGAGAAGGCGCGATGCTGACACGCCGCCAATTTCTGGACGCCTCTCTCACGACCGCCACGGCGGTTGCGCTGGTCAGCGGCCGTTCCGCGTTCGCCGCGATACCTGAAGCGCCCAGCGCAACGGACGGCAGGACGCAGCCGCCCCTCGCTCCGACGACCGGCCCCAACTACAATCCCGTGGTGACGCTCAACGGCTGGACGCTGCCATGGCGCATGAACGGCGACTGGAAGGAATTCCATCTCGTCGCCGAGCCGGTCGTGCGCGAAATCGCGCCCGGCATGAAGGCCTATCTCTGGGGCTATAACGGCCAGTCGCCCGGTCCGACCATCGAAGCCGTCGAAGGCGACAAGGTTCGCATCTACGTCACCAACAAGCTGCCCGAGCACACGGCTGTTCACTGGCACGGCCAGCGCCTGCCCAACGGCATGGACGGCGTCGCCGGCCTGACGCAGCCCGCGATCAAGCCCGGCCAGACCTTCGTCTACGAGTTCCAGCTTCGGCGCGCCGGCACGTTCATGTATCACCCGCACGCCGACGAAATGACGCAGATGGCGATGGGGATGATGGGCCTGTTCATCGTGCATCCGCGCGATCCGGCCGAGCGGCGCGTCGACCGCGACTACGTTTTCCTGCTCAACGCGTTCGACATCGAGCCCGGCAGCTATGTGCCGAAGGTCAACACCATGCTCGATTTCAATCTCTGGACCTGGAACAGCCGCGCCTTTCCCGGCATCGACCCGTTTGTCGCGGGCAAAGGCGACAAGATGCGGATGCGCATCGGCAACCTGACCATGACCAATCATCCCATCCATATCCACGGCCACGAATTCACGGTGACCGGAACCGATGGCGGCTGGGTTCCCTCAGGCGCGGCCTGGCCCGAGGTCACGGTCGACGTCGCCGTCGGCCAGATGCGCTCGATCGAATTTATCGCCGACGAGCCCGGCGACTGGGCGGTGCATTGCCACAAGTCGCATCACACCATGAACGCCATGGGTCACACCGTGAAGACCTACATCGGCGTGAATCTCAAAGGTTTGCAGGGAAAAATATCCAGAACCGCGGCGGGCTACATGCCGATGGGAAGCCAGGGCATGGCCGACATGGGCACGATGGAGATGCCGCTGCCCGACAACACGCTGCCGATGATGACGGGATTTGCGCAGTTCGGACCGGTTGAGATGGGAGGCATGTTCTCCGTTCTCAAGGTGCGCGAGGGCCTCGCGCACGGCGACTACAAAGACCCCGGCCCGTACAAAAATCCCGAGGGAACGGTCGCGCGGCGGGTCGAGACCGAGCCGCCCGCCCCGCAACGCAACGGGGCCGTCGATCCCGGTTCAACCGGGACCGCGTATCGCGTCGTCAAACCGCATTCCCACGAAAACCACTAGCAAGGAGCATAGGCGTGAACAAATACGTAGTTTTCCCCCTGATCGGCGCTTGCGCGATGACCGTATTGGCTTCGACCGCGTTCGCGCACGGAGACGAAAAGCATTTCTCGGCGGGAAAGCCAGGAAATTCCGTTGAAAAGTCGCGCACGGTCGAGATCGTCATGAAAGAGGGCGAGGGAACCATGGCCTTCGCGCCGGACCGCGTCGAGGTGAAACGCGGCGAGCAGATTCGCTTCGTCATCAGGAACGGCGGCGCGCTCAAGCACGAATTCATGCTCGCGACCCTTGGGGAAAACGCCGAGCACGGCAAGCTGATGGAGAGGTTCCCCGACATGGAGCACGACGACCCCAACGGCAAAACCCTGGAGGCGGGAAAGTCGGCGGAAATACTGTGGAAATTCACCAAGGCCGGCACGTTCGAATTCGCCTGCCTCGTCCCCGGTCACCATCAAGCCGGCATGCACGGCCTGGTCATCGTCAAATAACAATCACCAAGGAGACCCGACATGAAATTTCGCTCTGTCCTGGCGCTCGCCGCGCTTATTTCCTTCGCCGCTCCGGCCCTCGCACAGACGGCGCCGCTGGTCGCCGGCAAGGTCACGAAGATCGACGAATCCGCCGGCAAGATCACGATCGACCACCAGAAAATCCCCAACCTCGATATGCCGCCGATGACCATGGTGTTTCACGCTTCCGATCCCGCGCTGCTGAAGGCGGTCAAGGCCGGCGATAAGGTCAAGTTTTCCGCCGAAAGCGTCAATGGTCAGCTGACCGTGACGCATATCGAACAGGCGAAATAGGCCGAAAGGCAGGGGTGCGGGATTGCCCGTTGATCTCGCGCCGCCGGGTT
>JANYIH010000056.1 GCA_025358745.1 Hyphomicrobiales bacterium | reverse complement strand
TCGCGCCTGCAACACGGAAGCGAATGTGGAGTTCGACGCCCTCGCCGAGCTGATCCAATCGCAAGCTGCCGCCATCGACCTGCGGCCGGCCCAGCCCGCCTGGGGCGCCGATGCCCCCGCCAAGATTGCCACACTCAGCGCTGCGATCCTGGAAGTGGAATATGCGTTGATTCCCTACGGGCTGCACGTCGTCGGCGAGGCGCCCAGCTTCGAGGAGCGCGTGGATACGCTGACCGCGATCGCCGAGGGCGCGCACGGGCTCCTGAACGTCCGCGACTCGGTGCGGGCGCTTGTCGCCGGCCACAACGCGGGCGCGGCGCTGGCGCTCCACGCCGCCCCGCCGACAGAACAATCACGTGCGGCCTTCGCCGAACTGGCGCGCACCGCCCAGTTGCTCGGGCAAGATCACGAATTGCCGGCGCTGCTGCGCGCGCTCGACGGCCGGTTCATTGCGCCCGTGGTTGGCGGCGACCTCGTCCGCACGCCAACCATCCTGCCCACCGGGCGCAACCTGCACGGCTTCGATCCCTATCGCATCCCCAGCGCCTTCGCGGTCGCCGACGGCGCGCGCCAGGTTGAGCGCCTGCTGGCTCGGCATGTCGCCGACGGCCATGGCTTCCCCGAAACGGTCGCGCTCGTTTTCTGGGGAACAGACAATCTCAAGAGCGAGGGTGGCCCGATCGGTCAGGCGCTCGCGCTGCTCGGCGCGCGGGCGCGCTTCGACGGCTATGGCCGGCTGTGCGGCGCGCCGCGCTGATCCCGCTGGCCGAACTTGGCCGCCCACGGGTCGACGTCCTGATTTCGCTCTCCGGCATCTTCCCAAATCTGTTGCCGTTGCATACGCGCCTGATCGCGGAGGCCTGCTTTCTCGCGGCCTCCGCTGAGGAGCCCGAGCATCACAATTTCGTGCGTAAACACGCGCTGGCGCAACAGGCCGAACAGGGTTGCGACCTCGAAACCGCTGCGTTGCGCGTGTTCAGCAACGCCGAGGGCGCCTACGGCGCCAATGTCGGCATGTTGGTTGATTCGTCCGCCTGGAGCGACGGCGACGAGATCAGCCAGACCTATCGGCGGCGCAAATGTTTCGCCTACGACCGCAAGGGCGCCTCCGCCGCGCGGCCCGACTTGCTGCAAAGCGCGCTCGCGCGGGTCGATTTCGCCTATCAAAACCTCGAAAGCGTCGAACTCGGCGTGACCGCGATTGATCATTATTTCGACAGCCTCGGCGCGATCGGCGCCGCTTGCGCCAAGGCGCGCGGGCGAACGGCGCCGATCTATATCAGCGATCAGACCCGCGGCGAAGGCAAGGTGCGCTCGCTCAACGAACAGGTCGCGCTGGAAACACGCACTCGGATGCTGAATCCCAAGTGGTACGAGGGCTTGCTGAAATACGGCTACGAGGGCGTACGGCAGATCGAGGCGCATGTGACAAACACGATGGGCTGGTCGGCGACCACGCAGGAAGTCGATCCCTGGGTCTATGAGCAGATATCCAGGACCTTCGTGCTCGACCCCGAGATGCGACGGCGTCTAAGCGAACTCAATCCCGCCGCCTCGGCCAAGCTAACCAACCGCGTGCTTGAGGCGCAGGAGCGCGGCTATTGGCGCCCGGACGCGGAAACTCTAGCCGCGCTTCGCGACGCGGGAGACGAAATCGAGGATCGGCTGGAAGGCGTGATAGCGGAGTGCGCGGCATAAATCTGGCTCTTAACATCCGCCGACCCGCAGGCTCGATGCAGGTCGAACTGGATCCCGACGTGAAGATCGAGGGCGCGAAAGTGTTCGCCGTCTATGGCAAGGGCGGTATCGGCAAGAGCACGACGTCCTCCAACCTTTCGGTCGCCTTCTCCAAGCTCGGCAAGCGCGTTTTGCAGATCGGCTGCGATCCCAAGCACGATTCGACCTTCACCCTCAACAAGCGCCTCACGCCGACGGTGATTGATGCGCTCGAAGCCGTGAATTTCCACACTGAAGAACTCCGGCCGGAGGATTTCGTCGCAGAAGGATATAACGGCGTGATGTGCGTCGAGGCTGGCGGACCGCCAGCGGGCACGGGCTGCGGCGGCTTCGTGGTGGGCCAGACCGTCAAGCTGTTAAAAGAGCACAGGTTGCTCGAGGACACCGACGTCGTCATCTTCGATGTCCTCGGCGACGCCGTGTGCGGCGGCTTCGCGTCGCCGCTTCAACATGCGGACCGTGCGCTGATCGTCACGGCGAACGACTTCGACTCCATCTTTGCGATGAACCGGATCGTCGCGGCGATCCAGGCGAAAGCGAAGAACTACGGCGTGCGGCTGGGCGGGGTGATCGCCAACCGCAGCGCCGGCACCGACGAGATTGATCGTTACGACGCCGCCATCGGCCTGAAGCGCGTCGCGCATTTCCCCGATCTCGACGCGATCCGCCGCAGCCGCCTCAAGAAATGCACCTTGTTCGAGATGGACTCGACCCCCGAGGTCGATGCCGCCTGCCTCGAATACAAACGCCTCGCCGCGCAGATGTGGGCCGGCTGCGAGCCGCTCGATGCCCAACCGATGAAGG
>JANYIH010000048.1 GCA_025358745.1 Hyphomicrobiales bacterium | reverse complement strand
CAACGATCGTGTAATCCATCGCGCCGTACTTCTCCAGCGTTTCAACCACGCTGACGACGGTGGACTTCTTCTGACCGATGGCGACGTAGATGCAAACGACATCGCCGCCCTTTTGATTAATGATGGTATCGATGCAGACGGCGGTTTTGCCGGTCTGACGGTCGCCAATGATCAGCTCGCGCTGGCCGCGCCCGATCGGGATCATCGAGTCGATCGCCTTCAGGCCGGTCGCCATCGGCTCGTTGACCGACTTGCGCGGGATGATGCCGGGCGCCTTCACGTCGACGCGGGCGCGCTTCTCATGCGGGATCGGCCCCTTGCCGTCGATGGGATTGCCGAGCGCGTCGACGACGCGGCCCAAAAGGCCCTTGCCGATCGGCACGTCGACGATGGTGCCGGTGCGCTTGACCGTCTGGCCTTCCTTGATCTCGCGGTCGGAGCCGAAAATGACGATGCCGACATTGTCGGCTTCGAGGTTCAGCGCCATGCCGCGCGTGCCGTTCTCGAATTCGACCATCTCGCCGGCCTGCACCTTGTCGAGGCCGTAGGCGCGGGCGATGCCGTCGCCGACGCTCAGCACCTGGCCGACTTCGGTGACTTGCGCCTCGGCGCCGAAATTGGCGATCTGGCTTTTTAGAATGGAGGAGATTTCAGCGGCGCGGATGTCCATCAGCCGACCTCTTTCATAGCGGTTCGAATGGCGTTGAGTTTGGTGCGAAGCGAGCCGTCGACCATGCGCGACCCCAGTTTGACGACGAGGCCGCCGATGATGGCGGGATCGACCTTGACGGCGAGATCGACGTCCTTGCCGCCGGCCGTGCCGCGCAACTGATCCTTCAGCGCGGCGACCTGTTCATCCGACAGCGGCGCGGCGCTAGTGACCTCGGCGCGGGTGACGCCGCGGGCGGCGTCGTAAAGCTTGTTGTAGCCGCGGATCATGTCGCGCAGCGCGAACAGGCGGCGCTTTTGCGCGACGAGGCGGACGAAATTGGCGGCGACGCCGGAAATCTCCGCGCGCGCCAGCAGCGCGTTGAGCGCCTTGGTCTGCTCGGCCGACGAGAACACCGGCGAGCGCACCAGCCGCTGCAAATCGGCGCTGGCGGCGATCATCGCGTCGAGCGTGGCGAGCGCGGCCGCGACCTCGGCGGTCTGGCGCTGGTCGTGGGCGAGCGAATAGAGCGCGGACGCATAACGTCCGGCTACGCCCGAAACGTGTTCGCTTTCCTCAGCCAAGGCGCCGCCCTAGTTGCGACAGGCGGCAACGATCCAGTTCGCACCGGAGGGCTTCGCTTGTCGAGGTCCAAGATGTCCCGCCGCGCGGCGGGAAGCCCGCGGCGGCGGTCAGGTAACATGGCGTCGCGCCCCGCGCAACGGCGAGCGGTCTCGTTTTGACGAAAGGACGAGGCCGGCCGCAGGGAGGGAAAATGTTTGAAATGACAATATGTTATCTGCGCCTTGGCCCAACTCCGCCGCGACGCCTGCCTTTTCTCGCGCAAGAAACCTCTCTATTGCGTCGGAAAAGCCCGACGCATTTCGGAGGCGCCCCTGTCTGACCCCGACATATTCGACGCGCTCGCCCATCCGCTCCGCCGCCGCCTATTGATGGAGCTTCGCACCGGCGCGCGCACCGCGTCCGAACTCGCCGCCGACATGCCGGTCGGCCGGCCCGCCGTCTCCGAGCATTTGCAGGTGCTGCGGCGCGCGGGCCTCGTGCGGGTCGAGCGATGCGGTCGCGAGCGCCGCCACCATCTCGATCCGCGCCCGCTGGCGCAAGTCGGCGGCTGGCTCAATCTCATGCTGGCGCATTGGGCGAGGAGGCTGGAGGATCTGAGCGCGATCGCGGAAGATCAGGGGTAGCCGGACGGGTTGATGACGTTGGCCTGATCCTTCGAGATCCAGACGCTGTTGATGCCCGGCGCGTCGTAGATCAGGTCGCGCTTGTCGTTGGAATGATGGCCCGGCCCGCTCGGCGGCGATTTCCGCAGCAGATAATGGCACAATTCGTGCGCCAGCGTATGGCCGCGCGCGCTATCCGGCAGGATGCAGATGTTGAGTTCCACGCCTTTGACGTCCGGGGGCGTGAAGCCGCCAGTTCCGGCCGCGAGGCCGGTGCGGGTCGCGAAATTGCGGACGAACAGGATATTGTAGTCGAATTTCGGGTCCAGCTTGGCGAGCGTCGCCTGCAATTTCTGATAGTCGATCAGTCCGTCGAAATCGGTCTGCGTCAGCGGCGCGACGACGTTCGTCTCGATCACGCAGCCTTTCGGTCCGAGCGGACGGCTGGAAATGCAGGGCATCGGGCCCGCCCCGCCGCGCATCCAGGTTTTAGGCACGTTGAAAGCCGAATCCTCCGCCGGAAATCCGCCGCGAAGCTCGAACGGCAGGCGCACTCCGCCCGAATCGGCGCGATACATCTCGACGTTGGTCTGCGGCGTGACGAACGCGTTCGCGCCGGCGATGATCTCCATCGCGTCGCTGTAGCCACGCGGCGTCACCCGCCCCGCGCTGTCGAACACGAAACCGAAATAGGTCGCCAGCCGCATCTGCGCCTTGACGGTGATTTCAAGCGAAGCCTGCTTCGCGCCGCTTGCATTCGCGGCTTCGAGAAAGACGGTCTTCGCGCCCAACCCCTCCAGTTCGAACACGCGCCCGCCCGCGCTGGCGGCGATTTCGCGCACGCCGACGAACTGGCTGTCGGTCGCGTTTTGCAAGCCGACCTTCAGGCCGGCGCCGTCCGCCAGCGTGACCGTCCGCTTCGCCTTAAGCGGCAGCATCGTCCAGGGCGGCGACGGGCGATTGTCGAAGCCCAAAGCGCCAGGCAATTTGCCTTCGCGGAAAAATCTGGGGGTCATTGGCGCAAACTCCCCGGCGCGTCGATCGACGCCGCCAAGGCTCGCTTACGGGATGGCCGCGCGCTACTTCGTCCCGAAAATAAGCTGCGCCGGGTGCTTTTCTATGCTGAGAATGACGCGGTCGAGGTCGGTCAGCGTCTTGCGCGCGTCGACCGCCATCGCCTGGTAGTCCTTCAGTCCGGAGTTGCTGAAGCTGACGAGGCCGGTGGACATCTGGCGCACGCGCAGGTTCATCTGGTCGGCGAGCTTCTTGATGGAATCGGCGGCGTCGCCGACTTGAGCTAGCGCGCCCTTCGTGTCTGACGAGCCCAGGAACCCCGAGGCGCTGGTCATCAGCCCGTCGACCTTGTCGGCGGAATCCTTCAGCTTGGCGGCGATCTCGGCCGCGTCCTTGAGCGTGTGGTCGAGATTGCCGCGGTTGTCCGACAGGGTCTGGCCGACCGCCGCCGCGCCTTCGACCAAAGCCCCAAGCTTCTTCGCGTCGAACGCCTTGGCGATCGCATCGACGTCGGTCAGCGCCGCGTCGAGTTTGGCGGCGGTGTCGTTGAGGTGCTTGACTAGCGTGGCAGCGTCGGCGAGCGCCTTTTGCGTCGGCCCGTCCTTGTCGCCGAGCGAGGCGGCGAAGGCGGCCACGTCGTCGACGCTGCGGCGCACTTTCGCCGCATCGACGACGGCGAGCAGCTTGTCGGCGTGGTCGGTCATTTTCTCCAGCCGGCCGGCGAGCGGCCCGATCTTTTCGCCAATCTCACCAATCCCCTTGATCGCCCCCGACAGTCCGCTGGAGGCGTCGCCGAGCGATTTCGAGAACGTGTTGATGTTCTTCATGGTGTCGGTGAACCCGGGCCCGCTGTCGGCGAACAGCTGGTCCGCGCGTGTCAGCACCGAATCCGCCTTGGCCGAAATGTTCTGCACATTGACGAGCAGGTTCTGGATCTGGCTCGGCTCGGCGTTCAACGTCGGCGGTTCGCCGTCCTTCGCCGCGACCGGCTTCGCATCGGCCGCGCCGCCCGTCATCGCCACCGCCGAAGCCCCCGTCAGCCCCTGCATCTCCAGCCTGACCTTGGTGTCCTCGCGCACGGGAATGCGGCTGTCGACCTCGATTTCGGCGGCGACGCGCCCGGGATCGTGTTTCAGGAAATCGACCGACTTCACCTCGCCGACGCGCAAGCCATTGAACAACACAATTCCGCCGCGCGCGAGGCCCGACACCGAACCCTGAAATACGACGCGGTAGCGCGCGAGATTGGAAGCGCCGCCGTAACCTGCCATCCACAGCACGAACAGGAACGCGCCGGCGACGACAGCCAGCGTAAACGCGCCGATAGCGATGAAATTAGCTCGGGTTTCCATACAAAGGTCCTGGACGAGCGCGCGTCTATGTCGGCCGAACCCGCCGGAATGAGGGCGAAGCGGCGCCGCCGTCGCGAGAAGGCACGCGCGCACAAAGTTGCAAATCTGAGTTAAGGAACGCTTTCGGGCACGAAAATCGCCGAAATATCATCGCCATAGGCGCGAACCTGGCCGCGCAGCGCCGCGATCGCGACATAGGCGCACACGACTGCGTCGAGCTGGTCCTCGTAGGCTTTTAGCGCACGGCCCTTGATCTGGGGCGAAGGCGGCGGCAGCGCCTCGGCGACGCCGGCGATTTGGGCGTCAAGCGCCGCCACAATGCCCCGCCAGACGTCGCGCAGTCGCGTGCGCCGCTCCTCCAGCGCGATCCCAGGCCAGTAGATCGTCGTCTTGCCGGCTTTGTAGGTCAGACGCACCCGCTCGCCGGTCAGCGCCAGCAGCGCGGTGTGGGGATAGACCTCCATCAGGCCGGGCGTGTGCACGCCCTCGGCCGCGCATAGGGCGAAACCTTGGCGCTCGAAATCCGCCCGTAACTTGTCCGACAGCCGGCCCGGCCGCAAGGCGCTCGGCGAGTGGGTCGCGGCCTTCGCTGCGCCATAAGCGCGCGAGACTGCAAGGTCGCTCGCCCGCCGCCCGACGATTGGCGTCCGCGCCAACGGCATGTCCACCGCCACGAGGTCGGGCGCGCGCCCCGCCAGTTTTCGGCAGGCGTCGAGCAGAGAGCCCACATCCGGCGGCTCGCCGCGCGGCGCGGCTTCCGGCGTCCGGCCGGCGGCGCGCTCGCGAAACCGGGCGTAGGAGCTTTCGACCGCCAGCAGCCGCCAGCCGTCCGCTTCTTCTCGCGCCAGCGCGACGCCGCTCGGCTCGGTCGCGGTCCAGGCGGCGTCGAGGCCCAGCGCGAGCTTCAGCCCTGATCCCTCGCCGCTAGGTCAAGAATGCGCGCGACGTAAGGCGCGAACGAGCGCAGGACCTCGATGCGGAAAAAATTCTCCTCGCGCCGCCACAAGCCGATTTCGGCCTTCACCAGCAGCGTGCGGGTCGACATGCCGACGGGGAACGCGCGCGCATCGAGATCGAGCGGGCAGCCGGCGGCCAATAGCCGCGCTGCGCCCGGCCCCTCGATCGCGATGCCGACCTGTCGGTGCGAGATATCGACGAGACTGTGAAACACGCCGCCCAGCGCGCTCGTAAGTGTCCCCATGAGATCGCCCGCGTTCTCTTCCGCCAGCAACAACCACTCGTCCGGCCCGAGCCACAGCGCGGCGCGTTCGCCAGCACTTGCCGAGCCCATCGGCTGCGTCGGCGGCGCGACGCCGAAGGCTTTGCGCACCGGCTCGACCACATCGGGACTGCCGCGCAGATTGAGCCGCGTGGCGAAAGGCAGCGGATAGGCTTTGACGCGCCCTGTCGCGGGCAGCGGGCGGCCGTCGAGGACCGAGCGGCGAACAACTTCAGGCGTCAAGGCGCAGCCCCTCCTTGTCGTAGAACATCGGCTCGACGACCTTCGCGGGATGCGCGCCTTCGAGCCCGACGGTGTAGACCGTCTGGCCCAGCCTGGCGCGGCCGTCGGCAAGCATGGCGAGGCAGAACGAGCGCCCCAGCGTCGCGCTCATATAAGATGAGGTGACATGGCCGAGCGCCTTTGTCCCCGGCGGCGTTTTTTCCGCTCCGACGATCTGCTCGCCCTCGTCGGGCCGATGCTGCGCATTTTCCGCCAGCAGGCCGACGAACTGCTTGCGCCCCGGCCGCTTGAGGTCGGCCAGCGCCAGCGAGCGTTTGCCGACGAAATCGGGCTTCGACATCGCGATCATCTTGCCCATGCCGACGTCATCGGGCGTCACCGTGCCGTCGGTCTCCAGGCCGACGACGATGAAGCCCTTCTCGGCGCGCAGCCGCAGCAGCGTGTCGAGCCCATAGGCGCAGGCGCCGCGCGGCTCGGCTTGGCGCCAGATCGCGTCCTGCACGGCCAGGCCATAGTCGGTCGGCACGTTGACCTCGAAGCCCATCTCGCCGGTGAAACTGACGCGGGCGAGCCGGGTCGGGACGCCGCAGATCTTGCCCTCGCGCACGCTCATGTGCGCAAAGGCGGCGTTCGACATATCGATGCCCTCGACCAGCGGGGCCAGAATATCGCGCGCCAGCGGCCCGTTGACGGCGATGGTCGCCCATTGCTCGGTAATCGACGTGAACCGCGCCTTCAGGTTCGGCCACTCCGTTTGCAGGTAATCCTCCATCACCGCGAACACATGCGCCGCGCCCGATGTCGTGGTCGTGAGGTGGAAGCGGTCGTCCGCCATCCGCATCACCACGCCGTCGTCGTAGATGAAGCCGGTCTCGTTCAGCATCAACCCGTAGCGGCAGCGCCCGACGCCGAGCTTGGCGAAGGAATTGATATAGAGGCGATTGAGGAATTCGGCCGCTTGCGCGCCGACGACTTCGATCTTGCCCAAGGTCGAGGCGTCCATGATCCCGGCCTTGGCGCGGGTGGTCAGACATTCGCGCGTGACCGTCTGCTCCGGCGTCTCGCCGGCCAGCGGGATGCGGGTCGCGCGCTTCCACAGGCCCGCCTCCTCCCACACCGCGCCTCTTGCGACATACCAGGGATGGATCGGCGTCTCGCGCACGGGATCGAGCATTTCGCGCTTCGAGGGCCCGCCGAAAATGCCGAAGGTGACGGGCGTGTAGGGCAGGCGGAAGGTGGTGAGGCCGACCTGCGCGATCTCGCGGCCCAGCGCATCGGCGGCGATCGCCAGCGCATTCATGTTGGAGGTCTTGCCCTGATCGGTCGCCATGCCCGTCGTGGTGTAACGCTTGATGTGCTCGATCGAGGCCATCCCCTCGCGCGTCGCCAGCTTGATGTCGCGCGCGGTGACGTCGTTCTGGAAGTCGACGAACGCCTTGGTGAGCTTTTCCTCGGGCAGCGGCGCGACCAGCCCCAGCGTGCCGGGGCCGAACGCGTCGGCGCCGTCAGCTTGCGGCGCCTGCGCGCCCTCGGCCCCGGCGCGCGTGGCGTCGGCTAGCGCCTGGCCCAGATCGAACACGCCGGCGCAGGCGCCGACGCAGACCATAGTCTGCGCCGGCTCGCCGGGCAGGAAAGTCTGCGTTGCGGGGTCGAATTTGAGCTTGCCGCGCGATTGCGAGAACAGATTCACGCTCGGCGTCCAGCCGCCGGTCATGGCGATGAGGTCGCAGGGAAGGGCGTCAGGCTGGCCCGGGTTTCCGTCCGACCATTTGCGCGCGACGAGCGCGTGCGTCACCCGCAGGCCGCCGCGCGAGCCCAGGATAACAGCGTTCGTCTCGATCGGCAGGCCGCGCGCGCGCGCCGCGGTGGCCAGCCCCCACGACGCTTCGGCGCGCGAATCAACGATCGCGACGATCTCGCAGCCGGCGTCGGCCAGATCGAGCGCGGCGCGATAGCCCCCCTCATGGCTGGTGGCGACGACGATGCGGGAGCCCGGCTTGACGCCGTAGCGCACGGCGAGCGTGCGCGCCGAATCCGCCAGCATGATTCCCGGCCGGTCGTTGTCGGGAAACACCAGCGGCCGTTCGTGCGCCCCGGCGGCGACGATCACCCGTTTCGCCCGCACCTGCCAGAACCGTGCGCGCGGAAGTTTGGGGTCGGGATAGGCGATGTGGTCGGTGACGCGCTGCTCGGCGGCGAGGAAATTCTGCGCGTAATAGCCGAACACCTGCGTGCGCGGCAGCAGCGTCACATTCGGCGCCGCCGACAGTTCCGCGACCACCAGCGCTGCCCATTCCGTCGCCGGCTTGCCCTCGATCGTCGTATGCGAATCGGCGAGCGCGGAGCCGCCGAATTCGACCTGCTCGTCGAACAGGATGACCCGCTCGCCCGCGCGGGCCGCCGCCCGGGCGGCGGCCCGACCCGTCGGGCCGGCGCCGACGACGGCGACTTCGCAATGGCGGTGCTCGTAGGCGTAATGATCGGGGTCGGGTTCGGTCGGCGCGACGCCTAAACCCGCCGCGCGGCGAATCGCGGGCTCGTAGATATGCTCCCACGCGCCCTTCGGCCCGATGAACGTCTTATAATAGAAGCCGGCCGGCAGAAACGCCGAGAAAACGCCGTTGAGCGCCATCGCGTCATGCTTCAGCGACGGCCAGGCGTTCTGCGACCGGGCGCGCAGGCCCTCGTAGATCTCGACCTGGGTCGCGCGCAGGTTCGGCGTCAGCCGGCCTTTGCCGGCGTCGACGGTGACGAGCGCGTTCGGCTCGTCGGAACCCATCGACAGCGGACCGCGCGGCCGATGATATTTGAACGAGCGCCCCATCAGGTGGACGCCATGGGCGATCAGCGCCGAGGCGAGCGTGTCGCCCGCCAGCCCCTGAAAGCGCTTGCCGTCGAAGGAGAAGTTGATGACCCGCGTCCGGTCTAGCCGACCCCCGCTTCCTGTGCGCATTGCGCCCGCCATGTCCTATGCGCCTCCGGTCAGCCCCTTTCCATGTAGCCGTGGCGGGAGTTCGCGGGAACCCCGTTTTTGCACCGACGCGTGCGAGAAAAGAGATGCGTGGCGGCGCAGTGGTTTCGTTTGCGCGCGGGTTTGGCATGCGGCGCGACGGCGCCGCGCCAGCTACGAGCAATTTTCAAGCGATAAAGAGAGACTTCGCGCAAATATCCGGGGTGGAAGGGCAAGTTCTATATCGGCCTCGTCATTTAGAATTGGCGAGGCGTGCGGACGTTATTGCTCAAACACGACGCAACGAGGGTCGTTTGGCGAAAGCGGCGGTCGACAGGAAAGCAAACTCGCGATGATCTTCGCCAATTTCGCCCAGAAGTCGATGCAAATCGCGCTGTCGAATCGGCTCTGGCGACCAGGGTACGAGCGCGGCGCCGCCCATCTCGCCGTATCTATCTAGGGACCACGACTTTGTCGACGCCCCTTCCCAAGGCCGAGTTCGCCGCCATCGCGGCGGCCGTCATGGAGACGGACAAGGGGCGTCGCTTCCTCGTCGACTTCGCCCGCCGGCAGCGCGCCGACGATGTCGCGCGCATTCTCGCCGCGCTGGAGCGGATCGAGGCGCGCGCACTGCGGGGCGAAGTCGAGCGGGCGCGGCGGCTCGAATCGGAGCGCACGGGGGAAATCGTCGGGCAACTCGCCGACGCCCGCGCGCGCGCGGGCATTCTTTCGGCGCGCGAGGAGGTCGAGCCGCCGCGATCTCGCAAAGGCGGGCTCGAACACCGCTTCGCCGCGCTGGTCCAGCTAGACGCGCACGATCTCGAAAGCGGCTTTACGCGGTTTGGTTGAGCAGGACCGCGCGCCGCTCGGCGATGTGGCCGAGGAACTGGCGCGCGCTCTCGCTCCAGCTGAATTCGAGCGCGCGCGCCCGCGCCGCTTGGCGGGGAATGTCGAGCGCGCCCAGGCACGCTTGCCGCAAATCCTCGCTCAACACGCCCGCGCCGCTGCTGCCGATGACGTCCAGCGGGCCGGGGACGGGAAACGCGGCCACCGGCAGCCCGCTCGCCAGCGCCTCCAGCAGGACGATTCCGAACGTGTCGGTGCGGGAGGGAAACACAAAGACGTCGGCGCTCGCATAGGTCTGCGCCAGCGCCTCGCCGAACCGGGGCCCCAGAAAATGCGCGTGGGCGTAGCGCCGCGCCAGCCGCTCGCGCACCGGGCCCTCGCCCGCCAGCGCGACCGAGCCCGGCAGGTCGAGCGACAGCAGCGCTTCGAGGTTCTTCTCCACGGCGATGCGGCCGACATAGAGAAACACGGGGCGGGGCAGGCCGAGGTCGCAGCGGGGCCTGGGCCGGAACAGCGCGTGATCGACGCCGCGCGTCCAGACCCGAACGGCGGTGAAACCCCGGCGCGTCAGGTCGTCGCGGATTGAGGGCGTCGGGGCCATCACCGCCGCCGAGGGGGCATGGAAATGCCGCAGCAGACGGTAGGTCCAATCCTGGGGAATCATCGTGCGGGCGCGCACATATTCGGGAAACCGTGTGTGGTAGCCGGTGGTGAAGAGCCGGCCGCGCTCCAGGCAATAGCGTCGCGCCGCCCAGCCGATCGGGCCTTCGGTCGCGATATGCACGTGGTCGGCGCCCGAGGCGTCGATCCGCCGCGCCACCTCGCGGAAATTCGGGATCGCCACCGGGATCTCAGCATAAGTGGGCAGCGGGAAGGTTGGAAAGGCGTCGGGCGTGATGAATTCGAACGAGGCGCCCAGCGCGGTCGCGGCCTGCGTCATGTTCTCCAGCGTGCGCACCACGCCATTGACCTGCGGCCGCCAGGCGTCGGTCGCCAGCAAAATCCGCATCAGACCGCTTCGAACAGGGCGTCCGCCTCCTCGGCGGCGGGCTCGGACGTGGCCGCGATCGCCGGCAGGCGCGGCGTCGACCAGCGGAGCACTTCCAGCCGGCCGTCGGGATGCTCCACGACATAAGAGCAGGATTCGACGAAATCGCCGGTGTTGACATAGGTGACGCCGTCGAGGTCGCGGATCACGGGATGGTGGATGTGGCCGCAGATCACGCCGTCGGCGCCGCGCCGTCGCGCCTCATCGGCGAGTGCCGTCTCGAACGAGCCGATGAAATTGACCGCGTTCTTGACCTTCAGCTTGGCCCAGGCGGAAAACGACCAATAGGGGAAGCCGAGCCGTCGCCGCACGGCGTTGAAATGGGTGTTGACGAAGATGGCGAAATCGTAGGCCCCGTCGCCGAAGAAGGCGATCCACTTGGAATGACGCACGACGACGTCGAATTCATCGCCGTGCATCACAAGATAAATCTTGCCGTCCGCCGCCGTATATTTGGCGTTGCGGGCGATTTTGACGCCGCCGAAGGTCAGGCCAATGAACTGGCGCGCGAATTCGTCGTGATTGCCGGGCACGAATATCATGCGCGATCCGCGTCTCACCTTTCGCAATAGTTTCTGGATGACGTCGTTATGCGTTTGCGGCCAATAGAAACTCGCCCGCATGCGCCAGCCGTCGATGATGTCGCCTACCAGGAAAATCGTGTCGGCGTCGTTGTGGCGCAGGAAATCGAGAATGATCTCCGCCTGGCAACCGCGCGTTCCCAGATGCATATCCGAAATGAAAAGGGCGCGATAACGCCGGGTTGCGGGGTCTTCGCGCTCGCGGGACATGGCGTGGTTCCGTTCTGGGCCGAGACTGACCGTTCTTGCCCAGATTCTTGTGTCGGCCCGGTGACGAGACGCGAACGCGCTGCAATCGCGCTGTATCCCGCGCGGGAAGCTGTGATAGAGACAGGCGCGGGCGCGGGCGCACGGCCCGAATCGCTGCGCCCGCTTGGTCGAGCTGATTTAATCGGACAGGGTCCCATGGCGGCGTTGCCAAAATTCGATTTAAGCGATCTCAAACGGCGCATGCAGGGCGCCCATGCCACCCTAAAGACGGAGTTGAACGGTCTGCGCACCGGACGCGCTAGCGCCGCCTTGCTCGAACCGGTCCATGTCGAAGCCTATGGCCAGCGCATGCCGATCTCTCAGGTCGCCTCGATCAGCGTGCCGGAGCCGCGCGCGCTGGCGGTGTCGGTCTGGGACAAGACCATGGTCAATGCGGTCGACAAAGCGATTCGGGACGCCAACCTCGGCCTCTCGCCGACCGTCGAGGGCACATTGCTGCGCATCCGCATCCCCGAGCTCAACGAGCAGCGCCGCAAGGAGATGGTCAAGGTGGCGCATAAATACGCCGAGGACGCGCGGGTGGCGGTGCGCCATGTCCGCCGCGACGGCTTCGACGTGCTCAAAAAGCTGCTCAAGGAGCACGCCGAGAGCGAAGACGACAACAAGCGCCACGAGGCGGAAGTGCAGAAAGCCACTGACGAATCGATCAAGGAGATCGACATGCTGCTGGCGACCAAGGAAAAGGAAATCATGCAGGTTTAGCCGGTTGAAAGGCTCCGCCCGCATGTCGTCGCTCGGCGAAAATCTGCATTCGGCCCGTAAAGCGCCCCGGCACGTCGCCATTATTATGGACGGCAACGGCCGCTGGGCGCAGGCGCGCGGCCTGCCCCGCTACGAGGGCCATCGTCGCGGCGTCGAGGCGGTGCGGCGCACGGTGCGCGCAGCGATCGAGATCGGCGTCTCGTTCCTGACCCTCTACAGTTTCTCGACCGAGAACTGGAGCCGGCCGGTCGAGGAGGTGTCGCTGCTGATGGGGCTGTTGAAGCGCTACATTCGCAACGATCTTGCCGAATTGCACGCCAATGACGTGCGCGTCCGGGTGATTGGCGGCCGCGAGGGGCTGGCGCCCGACATCGCCGCCTTGCTCAACGAAGCCGAAGATCTCACCCGGCACAATCGCGGCCTGACGCTGGTGGTGGCGTTCAACTATGGCGGGCGACAGGAAATCGTTGACGCCGCCCGACGGCTTGCGGCGAGAGCGGCGAGCGGCATGCTCGACCCGGACACGATCGGAGTCGAACATTTCGCCGATGCGCTGCTGACCCGCGACATTCCCGATCCCGACCTCATCATCCGCACCTCGGGCGAGCAGCGGCTCTCGAATTTCCTGCTTTGGCAGGCCGCCTACGCCGAATTCGTGTTTCTGCCGCTGCATTGGCCCGATTTCGACCGCAACGCGCTGCAAGCTGCGCTCGACGAATATTTCACCCGCGACCGACGCTATGGCGGCCGCGCGCTGCCGGCCGAGGGCGCGGCCGTGAAATCGGCGTCCTGACCCGATGCCCCCGCTGGATGCGCGCCCTCGTTTCGTCATCGGCGAGGATCTGAAGCCCCGGGCGATTTCCGGCGTGGTCATGATCGTCGCCGCGCTGGCGGCGACCGTGGTCGGCGGCTTTCCGTTTCTCGTGTTCTGGGGCGTCGCCGCCATCGGCGTCGCCTGGGAGTGGCAACGCCTGATCGGCGGCGAAAGGCTGGGCCTTCGCGTCGCCGCCGCCGTGTTGGCGCTGGTCGCGGCGGCGCCTTGGGCGCTGTACGCCCATGCGCGGCTTTCCCTCTTGGTCCTGCTCGCCGGCGCGGCGGCGGTCGGCGCGGCGTCCGACCCCGAACGGCGTATTCCCGCCGGCGTTGGCGTGCTTTACGCCGGCGCCGCGATGCTGGGGCCGGCGCTGCTGCGCGCCAGCCCGACCGAGGGGTTCGCGGCGATCCTGTGGCTGTTCGCAATCGTCTGGGGCACCGACATCGGCGCCTATTTCGGCGGCCGTCTGATGGGCGGGCCAAAACTCTGGCCGGCGATCTCGCCGGGCAAGACCTGGTCGGGCGCGCTGGCGGGCGCGCTGGTTTCAACCGTCCTCGCGGCGCTGACGGCGGCCTTGGCCGTTCCGGGGGGAGTCCGCATCGTCCCGCTGCTGGAGCTAGGACTCGTCGTCTCGGCGCTGTCGCAGGCGGGCGATCTGTTCGAATCGTGGCTGAAGCGTCGGGCTGGCATCAAGGATTCCAGCCGACTTATTCCTGGCCATGGGGGCTTGATGGATCGGCTCGATGGCTTCATCGTAGCGGCGGCGTTCGCGGCGGCGCTCGCCTGGGTGCGATCCTCGGGGCCATGGATCGCGCCCGGATTGTTGAATTGGTGAGCACCGCTAGGGGTTCGATTTGAAAAATTCATCGCGCGCGACCAGCGCCGGCGCCCCCAAACGCCTCGTTCTGCTGGGCGCGACAGGCTCCATCGGCAAATCCTGCGCGCGCGTCATCCTCGACAATCCCGGCCGCTTCTGCGTCGAGGCGGTGGTGGGCGGGCGCGACGGCGCCGCACTCGCCCGCTGCGCCATCGAGCTTGGGGCCAAATTCGCCGCCATCGCCGACGCCAGCGGCTACGCCGATCTGAAAGCCGGGCTCGCCGGCCATCGCATTGAAGTCGCCTGCGGCCCGCAGGCTTTGGAGGCGGCGGCGCGCTGGCCGGCCGATCTCGTGGTGTCGGCGATTGTCGGCGCGGTCGGCCTGGGGCCGACTTATGCGGCGATCGAGGCGGGCCGGGTGATCGCGCTCGCCAATAAGGAGACGCTGGTGTGCGCCGGCGCGCCCGTCACCCGCGCCGTCAAGCGCCATGGCGCGACGCTGCTGCCGCTCGATTCCGAACATAATGCGATTTTTCAGGCGCTTGGCGGCCGAGACCCGTCGGAAGTCGTCTGCATGACGATCACCGCCTCGGGCGGGCCGTTCCGCGAATGGAGCGCGCAGCGCATCGCCAAGGCGACGCGCGCGGAGGCGCTGGCGCATCCCAAATGGAGCATGGGGCCGAAGATCAGCGTCGACAGCGCCAGCCTGATGAACAAGGGGCTGGAACTGATCGAGGCGCATCATCTATTTGCGATTCCAGCCGAAAAGCTCGCCGTGGTGGTGCATCCGCAGTCGATCGTGCACGGACTGATCGCGTTCGCCGACGGCTCGACCCTCGCCGGGCTGGCCAATCCCGACATGCGCACCGCCGTCGCCCATTGTCTCGCCCATCCCGACCGCGTCGCCAGCGGCGTCGCAGCGCCGGACCTCATCGCGTTGTCGAAGCTCACCTTCGAGGCCGCCGATCTCGACCGCTTTCCTGCGCTGCGCATTGCGCGGGAGGCTTTGGCGGAGGGCAAGGGGGCGCCGACCGCGCTCAACGCGGCCAACGAGATCGCGGTCGCCGGCTTCCTCGACGGAAGAATCGCTTTCGGCGCCCTGCCGCAAGTTGTCGAGCGCACACTCGACGCGATGCGCGGCGCGGGCGAAATCGACATGCCGGAAAGTATCGAGGCCGCTTTGGCGATTCACCATGCCGCGCGAGATCGGGCCGCCGCCCTCTTGGCCTGAGGCCGTCGTTACGTCATAGTAACGATCTAGTAACCATTTGGGCGGAGCCGCGGCTTGGCGGAAGCGCGTCCCGCGGAGGCCAAACGATGCCTATGCTGCATTCGCTCGCTGAATTTTTCGTTTGGTTGGGATGGTATATTGTACCGTTCATTGTCGTGATGAACGGAATCGTATTCATTCACGAACTTGGCCATTACTCCGTCGCCCGCTGGTGCGGTGTGAAGATCGACGCTTTTTCGCTAGGATTTGGCCCCGAGCTGCTTGCTTACGTCGACTCCAAAGGCACGCGCTGGCGGCTGGCGCTATTTCCCATCGGCGGCTACGTAAAGTTCCTGGGCGACGCCAATGCGGCGAGCGGACAGGACGAACAGGCGCTGGGCGCGGTCGCTTCTGCCGAACGTGGCCGAACCCTTGCGGCGCAACCCGTCTATAACCGCGCCGCGATCGTCGCCGCTGGTCCCGCCGCCAATTTCCTGCTCGCGATGGTGTTGTTCACCGGCCTGTTCTACGCCTTTGGCCAGTCCAGTCACAATGCGCGGATCGGTTTCGTCGAGCCCGGCTCGCCCGCCGCGACGGCGGGTTTTGCGGCTGGCGATCTCGTCACCGGCATCGACG
Source organism: Hyphomicrobiales bacterium (assembly GCA_025358745.1). Classification (GTDB taxonomy): domain Bacteria; phylum Pseudomonadota; class Alphaproteobacteria; order Rhizobiales; family Beijerinckiaceae; genus Roseiarcus. Next base: position 4,812 of record JANYIH010000048.1, on the reverse strand, counting down.
GGCGCACGATCAAGTCGTTCCAGGACCTCCAGCAAGCCGTCGTTCTGAACACCGGCCTGGAGATGCGCTTCGCCGTCGATCGCGACGGCAAGACGCTCACGCTCGACGCCGCGCCGCAAGTCATGCTGGTCGACCAGGGCGTGCTCGGCAAGCGCCGCATCGGCCATCTCGGGCTCGGCGCCACCCACGATCCCAAGGACGTGACGTTCGAGCGCTGTAATCTGCCGCAATGCGTGGGCTGGGCCGGCCAGCAGGTCAGCTTCATCACCCGGGCGACGCTGGCCTATATCGGCGGGCTGTTCGCCGGGCGCGAATCGGTCGACCAGATGTCCGGCATGGTCGGCATGACGCAGATCACCGGCGCGATCGCCAAGATCAGCCTGTGGGAGCTATTCAACCTCGCGGCGCTGTTTTCCGTCTCGGTCGGGCTGATGAACCTTTTCCCCATACCGCTGCTCGATGGCGGCCACCTTATGTTCTATCTCATCGAAGCTTTGATCGGCCGCCCCGTCAGCGAGCGCGTGCAGCAATTGGGCATGCGCGTCGGCATGGCGCTGGTCGGCAGCCTGATGATTTTCACCACCGCCCACGACCTTCTCCGCCTGTTCGGGCGCGGCTGACCCCAGGGTTAACCCTTGCTCAACCACGCCTGTGTCATGCGCGCCACGCCGCCGGGAAATGGTGTAATCTCGGTCTAATTAGCGTTTGCACGCACTCGCGAAATAGGTAAAAGCCCAGTAACCTTCTCTCTTTGCGTGCAAAGATCGAGGGTTACGACGGTGTTTTCGGCGGTATTCCCGTTGGAAATGCGTACGGCGGGCTAGGCGAGCGCGTAGCATAGGCGCCGATAAAGCGCCGGAGCCGGGCTTTGAGTGGCGATACGGGGAAGTCGAGCACAATGAACTTGTCCAGACTGACGGGGACGAGAGCGGCGATCTGGGGGCTTATCGTCGCCCTCGTCGTCACGCTCAGCGTATTGACCACGGGTCAGAAGGCTTATGCGGAGCTTTCGCCAGTCGCGAGCAAGATCGTGGTCACCGGCGCGAGCCGCGGCGATGTCGACGCCATCAAAGGCTACTTCGCCGGCACGGACCAGGTCAGCGTCAATCGCGCGGTCTCCGACCTCACCGCCACCGGGATGTTCACGCGCGTCTCGGCGCGAATCGTCGGCGACAAGGTCGTCGTCAACGTGGTCGAGGGCTCGCAGATCATCAATCGCGTCGCCTTCGAGCATAACAGCAAGCTCAAGGGCGACCAGCTCGGCGTCGAAGTTCAGTCCAAGAATTACAGCGCCTTCAACAAGGCCGTCGCCGACGCCGACATCGCCCGCATCAAGGACGCCTACAAGAAGATCGGCCGCAACGACGTGACGGTGACCTATCGGCTCGTCAATCTGCCGAATGGCCGCATCGACCTCGTGTTCAACGTCGACGAGGGCGACAAGACCGGCGTCAAGACGCTCGTCTTCATCGGCAACAACAACATCACCAACTGGCGGCTGAAGAGCCTGATGCAGACGACGGAGATGAATCTCCTCTCGTTCTTCAAGACCAGCGACGTCTACAACCCCGACACGCTCGCCTCGGACGAAGAATCGATCCGCAAATACTATATGCGCTACGGCTACGCCGATTTCCGCATCACCAACACCGCCGTCGTCTACGATCCCGCGCAGAAGGGCTACATCGTCACCATCAGCCTGGAGGAGGGGCCGCAGTACCACGTCTCCGGCGTCAGCGTGACGTCGCGCCTGCCCAAGGTTTCGGGCGACGATCTCGCCCATTACGTGACCCAGCACGCCGGCGACGTCTATAACGCCACCGCGGTCGACAAGACGGTCGAGGCGATGACGCGTGAACTCGCGCGGCGCGGCTACGCCTTTTCCGATGTGCGCCCGCATGGCGAGCGCGACAACGTCAACCACACCATCGCGCTCGCCTTCACCATCGATGACGCGCCGAAGGTCTATGTCGAGCGCATCGACATCCTCGGCAACACGCGCACCCGCGATTACGTGATCCGGCGCGAGTTCGACATCGGCGAAGGCGACCCCTACAATCACGCGCTGGTCGAACGGGGCGAGCGCCGGCTCAACAATCTCGACTTCTTCAAGACGGTGCATGTCTCGACCCGCCCCGGCACAGCGCAGGACCGGATCATCATCACCGTCGCGGTCGACGACAAGCCGACCGGCTCGGTCAGCCTTTCCGGCGGCTATTCGACGCTCGAAGGCCCGCTGGTCGAGGTGGCGTTCACCGAGACCAACTTCCTCGGTCGCGGCCAATATGTGCGGCTCAGCGCCTCGCGCGGTCAGTTCAGCAATGGCTGGAACATCACCTTCACCGAGCCTTATCTGTTCGATCAGCGGCTCGCGGGCGGGTTCGATATCTACCACAAGCAGCAGTTGCAGAACACTTTTGCGCTCTATTCGACCACGACGACGGGCATCAACCTGCGCCTGGGCGTGCCGATCACGGAGGAGCTGACGTTCCAGCCGAACTACTCGCTGTACGAGTCGCAGATCACGATCGCGAATTCGAGCTCGCAGCCGTACAATGATTGCAACACCTTTAATCCGTCCGACCCTGCTTTCGGCGGCAATCCCTCCTTCCTGCCCGGGGGTTCGACGACGCGAATTCAGGCGGGGACGCAGCCTAACGGCGCCTTCGCCACCTGTCTGACCAACGGCGAAGCTTCGGTGGCGATCAAGGACGCGGCCTCGAAAGGGCAGCAGGTGACCTCGTTGATCGGCTATTCGCTGATCTGGGATTCGCTCGACAATCGCCGCAATCCCACGCAGGGCGCCTACGCGAACTTCCATCAGGACGTCGCGGGTCTGGGCGGCCAGTCTCGCTTCGCGCGCGAAACCATCGACGGGCGTTACTACTACCCCGTCACCGACGATCTTATCGCCTTCGTGCGGGTGCAGGGCGGCCGGATCGATCAAATTGGCAAGGGGTTCCTGCCGTTGGTCGATAACTTCAACCTCGGACCCTCGCTGGTGCGCGGCTTTGCGCCGGGCGGTCTTGGACCGCGCGACATCTCGGATCCGAATAATATTCAGGCCAATTCGCTCGGCGGCACAACCTACGTAGGCGGCACGGCGGAAATCCAGTTCCCGATCTTCGGGCTGCCGCGCGAACTCGGCCTCAAAGGTGCGTTGTTCGCCGACGCCGGCCTTCTCACCGGCTTCAACGGCAGGACCGACTATACGGGGCTGCTTGGCTATGCGGCGCCTTACTGCCCGGCGGGCGGCGTCCTTTTGACGCAGCCGAGTTGCCTGAAAGTGGATGACGAGCGCAGAGTCCGCGCCTCGCTCGGAGCCAGCATCCTGTGGGCCTCTCCGCTCGGGCCGATCCGCGTCGACGTCGCTTACCCCGTCTTGAAGGGCAAATACGACCAGACGCAGTATTTCAACTTCACCGGCGGCGCGACCTTCTGATCGAAGCCGGGGAATTCCCAAACAACCGCGCGCCGCAAGGCGCGCGGTTTTGTTTTGGCGGCGGCGACGCCTTAATCCGTAGCCACGCGCAAGAATCCGCGCTAAGCGCCGCGCGGTTTCCCTCACGGAGTCGCGCGTGGCCACGCCCCGAAAGATCGCCTTCTTTCCCCCCGCCGCCTCGCCAACCCTAGGCGAACTCGCGGGATGGACCGGGGCGGCGCTGAGCGATCCGGCGCGGGCGCAGCAGCGCATCGCCGATGTCGCCGCCATCGACGCCGCCGGCCCCGGCGATCTGACCTTTCTCGATAACCCGCGCTACCTCCCGCAGTTGAAGGCCTCGCGCGCCGCTGCCGTGTTCGTGAACGCCAAACACGCGCCCGACGCTCCGGCCCATTGCGTCGCGTTGGTGACGCCGCAGCCCTATCACGCCATCGCCCGTGCGATGGCCAAGCTGTTTCCCTCCGCCGCGCGGCCGACTTCGGGCTTCGACGAGCGCGGCGTCTCGGCGGCGGCCCATGTCCACCCCAGCGCCCGGCTGGAGGCGGACGTGATCGTCGATCCCGGCGCGGTGATCGGACCGGAAGCCGAGATCGGCGCCGGCACGGTGATCGGCGCCAACGCCGTGATCGGCCCGCGCGTGCGCATCGGCCGCGATTCCGCAGTCGGCGCCAATGCGACCATCGCCTGCGCGCTGATCGGCGACCGCGTGATCGTCCATCCCGGCGCGCATATCGGGCAGGACGGTTTCGGCTTCGCGCTGGGGCCGCGCGGCCATCTGAAGGTGCCGCAGATCGGCCGCGTCGTCATTCAGGACGACGTCGAGATCGGCGCCGGCGCGACCATCGACCGCGGCGCCAATCGCGACACGGTCATTGGCGAGGGGACGAAAATCGACAATCTCGTGCAGATCGGCCACAATGTCGTGATCGGCCGACATTGCGTCATCGTCTCCCAGGTCGGGATATCCGGCTCCTGCGTGATCGACGATTTCGTCGCGCTCGGCGGTCAGGTCGGCCTCGCCGGCCACCTTCACATCGGCGCCGGCGCGCAAATCGGCGCGGCGTCGGGCGTGATGAACGACGTGCCGGCCGGACAGCGCTGGTTCGGCGTCCCCGCGCAACCCGCGCGCGAGCATTTTCGCGAGATCGCCACCTTGCGCAAGTTGGCGAAGGGCGGGATCAGTGCGCCAGAAAGGGGTTGAGCCCCTCGCGCATCGCCAGCCGTCGCAACGCCGGCGCCGCGCCAAGCGCCGCCAGCCCGAGGCCGCGCAAAGCGTCGTCCGGCCAGAACGACGCCAGCAGCGAGGCGTTGAAAGCGCCGACGCCCAATGTGCGCAGCGCGATGTCGGCCCGGCGCTTGCCGGCGTAGCC
>JANYIH010000036.1 GCA_025358745.1 Hyphomicrobiales bacterium | reverse complement strand
TTATCGCGGGGTTGCTTTGTTTTCCCCCGGCGAAGGACTATGCTGGCCGCAATGGATTCCCGGAACTTCGTTCTCGCCTCGAACCGCGCCGGCGCGGCCGACGCTCGCGCGCGCGCCTTCGTCGCCGCGCGCCGTCATTCGCAAGGCGTATTCGCGCTGCGTCGCGTGTTGGAGATCGGCGTCGCCGGCGGCTTGGCGGCACTCGCCGCGTTCGCGCTCTATCGCAGTTTCGGGCGGGCGCTGCGCGACGTTTCGTTTGACGGCATCGGCATCGAGGGCGGTCGCATCACGATGGATAAGCCCCGCCTCAGCGGCTCGCGACCCGGCGGCGGCGGCTACAACATCACTGCCGCCAAGGCGATGCAGGACGCCCGCCGCCCCGGCGATGTCGATCTCGCGCTGATCGGGGGCGACATTTCGACGCCCGATCGCGACGTCAGCCGTCTTTCCGCCCAGAGCGGACACTATGAAGGCGCGACCGAAACGCTCGACCTCGCCGGTGACGTGCGACTGAAAAACGCGCGCTACGAGATCTTCCTGCGCAGCGTGCATATCGCGTTCAAGAAAGGCGAGTACGTGTCCAAGGAGCCGGTCAAGGTTCGCATTCAGCCCGACGCCGACATATCAGCCGACTCCTTTTCGGCCCGCGACAGCGGCGCCGAGGTGCGATTCGAGGGCCATGTGCGCACACTGATCAACGCCAGTTCCGCCGCCCCGGGCGCCACGCCATGAAATGGGCGCCGCTCGCCCTGCTGGCGCTCGGCCTCGGCTCCGCGTCGGCCGCGAGCAAGAACGAACCCGTGTCGATCCTGCCCGGCGGAGACGCAAAATCGCCGATCTCGATCGAGGCCGACCGGCTCGATTATTTCGAGAAGGAGAGCAAGGCGGTCTATGACGGCCATGTCGTCGTCGTGCAGGGCGACACCAAGCTGGTCTGCTCGAAACTGACGATCTTCATGGAGAAATCGGGCGCAGCGCCCAAGCCCGAGGCCGCCGGCGCCGACGCCTCCAACCGGCTCAAGCACATGGATTGCGCCGGCCCGGTGCGGGTCGATTCGAAAACCCAGACCGCGACCGCCGACAGCGGCAGCTACGACAAGGGCCACAACAGCGTGGTGCTGACCGGCCATGTCGTGCTGACGGACGGACGCAACGTGACCAAGGGCGACCGGCTGGTCTATGATCTCGCCTCCGGCCAGGCCGCGGTGCAGGGCGGCGGTTCGCGCGTGCAGGGCCTGTTCCTGCCGGGCAGCGTGGATGCGCCCGGCGCGCCGAAGAAGAAATAACCGGCATGACCGATCTCGCCGAGCGAGCGCAACTTCCGACCGACGGCGGCCTTGCGTCCCCGCAATCCCCCGGACTCGGCTCGCTCGCGGTCTCGCATCTGGGCAAACGCTATGGCGCGCGCGACGTGGTGCTCGACGTGTCGCTGGTGGTGCGGCAAGGCGAAGCGGTCGGCCTGCTGGGCCCCAACGGCGCCGGCAAAACCACCGTGTTCTACATGATCACCGGGCTGGTGAAGCCCGACAAAGGCGTGATCTCGCTCGACGGCCACGACGTCACCGCGCTGCCGATGTACCAGCGCGCCCGGCTCGGCGTCGGCTATCTGCCGCAGGAAGCCTCGATCTTCCGCGGCCTCAACGTCGAGGACAACATCCGCGCGGTGCTGGAGGTCAACGAGCGCGACCGCGCCACACGCGAGGCGCGGCTGGAGCAATTGCTCGAAGAGTTCGACATCGCAAGACTTCGCAAAGCCCCCGCCATTGCACTGTCGGGCGGCGAGCGGCGGCGCTGCGAGATCGCGCGCGCTTTGGCGGCGCGGCCCGCCTTCATCTTGCTCGACGAGCCGTTCGCCGGCATCGACCCGATCGCGGTCGGCGACATTCAGGACCTCGTGCGACATTTGAAGCAGCGCGGCATCGGCGTGCTGATCACCGACCACAATGTGCGCGAGACTTTGGGGCTGATCGACCGCGCCTACATCATCCACAGCGGCCGCGTGCTGACGGAAGGGCCGCCCGACGAGATCATCGAGCATCCCGACGCGCGGCG